>JANXNS010000029.1 GCA_025353965.1 Aquihabitans sp.
TGGAGGCCATCCTTGACGTAGGTGGAATCCATAACCAAGTGGAGTGGCCGATCTGGATTGTCTTCGATCGCCCGCAGCACCGCGGTGAGTTCCATTCTGTTGTTCGTGGTGGCAGGCTCGCCGCCACTACCGCAATGGCTCCGTGACGAAGCCCACGCCCATCCACCGGGCCCGGGGTTCCCGCTACACGCCCCATCGGTGTACACCCGGATTGCCTCATCACCAGCCATGGTGGCCAGTGTGGCAGGGTCGGGAAGTGACCGCGCGGTAACGGTGCGAACGGCGGGCGGCTGGGCCACGATGGCAGTCATGAGTATCGACGACGACTTCGTTGACCAGTTGTACGACGCCGACCCGGGCGAGACGCGGGAATGGCTGGAGTCGCTCGATGCCGTCGCCTCGCGCCGAGGCGGCCCCCGCGCCGAGTACCTCATGCAACGTCTCATGGCCCGCAGCAACGAGCTCGGGCTCGGGGTACCGACGCCGACCCGCACGCCCTACGTCAACACCATCGGTCTGGTTGACGAGCAAGCTCTGTACTGGTTCCCCGGGGACTTTGCTCTGGAACAGCGGATCCGGGCCTACATCCGCTGGAACGCCGCGGTCATGGTGGTCAAGGCCAACAAGGCGGCCGACGGGATCGGCGGCCACCTGGCCACCTTTGCCTCATCGGCGTCGCTCTACGAGGTGGGCTTCAACCATTTTTGGCGGGGCAAGGACAACGGGTCGGCGGGTGACGCCATCTACATCCAGGGCCATGCCGCTCCCGGTATTTACGCTCGGGCCTACCTCGAAGGTCGGCTCACAGAAGGTCAGCTCGACGGGTTCCGCCGGGAGATCAACGGCGAAGGACTTTCCAGTTATCCCCACCCGCGGCTCATGCCCGAGTTCTGGGAGTATCCCACGGTCTCCATGGGCCTCGGACCGATCAACTCGCTCTATCACGCCCGTTTCAACCGGTACCTCCATCACCGCCAGCTCGATGACACGTCCCAAAGCCGGGTCTGGGCGTTCGTAGGCGACGGTGAGACCGACGAACCAGAAACCCTGGGGGCCATTTCCCTGGCTGGCCGGGAGGGTCTGGACAACCTCACCTGGGTGGTCAACTGCAACCTCCAGCGCCTGGACGGCCCGGTACGTGGCAACGGCAAAATCATTCAGGAACTCGAGGCCGTCTTCCGCGGCTCGGGCTGGAACGTGATCAAGGTCATTTGGGGATCGGCCTGGGACGACCTTCTGAAGAACGACCGTGATGGTGTGCTGCTGAAGAAAATGAACGACACCGTGGACGGCGAATTTCAGCGGTACACCGTGGAGGACGGGGCCTACATCCGTGAGCACTTCTTTGGCCCTGACCCACGGCTGCGCAAAATGGTCGAACACCTCTCCGACGATGAACTGCAATGGCTCCCCCGCGGCGGGCACGACTATCAAAAGCTCTATGCCGCCTACAAGGCCGCAACCGAGCAACGGGGAAAGCCCACCGTCATCCTGGCCAAGACGGTCAAGGGATGGACGCTCGGCACCGAAGTGGAAGGCCGCAACGCCACCCACCAGATCAAGAAAATGTCGAACGAGCAATTACGCGTGCTGCGGACCCGCCTTCACTTGGAGGACGAGATCCCGGAGTACGCGCTGGCCGATGGCGCCGAGGCGCCGTACTACCGACCGCCCAATGGCACCCCGCTACACAGCTACCTCATGGGTCAGCGCCAGAAACTTGGTGGCTCGCTACCCAAGCGGGTCGTTCACAACAACCGGGCACTGACCCTGCCTGCCGACAACGTGTTCGACGAGTTCCGCGGCGGATCCGGCCAGAAGGCGGCCTCCACCACGACCGCCTTCACCCGCCTGATCCGGGCCTTCGCTCGGGACAAAAACTTTGGCCCGCGGGTAGTGCCGATCATTCCCGATGAAGGTCGGACCTTCGGCATGGACTCGCTGTTCAAGGAGTTCGGCATCTACGCCGCCCAGGGTCAAAAATACGAGCCGGTCGACTACAAGCTCCTGCTCTCCTACAAGGAGTCGATCACCGGGCAGCTGCTCGAAGAGGGCATCACCGAGGCCGGGGCGTTGGCCTCCTGGACCGCAGCCGCAACCTCCTATGCCACCCGCGGTGTGCCCATGGTGCCGTTCTTCATCTTCTATTCCATGTTCGGATTTCAACGAGTCGGAGACCTCATCTGGGCGGCTGCCGATGCCCGGGCCCGTGGCTTCTTGCTCGGGGCAACAGCAGGGCGCACGACGCTCACGGGCGAGGGCCTCCAACATCAAGACGGCCACAGCTTGGTACTGGCCTCTACCGTGCCCACCTGCGAGGCCTACGACCCGGCGTTTGCCTACGAGACCGCGGAGATCATCCGTCGCGGCATTGATCGCATGTACGGCGAGGACCCCGAGGACGTCTTTTATTACCTCACGCTCTACAACGAGAACTATGTGATGCCGCCCATGGACCCCAACGTGGCCGAGGGCATTCTCGAGGGCTTGTACCGCTGGCAACCCGCTCCTGAGGGGACGCACGCCCACCAAGCCACACTATTGTTCTCTGGTTCGGCCCAAGGCGCCGCCCGCGACGCCCAGGCCGAGTTGGCCGAGCGCTGGGGCGTGGGCGCAGAGCTCTGGAGTGCAACGTCGTACAAGAAGCTGCGAGAAGACGCCATGGCGGCTGAGCGGTGGAACCGCCTGCACCCAGGCGAACCGGTTCGAGCGCCCCGTGTCACGGAGCTACTGGAGGGGTCCGCTGGGCCCATCGTGGCCGTCACCGATTTCATGCGTTCGGTACCCGACCAGATCTCGCGCTGGATCCCGGAGAAGCGCCGCTACACCTCGCTCGGAACCGACGGCTTCGGCCGGTCCGACACCCGTGAGGCATTGCGCCGCTATTTCGAGACCGATGCCCCCCATGTGGTGGTGGCGGTCCTCGCCTCCCTGGCGGCCGACGGCAAGATCGACGCAGGGGTGGTCGCCAAAGCGATTGCCCACCATGACCTAGACCCCGACGCCATCGTGCCCTGGCACGGCTAGATCAAGCAGGGCGGAACGCAGTGAGATCGACGGCAATGGCGTCGACGACGTCTGCGGGCACTTCCGCGTCGGCTGCGAAGCTCGGCCACTCGTCCAAGACGGCGAAAACATCACGCACGATCGAGCGGTAGCCGGGCACATCATGGCGATCGCCGACCGCGTGAAGATCGGCGATCGTGATGGCGTCGTAGTTTCCATTGACCGCCATCAGGTGCTTGGAGGTCCAGGTGCTGTCGGCCCGGTACGCGTGGGTGACGTCGAACGCAGGCGACAGCTGCCACGGCCCACCTTGCTGGCGAAGAAACGAAAAGTTTTTCGTGTGGTCGTCCCGGTTCACGCCGGCGACGTTGAAGACCATTCGCCGGTACGCCTCGGCGCGAGCCCCGTCGTCGAGCCCCAGAGCGGTGACGGTCTGCAGATACTGGTCGTAGCTGTGGGTGGCCAGCATGTTGAAGTCCAGGTGGGCGAGCGCACACAACGAGATCACGTGATGGCGCTGGTTACCGGGGCCCCGATCGAAGCGCTGGGTCATGAAGTGACGGCGTGGCCCTTCGGCAAGGAGCTGGCAGGGCGCCATCGTGATCCCGGAGGCAACGGCCATCAGGGAGTAGGCGAACTCGATCCGCCCATACGGGGCCGAGGCGCCAAGGTCGCTGCCGTGCCCATCAAGACCCATGGAGGTCACGCCATCGAGCTTGATAAGCCAGTGCTCGAACCCCTTGGGGATGTCCCCGTGAGAGGTGCGGACCTGACTGGTTGCTGGGTTGAAGGCAACAACGGCTTTCGGGCGGGCCCCACCGGCACTGGTGCCGACGTGGATCAGCTGTTGCAGCGCAGCTTTTGCTGCCTCATCGGTGGCCAGTTCCCCACGAACACTGGAACGGGCCACCTCCACGAGATCTGCGAGCGCAACGGCGGTGGGTTGGGTGCCGTCGTCGGGTCGGGCGGGCGGGCGAAACTCAAGAGCCCCCATGGCCCGATCCGCGGCGTAGGCCAGCCGATCAAGGGGGGTAATCGAACCTGAGGCGACGCCCTGCTGAGCCATCCACGCGTTGACCAACGCGTTGCCGAAGGTGTCCGGCAGTGCGTCAGCCAGCAAGGGTGGAAGCCGTTGGAAGGTGGCCGGGTTCAGGCCAGGAAACTCATACGGCTCGCCCCGAAGTGCCATATGGAGCGGCGCGACCTCGATCTCGCTGGCCACCCAGTCCGGGTCGAAAGCGAATGCGTACCAACCGGAACTCGGGTTGAGGGCCACCGCGCCGAGCCTTTGGCCCCACAGGAGGACCTCCACGACGCCGACGGGCTCATACACGGGAACGCTTGACCCGCGGCGGGCCCTTTGGCTGGCCACCACGGTCTCTGCCCAAGAGGTCCAGCGGGTTGAACGTCTCCGCCGGGGCCGTGAGGGTGAGCAGCCACTCGCCGCGATCGAGGGCGCGCAGCACCTTCACGACGGTCGACAGGCTCGACCCTGCGCCCGTCTCTAGGTTGCCCACTGCCGTGCGGGACACGTTGGCCTTGCGGGCGAGTTCTTCCTGGGACACGCCATTGGCGATGCGAACGCGCCGAACGCGCCCACCGAAATCGGCCTCGAGGCGACGTACCTCCCGCTCACTCATGTCCTGAATTGTAGACTATCTTCGTCGCTCTTGCCATCTTTATCCCATCAATTAGCCTTGGAAACCACGCATTAAGGCACTTTTAGGGCTTATTGTAGTGATTTCCATGCTTCTATTTGCCCTCCCACGCAGCAGATACCCTCAAGGCATGGCAGCAAAGGTCTCCTTCCCGATCACCAACGACGACGACGCCAACGCGTTCCTAGTGGCAGACCCGCTGGCGTTGGTGCTGGGCATGTTGCTGGACCAGCAGGTCCCCATGGAATGGGCGTTCCGAGCACCGTTCACCCTGAGCCAACGCTTGGGCGAGCGGTTCAATGCCACCGACATCGCCGCCATGGACCCCGAGGATTTGGTGATCGTGTTCTGCGAGAGGCCGGCTCTGCACCGTTACCCCGCAGCCATGGGCCGCCGAGCCCACGCAGTGTGCACGCACATCGTCGCGAAGTATGGCGGCGACCCCGCCAACCTCTGGCGGCGGGTGAAGGACGGCGATCAGCTATACGCCCGAGTCAGCGCGCTGCCCGGGTTCGGCGAAGAGAAGTCCAAGATCTTCGTTGCCCTCCTGGCCAAGCGGTTCGGCAAGAAGCCCGAGGGTTGGGAGCAGGCGGCCGGTGCGTTCAGCGATGGCCAGCCCCGCTCCGCCGCCGATGTCGACAGCCGCGAACGCTTCGCCGAGGTCCGGGCGTGGAAGAAGGCTCAGAAGGCAGCCAAGAAGTCCAAGGCCGAATTCTCCCTGTAGCTGGCGCTCAGGCCTTGCGAATCAGCTCGACGGTCACGTCGAGGTGCTGCGTGGTAAGGCCTGCGTAGATGCCTCGGAACGGCGACACATCGGTGTAGTCGCGGCCGGCGGCCACCCGCACATGGCGTTCGGCCACGAGGCTGAGGTGAGCAAAGTCCTGACAAACACCGGCGCCGGTGGCCAACACTTCTGCGGCCGTGGTGCGCATTCCAATACTCGGAATTCGCCGTGATCGTCACGAAGGACGTCGACCTCGGACACGTGAATGCGAACGCCGCCCGCGGGCTCGAGGCCGTGGACCTGCCGGTGGAAATGCGGGGACGAATGCACCAATTTGCGGGGCACGACACCGTCCTCGAAAACCTCGCCAGGGCCGTAGACATCGGCCAGGAAGGCTTCGAGAGCCAACACCCGCTGACGGATCCCGGCCTCCAACCGCCGCCACTCTTCCGACGACAGCACCCGCGGCACGAGGTCCAGCGGGAACGGGCGCTCCTGGCCCGACAATGCAAAGGTGACCCCACGATCGCGGTACGCCCGGCTCAGCCCGTCTGCCCGAGATGCCGGGTCCGCGGTGGTTTGGGGTTCCAGCGTGTCGTGCACAGCCCGGTACGTATCTCGGACCCGATCGAACCCGCGTCATAATCGTCGAACAGATCGCTCACGGTGATGTCAGGTTCCAGCGGGACAGTCACGGACCTCGCGGGCCATCCGAACCGCGGCCAAAGCACCAAAGAGGACCATCCAGGCAACCACGCCGACAATGACGTAGCCCGGCAACTTCCCGGCAGACGCCAGCAAATACCCGTAGGGGGCAACGAACGACACCATCAGGACGGCAATCCACGGCAGGGCATCTCTCATGGGGCGACGATCATCCCGCATGAGCTTGACGCCCATGGCCTGGCCGATGCCATAGGTGGGTGATGTACCCACGTCTATGGCCAAGAACCACCAGGGGTTGACGTTGTGCTCCTGGAGCACCGGCCACACCACGACTGCCCGAGCGACGCAGAACACCACAACAGTGATGGTCCACATCTGGCCGACCAGGCCAAGTTCCCGCAGTTCCCCCATGAGTGAGTGGGGTACATCGTCATCGACCTCGGCCAGCACCGGGTCCTGCGAGTCGAGCACCTGGTGACACCTCCAACGTCGTCAAATGAAATGCTAACGCTAGCCACCACCGTCGCCTACCTGGGGTCGGCACATTGGGTCCCGGCCTTTAGGACGAAGCAGAGATAGTTGGTGATCCGTGGCGTTGGCGGTCCAGCCAGCCCAACAGAATGGCCACGGCACGAGGGTCATGTCGGAGGTCGTGGGCGGCGCCGGAAATAATTCGCAATTCGGCGGCGCCGTGGGAATCACAGAGAACACGGGCGTCGAACGAGGGCACGGACTCATCGTCTGACCCGTGCATCACCAACAACGATCGCGGGGCAACGAGGGCGGCATCGTCCACCGGTCGTATATCTCGGAGTTGGCGGGTCCACTGATCCAAGGCAGACGGAAACGCCGGGTCAGTTATCGCCCCAATCTCTCGGGCGTGCTGGAGTAAACGCCGCGGGTGCTTGGACCAGTCGTTGTAATCTGCCGGGGCGCCGAGCACGGCCACGCCCATCACCTGCGAACGCTGCGCGGCGGCAGAAATACACAGACCACCACCGGTACCGAACCCCGCCAGCCAGACCCCTCGGTTCTCGCCGAACGAGGCCGCGCTATCGATGACCGCTAGGAGATCATTGAGCCAGCCGCCGAGGGAGAAATCTCCGGTAGATGCGCCGCAGCCCCGGAACGTGAACGTGATCACCCGCCACCCCTCGTTCGCGATGCGGTCGGCCAGTGCCGGGAAGGAACGCCCCGTTGCCTCGGCGCCAAGGGCCCCGGACGGGTAGCCGTGGCAGAGCACCAGGACCGGTGATTGCACCGCGGTCACCGGGGGGTTGGCCACATACGCCGCCAGCCGGAACCGGCCCGACGTGATCTCGACGTCCATCAGGCCGTGTGCTCAGCCCTTGTCAGCGACAGGAGCGCAACTGCTGTGGGGCTTATAGCCGCGGTTGCTGGCTTCAACCAGCGTGTCCGGGCCGAAACTCAAGTAGGTACGGGCCTCAATGAGCTCGTCCATGATGGACTCGGGGACGGTGTCAAGGTCATAGACAACCTGCGTGCGCTTGTCGCCGACATAGCGGTTGTGCTCAAACCGGGTGGGACGCTCCATGGTGAACAACGTACGCGACACCCGGCCGCGGCAGGAACCACGACCGTGCTCAGGCCTCCCGGGCGGGGTCGCTGGCAGCGCCGCCAACGGCACCGATCTTCTCGAGGTAGACCAGCCGGGCATCGAGCACGGCGACAATGTCTTCGTCAGCCAAGTCACGCCCCGCCGCCTCCGCCACCCCGAGAATGCGGGCCACAGCTACGTCTTCGTCCACCACCTGCCCGAACGGATCGGCGGGGCCCCCGTCGTCGGGATCAGTGATCTCGCCGGCATCGTTGCGGACCGGGATTGGTCGACCCGCCACCACCCGTGCCCGGCGACTCCACGGATATTTGCGGTCGTTGGGGTCTGCGGTGGCCTCTTCCAACAGGTCTGCATCGGCTAGCAGGACCCACCGCACATCGTCGTGAGAGACCCGGGCCTGAGTCTCTGGTGGCAAGCGATCGGCGATGAACTCGGTTGCTTCGGTGAGTTCGAACACCGCGGGCCTCGCTGATCGTGCGAGGCGCGCCGTCTCCCGGCCCACAACCAACAGCCCGATCACAACGATGACGATGAGCCCGATCAGGGCGAACAACCACTCCACCCCGCCAACCTACTGGTGCCTCCCCAGCGGGCGGCACCTGCCTATTGGGTTGGGACCGCAATCGCGACGTCGTCGAAACCTTGCCCGGCGGCTCGACGCCCAAGCGCGAACTGGACCATCGACGTATACAACAGCATCACCTTGGGGCCGTAGCCAGGGTCGGTGGCCCACACCGTGGTGAGATCGCCCCAGGTTTCGCAACAACCAGCGGGCCCGCGGAGCCGACGGTCCACCAGCGGCAAAACATAGGTAGGTTTGCGGACCGCATAGGACTTGAGCAGCTGAATCTGGGCCCGCACGCCCAGTTTTGGCGAAGCAAACTTCCAGCCCGACGGGCAGGCGTCGCAATGGCCGATTCCCGAAAAGTTGTTGGCGGCAACCGAATCGTTGTTGGAGAAGCCCCCGGTTTCGAGAACGGCCTGGGCGAAGGCAATGTCTCCACGGATACCTTCCGCCGCGCCTTCTTCGATGAACCACTTGGCGTAGTCGCCCATTGGCGTGCTCACCCGGGGCGAGTAGGGGCTGGCGGCAAACCAGCCGGCCAGGTCCTCTGCATTGAGGCGGGGCAGACCGATGATGGCCACTCCCTCCGGCACCAGCGCGGTCACGCGGCCCGACCGCAAGCGGGCTGTGGCCGAGGCCAGGTCGGCGAGGGCTCGGTTGCGGTTCGACGTTGCCGTAGCCCGCTCCGCCGCCCGGCGGGTAGCCGTGGCCGTGCGCTCGGCCGAGGCCTTCTTGGAGCGCGAGAGATACAGGCGGGCCACCACGAGGGCCTTGCGATCACGGATCAGGGTCTGGCGCGCTTGTTCGGTCACCTCTTCTTGACGGGTCAGGACCTGCTCAAAGATGACCTTCCGGCCCGTCGCCGGGTCCGTGGTGTCGCCGTTGACCAGGGCGGCCAGGTGGTCACCAGCAACGTCGCCACCGGTGACATAGGCGCGGACGGTGAGATCAGAGAGACGGTTGCGTTCATCGGTGAGGCGCACCCGCGAGGTGTCGCGCACCTCCGTTGCCACCTTGGCCTGCGCCCGCATTTTGACTACTACCAGTGCCGCTTGGAACGCCTTGGTCGTGGCCACGGTGGAGAGGTCTGCGGCCAGTAGGAGCGTGACCGCGGTGTCCTGAGACATCTTTCGGGCGACGACCACATCTACGAAGCGATCATCGGGCGAGGCGGGCACGTTCGTCGGAGCCAGCGCCAAGGTGTCAGCCAAGATTCGTTCGGCCCGCGCCTGACCGGACTCGCGGTGAGGCGCTGGCCCAGATCGATCCTGAGCTGACGCTGGCGACGCAAGCACGGTGGCGAGCAGCGTGAGCGTTGCGGTCGACACAAGCCAACGGGAGCGAGCGGCGGTACGGCGCGAGGAAACAGAACGGTGATGCATTGCTGGTTTCATCAGCACCATGACGTGGTCTCTCAAGGGTTCCTTGCGCCCCCTTGGTCCGCTGGGCGCCAGAGAAGGATAGGGGCCGCAATCCCCAGCTGGAAACACCCAGACGCGAAACGGCCCACCGCGGTGAAGCGATGGGCCGTTTCAAGATGACCCCCAAAGGGGCCAGGGATCAGATTCCGATGCGCTGGGCCAGCAGCTCACGGTGGTACGTGGGGTCGCCGAAAAGGAGCTCCGACGACTTGGCCCGCTTGAAGTACAGATGCGCCGGGTGCTCCCAGGTGAAGCCAATGCCACCGTGGATCTGGATGTTCTCGGCTGCAGCGTGGAAGTACGCCTCCGAGCAGTAGGCCTTGGCCAGCGACGCCACCGAGGGCAGCTCATCGTTGAGTTCCGAGGCGCACCAACCGGCATAGTACGCAGCCGACTTGGCCGACTCGACCTCAAGGAGCATGTCTGCACATTTGTGCTTGATGGCCTGGAACGAGCCGATGGGCCGACCGAACTGCACGCGATCCTTGGCGTACTCGACAGCCATTTCAAGGCACTTCTGGGCCCCACCAACCTGCTCGGCGGCCAAGGCCACTGCGGCCAGGTCGAGCACCTTCTCGAGGACCGACCAGCCTTCGCCGTCCGTGCCGATGAGGCGACCCGAGACATCGGCGAGGTCGATCTTGGCTTGCTTGCGGGTCTGGTCCATGGTGGACAGTGCGGTGCGGGTGACTCCGACGGCCTCGCCGTCAACGGCGAAGAGGCTCACGCCAGCGTCGGTTCGAGCGGCCACGATCAGCAGCGAGGCAGTGTGTCCGTCGATGACGTAGGTCTTGGAACCGTTGAGCTTCCACGTATCGCCATCCTTGGCGGCGGTAGCAGTGATGCCGGCTTCGTCCCAGCGGCCGTTGGCCTCGGTGAAGGCCAGCGTGGCGATGGTCTCGCCCGAGGCAATGCCGGGGAGGAGGTCTGCCTTGGCCTGGTCGTCGCCGGAGTGGATCAGGGTGTTGCCGGCCAGCACGACCGTGGAGAAAAACGGGGCGCACAACAGGGAGCGGCCCATTTCTTCGAGGATGACGATGAGCTCGATATAGCCGTAGCCCGAGCCGCCGAACTCCTCGGGAATGACCAGGCCCTGGAGGCCCATCTGCTCGCCCATCTGCTTCCAGACGGCATCGTCATAACCGGCTTCGGTGTCCATCTGCTCGCGGACCGCAGCCTCAGAGGACTTGCCTTCCAGGAACTTGCGGGTGGTCTTGCGGAGCTCTTCCTGCTCCTCGTTGAACGCGAAGTTCACGGCTATCCCCTGTGGGTCGGTGGTCGGGTGACCCGGTAAGAGTGACACGGGTTCGAAGGTGGGCGCACCCTGGGGTGCGTACACACGTGTACCTTCTGTTCATGACCGATTTTCCGTCCGGCCTGGAACACCGCAACGCCGAACCCCGCACACTCCCCCGCTCCGGCGCAGCTGGCCTGGCTCAACCGTCCACCCGGGAGCGGCTCGGCATCCGCGAATTCCGGGGCCGCCTGACATCGCTCGTGCGGCGGGCGGGGATGGGCGAGCGCATGGTGATCACCATCGCCGGACGACCCGTTGCCCAACTCGGCCCGGTCGAACCGGCGTCGGCCGTGGTGACGATCGACGATCTGGTGGCCCGAGGTTTGATCGAACCGGCTCGTCGAGGCGACCGACCCCCGCCCGATGTCGTGGTGGACTCCTGGACGGGCCGCCGCCTGGACCACGCGCTCCGGGAGGTACGCGGCGCATGACCCTCGCACTGGACACCTCCGCGCTGCTCGGGCGCTACCTGTCCGGCCCCCACCGGGCGGTGATCGTGGAAGCCATGAGCAATGATCCGGTGTGGTGCGCATCGGCACTCGCTCAGGCCGAGGCGCTGGGCATGGTCGACCGAGTCTGCGACTTGCCAACGGACTCAGACCGCGTACGCCGGGCACTGCGCGACGACTGGGAACGCATCCACGTTGTCCCGCTGGACCAACGCTGCCTCGACCGGGCCACGGAGCTCACCCGCGAACACCCGCTCCGAACCGTCGATGCCCTCCATTTGGCTGCGGCGGACCGGCTCCCCGGGCCCGTCACCTTCGTCACCTTCGATCCGCGCCAAATCCCCGTGGCCTTGGCCTTGGGTTTTACGGTGACGTCCACCTGACCACGAGGCAGACTTGACCCATGAACACCCTCGTTTGGTCTGACACCGCGGCCGAAATCCACCAGGTGGTGGTGGGCTCCATGGACAACAACGTGTATGTCCTGCGTTGCCGCCAGAGCGGCGACGCCGTCTTGATCGACGCTGCCAACGAGCACGACCTCCTCCTCGAGCTGTGTCAGACCCTCGGGGTTCGCGAGGTGCTGGAAACCCACGGCCACTGGGACCACATTCAGGCCGTACCCGCCCTACGAGACGCTGGCTACTCCGTGCACGTCACTGCGCAGGACGCAGCCATGCTGCCCGCCTACGACGAAATTCTTGCCGACGACTCGGTCATCACCGTTGGCCAGCTTCGGCTCCACAACATCCACACTCCCGGACACACACCTGGCTCTATGTGTTTCAAACTCGAAGGGGCGCCGATTCTCTTCAGCGGCGACACCCTCTTTCCGGGCGGCGTAGGCAACACAACCTTTGAGGGCGGAAACTTCGACACCATTCTCGACTCGGTGGAATCCCGACTGTTCAAGCCCTTGGCGGCCGACACGATCGTGCTGCCCGGCCACGGCGACCGCACGAGCATCGGCACAGAGTCGCCGCACCTCCAGGAATGGATCGATCGGGGCTGGTAGGTGCGCCCGGTGCCAGCGGGCGATCGACCCGTAGACCACACGCCAGTGCACACCGCCGACCTCCCGGACACGCCGCAGCGAGAACGGACCATTCCCGCCACGGCCTGGGTGGAAGCCCCGCCGGCGCTGCTTACTTTGGGCGAGCAGTTCGGTGGACCGGCGGGGCCCAACTCCGGTTCGGTAGCGGGCGATACCGCCAGTTTCCTGCGACGGATTGGGCCGTGGTTGTTATGGCGTGCTGGCCCGGCCCGCGGCGCCGACGCGTCGTACTGGACCGCCCAGGCCACCGACTTGAGCGACCAGTACACGTTCGCGTTGTTCCCAGACGGAACCGGCGATGGAGCAGGCCCCAGCGGGCAACGCCACACCCGATTCCGCGCCTGGAAGGAAGACCTTCGAGACCACGGCTGAGCGGTCAGCTGGGGGTGGGCTCGGGATCCAGTTCGAGGGCGAGGCTGTTCATGCAGTGGCGCTGGCCGCCACGATCTTGGGGGCCGTCGGGGAAGACGTGGCCGAGGTGCGAATGGCAGCGGCCGCAGCGGACCTCCGTGCGAATCATCCCGTGCGATGCGTCCTCTATGACCTCGACCGCATCCGGCGACAACGCCTCGGTAAAGCTCGGCCAGCCACTACCGGAGTGAAACTTGGTGTCGCTGGCGTAGAGCGGATTACCACAGGCCGCGCAGCGGTACATGCCCGAGTCCTCGGTGTCGGTGTAGGTACCGGCGAAGGCCCGCTCCGTCCCAGATCGACGAAGGACGTCGTACTGAGCGGGGGTAAGCCGCTTCCGCCACTCGTCATCGGTCGATGCCAACGGCCTGAGCTTGGCGTCGCCATCTGTTGTGCCCTCTGGCGCCGCGGCAGGCCCGGGCGGGGCTAGGGCGCAGGTGACGCCGGTGCCCTGGAGTCCGCAGTAGCCGTTCGGAACCTTGAACAGGTACTGCTGGTGGTATTCCTCCGCAAAGTAGAAGGGGCCGGCGGGGGCGAGCTCGCTCATGACCGAACCCTTGCCTGCCTTGGCCAGGGTCTTGCTATAGGCGGCCGCCGCCGATACAACCTCGACCTTTTGCTCGTCGGTAGTCCAGTAGATGGCAGATCGGTACTGGGTACCAACGTCGTTGCCCTGACGGTTTTCTTGGGTGGGGTCATGCTCGTTGAAGAACACCTCCAGCAGCTGCCGGTAGGTGACTACCGACGGGTCGAAGACCACGTGGACCGCCTCGGTGTGGCCCGTGCGGCCCGTGCAGGTCTCCTCGTAGGTCGGGTTTTCGGTGAAGCCACCGGCGAAGCCAACAGCAGTGGAGTACACGCCCGGGATGGCCCAGAACAGGCGCTCGGCTCCCCAGAAACACCCGAGGGCGAAGATGGCCACCTCGTCGCCGGCAGGATAGGGCGGCACCATCGAGTGGCCGTTGACGGCATGTATGCCAGTGATATCGAAGAGCGGCTCGCTGCGGCCGGGCAAGGCGGTTTCCGCCGTCGCCATTTCGGGCTTGGTTCGGTTCCAAAGCATCTTGGGCACCTCCTGGGCACCTCGGTTTGAGGTTCGTGCGATTGGTTCGGGTCGTGCAGACCATCCAACAACCTTCCACCCGATTCTGGTCCCATCTGGCCGAGGTTTTCTCAGCTCGTAAGACTTGGGTGGCAGACGTGACGAAGATCCGGCCCCGGCATTACCACTATGGCCGTAGTGCTAATACACTGGCGGGCATGTCCGGAGCCCCGCTGTTCGAAATCGACGGCCTGCACGTCAGCGCCGATGGCAATGAGATCCTGCGGGGGGTTGATCTCACCATCTGTGCTGGAGAAGTCCACGCCCTCATGGGGCCCAATGGTTCCGGCAAGTCCACCCTGGCCAGCGCCCTGCTCGGCAGCCCGGACTACGACATCACCAAGGGTCGCATCATCTACAAGGGCGACGACATCACCAAGTGGGGTCCCGATGAGCGGGGCAAGGCTGGGGTCTTCTTGGCCTTCCAGTACCCGCAGACCATTCCCGGTGTCTCGGTCATCAACTTTCTTCGCCAGGCCCTATCGGCCCGCAAGGGCATAGACCTGTCGGTGCTGGAGTTGCGCCTCTCCATCATGGAATGGATGGAGCGCCTGGATATGGACCCAACCTTTGCGGATCGCTACCTCAATGAGGGCTTCTCCGGTGGCGAGAAGAAGCGCAACGAGATCCTGCAGATGGCCATTCTCGAGCCCGAGTTTGCGGTGCTGGACGAGACCGATTCGGGCCTCGACATCGACGCCCTTCGGGTGGTAGCGCAGGGCATTCGGGAAGTCCAGGCGGACCGGCCAGACCTGGGCCTGCTGGTCGTCACCCACTACCAGCGCTTGCTGGATGAGATTCACCCCTCTCACG
>JANXNS010000044.1 GCA_025353965.1 Aquihabitans sp.
CAGCCAGATGCGGATCGCAAGCTGGCCCATGGACCAGGCTTGCTGCTGGAGTCATTTACCGCAGCCCGGCACGAATCCGATGTGGCGGATCTGCTTCGGACGCGCATGGGTGACCGACATGAGCGTCTGGCCCAGATTGTGGATGCCGCCAAGGCCGAAGGCGGTATCGATGGTGCCGTAGACACCACGGCGCTGGTCACCTTCTGTCATGCCTTGGGGCTTGGGTTTCTGCTTCTCGAGGTCGTCGATATGCCCATGCCAGATCGCGAATCCTGGGAACGGCTCATCGGTCGCCTGCTCGAGGCCACGGCGGTGGATCACCCCTAATGCCAAGCACCGCCCCCCCGTCAGACACGCCATGGTGTCAGCGGCGGATGCCCTCGTTTCTGGTGTTTCTTGCTGTCGTGACTGCGGTCGGTTTGGCCACGGTTGTGGTCGGTGTCCAAGTGGCGGACGTGTTGCCGGAGGTCGGCAAAGACCAGCTCGGCCAGGACGTGTGGACCGATCCGGTCGGGCTCGAGAGCGCGGGCGGTGTGGCGGTGGCTCACATCCCTGATTGTTCCGCCGGTGCGGTCACCCGGATTGCGTTGTGGGACGCCAACAGCAACCCGTACTGGGAAGTGGCTGGCCCGGCCACGCCCCTCAGCTCATTTTTTGTTGGTGCTGCCCCTGCCGGCTTCACCTTGGTCAAGCCTTATACCAAGCCGCCTCCAGGCGCCGTATTGCGCCTTGTGGTGTTTCGGAAGGTCGGCGGCGTGGCTGGCATCCGGTACAGGGAAAGCCAATTGCGCAAGAGCCGGGTGGTGAGTGGGAACCCACTCGCCCGGTACACGATTGCCGGCTATCAGGACGCCAAGGTCTGCGGTGAGACCGGGATCACCAAGACCACGTTTGTTCCCCCCGGCACAGTTGCCCCCACCACGGGCGGCTGAGCGGGCTAGCTGGTTTGTTCAGCCGAGTTGGCTCCGGCCTCGGTCGGTGATCGCTTGGCGGCGACGTTCGATCTCGGCGGGGTCAAGCCCTTGGCCTTGCCAGGCTGCTGCCGCGTCTGACTCGACTCGCCACGCGTCGCCCCCGCTGACGAGGGACCCGGCGCCATAGGTGGCGTAGATCTGGCGGACGGCGCGCTGGTCGCTGGAGGCAATGTCGGCGGCCAGGCCACGGGTGAAGCTGAGGAGATCATCGTGCGGGACGACGTGGTTGACCAAGCCCCATTCCGAAGCGGTCTGGGCATCGCAGAAATTGCCGGTTGCGCTCATTTCCCGGGCCCGGCGGATACCAATGGCCTGGGGGAGGAGAACGGTGAGGCCCCACCAGGGCTGTATCCCCACTCGGGCGTGGGTGTCGGCGAACCGTGCTCGGTCAGAGGCGACGAGGAAATCACAGGCCAGCGCCAGTTCGAAGCCGCCGGTGATGGCGGCACCGTTGATGGCTCCGATAACGGGCTTGGGGCCGGGGGGCAGCGGGCCTCGCTCGTCTATCGGGGTTGCCTCGGTGGGCTGCGTTTCGGTGACTTCTCCGCGGCCAGAGCCCAGTTCTTTGAGGTCCAGTCCAGCGCAGAACGCAGGGTCCGATCCGGTCAGGATGAGCACGTCGACCGCGTCATCGCCCTGCGCGGCGCGGACAGCCGAGCGGAGGCCCTTGATTACCTCTCGCGAGAGTGCGTTGCGGGCTTGAGGTCGGTTGAGGGTGATGGTGGCGATGCGATCGCGCACCTCGGAGAGGACGACGTCAGACATGGGGGACTCCTTGGGAGGTACGGAACATGGTCAGTCCACGGGATCTTCGGGCGGCAGAAATGCAAAGGTGAGGTCGCCGAGGCGGACGAGCGTGGAGGCGATCCAGCCACCCATCGAGCTGAAGTGTTCGTCCAGCTTGGAGCCGTCGGCGAGGACTTCTTCATCGAGTTCGTAGGTGCCTTCGTAGGACACTTCTATGGCCCACTCAACATCGTCGATGTCGTCACCGTGGATGATTTCTACCGTTGGACCTGAGCGGGTGAGGCGCTGATGGCCGATCAAGCTGGACTTGCGGGGGAGCACGGCCAAGACCCGTTTGGGGTCTGGCTGAGCGGCCAGCCGCTGGATACGGAGGACGATCTCGATTTCGATCCGCGGTGGGTCATCCAACGGCTCACCGATGTACCAGGAGCGGTAGGCGGTTTGCGACCACGTGGGCCAGTCCATGGTGAGGTCGGCGCGGGTTCGCGGGGGCGAACCTTCGCCGGGGAGGGCGTAGGACGTCTCCCAGGTGAGGTCACCTAACAAAACATCGGCCTGGAACCGTTCCTCGAACGCTTGGCGCTCCAGCATGGCGCCTTCGACCGTGTCTCGGAGGGCGCCGATGGCATCGGTGAACACGTGGTCAAGCATGCGACGGCGACCCTACCGGTCGCCGTGGTTGTCCATGGCCGCCACCGCAACCGACATCGCAAAGGCCTTATGTCGCAGGGTGGCAATGCGCCGCCCGGCCTGGATGGCACCCTTCACGGCGCCGAGTCCCTCGCCCAAAAACGCTGCGGTCTGGTCTAGATCGTTCACGTCTACCGCTAGGCCAAACCAGGTAGCCGGCGCCTCCGCCGCGGGCTGCCCGGTGCCGGTATCTCCGCTGACGACCTCCACCACCGTGGCGCCGACACGGAAGAATGCTTGACGCATGGGCGCTCCGTAGGAGGTGGTCTCGCGGATCCGCCGACAAGTGAGGCCGATATGGCCGAGGGCTTCGATCGTGCGCTCAAGATCGGGGGTGGCCACCACGACATGGTCAAGGCCGATCACGCCATTCGGGTGCGCCGGAACTACCGCTGGAGAGGGGTCGAGGTCCACCAGTTCGGTGGGCAGGCCATCTAGTAGCCAGGCCGCCGCTGCGCTGCCCGAGGGGTCGAGGCCAGCGAGGCACCACGAGCTGATGCCTCGGGCTCCGTTCGCCCGGCCTTCGAGGACAAAGGTGGTGGCGCCAATGCGAACGTGGTTGTCGTTGATGACCGTGAAGCCCGCCGCGGCCCACGAGTCAGGCGGGTCGGCCACCATGATTCTCACCACCTGAGCGCCGTTGCCTCGGTCCACGAAGTCGTTGTCCATTGGGCCGACCCTATGCCCGGCCCCGGGCTAGCTCGGCGGCCAGTCGGTGGGCCAAGGCCACGATGGTGAGCGTGGGGTTGGCCGCCCCGCTGGTGGGGAACACCGCGCTGCTGCACACATAGAGGTTGGTGAGGTCGTGGCTGCGTAGGTCCGGGCCCACCACGCCTGCCTTGGGGTCTTCACTCATCCGGGCCGATCCCATGGGGTGGCAGCCGATTTCTACCGCGATGTTGGCGAAGGGCTTGCCTCGTGGTTCGACTTCAATCCGACCAATTCCGGCCCGACCGAACTCTTCGGCCAAGAGTTCGACGGTTCGGTGGGCGGTGCGTTCGTCGAAGGCGGACGGCTGCCAGTTGACCCGCAACCGGGGGAGGCCCGTTGGGTCCACCTTTGTACCGAGCGTTACTCGGCTGGCCGCGGTGGGGACTTGTTCGCAGCGCACGGAGACGGTTGCATAGTTGGCGTCTGCGCTGGTGCCCCAGGCCACCAGCGACCCCATGGCCTCGGTGGTTGCGGTTGGATGGGCCTTGGCGCTGTCCGCGCTGTCTCGGAATCGGAGGAACGCCACGCCGTGGCCGATGCCCTCTGCTTCTTGGACCTCGGCGGTGGGCGACCAGCCCGCCCACACCTTGGTGGGCGGTGCATCGCCGGGCGCGTCGGCAAAGCCGTAGAGCGGGGGCAAATTGCTGCCGAGCGATGCCCGTACCTGGCCCGCGGCACGGTGGGGGTGATCCAGGTAGCCCCGGCCGACCAGCCCTGAGGAGTTGCCAATCCCGGCTGATCCCTGCCCCCAGGCCAGCAGGAGCCGCGGCACTTCGAGGCCGCCGGTGGCCAAAACAAACGCGTGGTTTGCGGTTGCCGTGGCCGTTGCACCGTCGAGGCGGCGGACGGCGACTTCGCTGATTCGGTCGCCCGAGGCGGTGAGGGTGGCATCGACCACGGTTGCCCCCACGATCACTCGCGGTCCTGTCTCGCTTTCGAGTGTGTCGGCAAAGTCCGTGCCGAACTGCACGGGTGCGGAGAATTGGTAGATCGTGGTCTCCAGGCGCTCGCTACCGAAGAGTGCTTTGGTCTGGCAGCGCTCGTACCAGGGTTCAGGTTCCCAACCGGTGGTGCCGAGTCTCAGCGTAATTTCTGCCTTCCGGTACCAGGGTTCGAGCTCGGCCCGATCGAGGGGCCAGCCGGAGCCGGTCACCCAGGGTCGGATGTGGAAATCGATGTCGTCGAGTGGCCGACACATCCCGGCCCAATGGCCGGAGGCACCGCCCAGGGCGCGGATGCGCATGTCTTCGGTGCCGTATGGGATGTCTCCGAACAGGAACGGCTGGCCGACCACCGCGCCGGTATCGAGATCCCGGCCTTCCTTCGTGGCGGCGAGGCCGCCGCTTTCCAGGACCAAGACGTCGGCCCCTGCTCGGGAGAGTTCCATGGCGATGGTGAGCCCCGCAGGGCCGCTGCCGATGATCACGACGTCGGCGTGGAGGTTGGCGGCTGGGGGCAGGTCCGTCGCCGAGGTGATGGTCATTGCTCGTCGCCTTCCACGATCACGGCGAGTAGTACCTCGGTCCGGGCTAGCAGCCAGCCAGTCACGAGCATCGTGCGGCCTGCGGCGAAGTCAGCCCTGATGTGTGTTTGAAGCTGTTGGTGCAGTGATCGGGAGGGTTGCCGAATGCGTTCGGCGGTGAGGGATTGCTCAAGTTCCTTGATTGCGATGGCGGTGTTCATGGCCGGTTCTTGAAGGCGGGCTGACGCGGCCACTTGAGCCCAGAACGACCGCGGTCTGGTGGACTCCTCGCCGCAGGCGATGAGCGCAGCGGCCAGCACGCCAGCCCCCACCACCTGGATGGCCTGGCGCCTGCTCATGGGTTTTTTCAGGCCAAGCCGGGGCATTGTGTTCATGCGCAGGGAATTCTGGTCGACTCCGCGATACAGGTTGCCCCGACCTCGGTGATGGTGACCGTGACCGGGTCGCCGCTGGCCGACCAGCGTCCGTGAAAGGTCGGTGGTACCACCACGGTGGCCGGCCCGATCCGGAGATCGACTAGCGAAAAGCGGGCGTTCACCTCGGCCAGGCTGTGGGGCGTGAGGGTCGCGGTTTTGCGAGCAGCCGCGTCTAGCAAGAGCCAGCGGCGATGCGTGAGCGGGCCGAAGCTGGCGACGTTGAAATAGTCCTGGTAGATCGACAAGTAGCTGGTTCGGCCCGCCCCCTGCAGCAGGTAGGGAGTCCACAGGTTCGTCAGGTAGCTCTGCGCCCAGACCAACGTGTGGGCGCCGGTTGCGTCTCGGTGGTTGACCCACTCCGCCGTCACGGCGAAGTCGTCGTCGATGCGCCGAGTGGGGTCGTCCTTGAGGCGTGCCCCAGAGATCACCCCCGGCAGCACCAACACCGCAATGGCCAACGAACTGCCAACGCCGACGAGTCGCCGTTGGGACACGGTCCCCCCGTTGGCCACCGCCGCCCAGCCGAGGAGCGCGCCGAGGAGAAGGAAGGGCATCGCCCAGGTAATGAATCGTTCCTGCGGGTACCCACTTCCGTCATGTAGACCGAGCACCCACCAGCCGTTCAGCGTGACGACCGCCAGCGCGATCCACCACTTAGCCGCCCGACCCCGAACGAAAACCGCGGCCAGGCCCACCACCAGCGCGAGAGCGAAACTCACCACCAGAAGGCGAGACCAAATGGTCGCGTCACCCCATGGTTCGTATCCTTCCAAGCGGCCAAACGCGAGCGATCGAAGCAGGGGGAACAGCCCTTGCTTGGCCCCGAATGTCGGTGGGTACCCCGCTGGTGCTTGAGTCCTCGTTGTGGCTCGGAACGAACGCGCCCAGGCCACCGACCCGAAGGCGGCGCAGCACCCGGCCACGACACACCAGCGCCGCAACTCGGCCCGGAGGCCGTCGTTGGCCGCTAGGGCCACCCCGATGGCCAGGATCAGCAGAGGAAAACCCACGAGCACGAGTAGCTCGCCGTAAGAGGCCACCACACCGCTCAGTAATAGGGCAACGACTACGGGCGACCACTGCCCCGCCCGTGGCTGGTCAGGCTGGCTCCATTCGAGGGCCCGGGCCATCTCTGCCAGCAGCCCGAACGCCAGGGCCATGGCCAGCAACGTCGGGGTGTGCTGGTCCACCGTGGCGCTAAGCAAGAGCGCCGAGGCCCCGACGGCGGCGGCCATGGCCACCGTCCATCGCCCGGGTCGCCAAAGCTGGACCGCTACTTGATGGGCGCCGAGCACCACCATCACGTGAAAGGTCACCGTGATGGGTAGCCAGAGGCTGCGAGGGTCAACGCCGGTCGCACGCGCAACCGCGGCCAACAAGGATTCGGACCCAATTCGAACTGAGCCCGTCTGGAAAAAGTCCCAGGCAGAGCCCACAAGTGGGGTCCCGTTGGGTGAGCCGGCAGCGGACAGGTTCGGGCCGCCTAGAGCCCGGTGACTCATCAGCCACCGGGGCACGGCGGTGAAGAAAAAAGCGTCGTGATTGCCGCTCAGGTGGACGACCGCGGTGGACGATGACCGGGCCATGATCAGCAGGATCGGTACGGTGCATGCCAGCCCGGCGAGCACGACGGCGGTGAAGGTTCGGGTCTCCCTCCGGCTCGGGCGCAGCAAGCCTGGCCGGTAGTGAAATGTCGCCGCGAGCAGGGCGGCGACGGCGACGAACAAAGTCGCCACACCGGCCGGCGAGCCGGGGGCAATCAGCGGGGAGATGGTCACCAGCCAGAGGACGATGGCCGCAGCGCCAGCGAGGGTTGCGGCCGAAAGCGGACGACCACCGGGGGTACACCACGCCAACACGACCCGGCCGACCACGGTAAAGACCGCAACCAGGGCCAGAACCACAACGCCAGCCTGGGCGACAGCGGCCATCATCGGTCTGTCATTTCAGCTGTCTCGCCCATGGTTCCCCTCAGGGTCCGCCGACCGTTGAGCGGGTGGGCCAACCGTAGCCAACGGCGTCTCAGCCGGTAAGGTCACCTCCGACTGGCCGTAGCGCAGCTTGGTAGCGCACCGCGTTTGGGACGCGGGGGTCGAGAGTTCAAATCTCTCCGGCCAGACCACGGGTTGACGACACAACCCACCACGTAGTGCCGACAGAACCCGCCTGAACATGTGGGGGAGGTCATGAGGAAGGGCCGCCGACTGCTGCGGTGTTTCCGGATCTGCTTTAGGTCCAAACATGACAAGTGCACCCCGCGCCGCGGCGTCAACTGGTGTTGGCGGCGCGGCGCGGGGTGGTGTGGTGTGGGCTTTGAGGCGCGGGACCTACCCACGCTGCTCCGAATCGGCGCCCAATCAGACCGCGCGGCCGCCGCTTCGAATGACGTTGAGCACGATGACCGCCAAAACAATGGCAGCGATGATTACGAGGATCGTGTAAAGCATGTTTTTCTCCTAATGTCTGTGGGGTATCGCCGGGTAAGCCGCCGATACCCGGTTACGGAAGGGGCTAAACCAGAACAAATCAATCGCACGCCCCTTGCCTTGGCGGAGCTAGTCCTTAACCGCCTAGTCGCAGCGTTTCGTCCCAGCTCGTACGAGAGCCGGGTGAAGACTGACTACGGCTGGCTCATTGCCCGGCTGTCAGGTGTCGCTTTGGTGTTCAAGGAGCGTCTGGCGAACCAGTGCGTTGGCTTGTCCGTGGCCGAGACCGTGCTCTGCCCTGAGCCACGTGACGAGTTCGATGTGTTTGGTGAGGTCGCTTGATCGAATCAGCTGTTGCCAGTGGGCGATCGGATGTCCGTTGGTGTGCTCGATAGACGGCGAGGGGGATGTTCGTCCGTTCTCCGGGTTGGCGCTCGGCTGCCCGTGCTCACTGGGAGGCTCCTGATGCGGTCGGGATAGTTGGTGCAGTGCAGGTAACAACGAGGGCAGGCCGGCGGCGCCCGGGGGCTGACATCGCGGGCACCAATAGGTGCTGCGGTTCTGAATGCCGTGGTGAACCATGCGGATCGGGGTGCCGCAACGAGGGCATGGTCGACGGGCCTTGCCGTACACCGCAACCGATCCAGCCGGACCGGCGACGGTCGTACGCCGTGTGGTAGCCAAATTGAGGAGCAAGAGTCGGTTGGCCGCCTCGACTAATTGGCGCCGTACCGGAATCGGGACCGCTTTCACGGCCACGAAGGGGTCGACCCGGCACCGGTGGAGCAACTCGGACTTGTAAACGTTGCCGACGCCGGCGACGACCCGCTGGTCCAGCAGTACAACAGCGATCTCCGCGTCGGGCTGAGCGACAGTCTCAAACCGCCCGACGGCCTCGTCCAAGTCGACGTCCGGTGTGCAGAGGTCGGGTCCCAGGTGGCCGATAGGGTCCCGGCCGGTGCCCAGCGGCCCACCGGGCTGAGAGGGACGATAGGTCTGTACCTGCGGTGCCGAGAAGCACACTGCGTCCCAGCCGTTGACCCCAACCAGGGCTCGCAAGAGATGACGGGGTTTCCTCCACCGCTCCTCGCTTCTGTACAGGTGCCACGAGCCCGCCATGCCCAGGTGGGTGCGCAGCGTCAGGCCATCATCGAAGTGGACAAGAAGATGCTTGCCGACAGCCTCGACGTCGCGGATGGTTGCGCCCAGCAACGGCCGGTTGCCCAGCAGGCGTGGGGCTTCGAATCGCTGGAGTGCGAGTCCCGCCAGGGCCGGCCGGAGCCGGATCGCCGCCCGATGGAGCGTATCGCCCTCAGGCATGGGTCCACCACCTCTCGTCATGGGCTGCTTTCTGCTCGCCCGGTTCAGGTCTGGAACGGAAGATCGAGGCACCACCGTGCATCAGCGGCCAGGCTCTCCTGGCTCTCGACCGGGAACGGTAAGCACCAGGAGGGCGAGGTCGTCGGTGCGCTGGGCGAACGGGAGAATGTCTTCCAGGATGTCGTGTAGACCGTTGGCGGTCGCCTCGGCGGAGCGTCCCCTCATCTGAAATGCGGCCAGGCCCAGTTCGCGGTCAGTGAGGTCGTGGGGCGGCGGTAGGTCTGTGGCGCCGTCGGTGTAAAAGACCACGGCGTCGCCGGGGTGGAGGACGGTCGTGGTCGTGGTGGAGCGGGTCGTCTCGAACAGGCCGAGGAGGGTCCCTGGCTCGCCGAGCAGGTGTGGGCCGCGATCGTCGAGGTGAATCGGGCCTGGGTGGCCGGCGCGGGCAACCGTCAACTCCAGGGTCGCTCCGGTCCAGCGCACAGTGGCGTAGGTGGCGGTGCAGAAGGTTTGGGCATCGGATCGCAGGATGGCCCGGTTGAGCGATCGAAGAACCTCGGCTGGGGCATCCCCGTGCCAGGCGGCATCGCGGATCGAATGTCGGGCGAGCCCGGTGAGCGCAGCCGCGTCGGGCCCGGTTCCGCAGACATCGCCGATCACGATCGCCCAGAGCGATGGCTCAATGAGGAAGACGTCGTAGAAGTCGCCACCAACCTCCGTGGCTTCTCCGGCGGCCCAATACATCACGGCGATTTCGGTCCCTGGGATGTCGGGCAACGTGACGGGGAGCAAGCTTGCCTGCAAGGTGCGTGCGATGCGGCCGCGCTGCTCATTGAGCCGACGATTCTCGATGCTGGCACCAATCCGGCTCGCGACTGCCTCTGCGAGGGACACATCATCTAAGGTGTATGGCCTCGAAGTGGCCGAAGACACGAACTGCATCACCCCCAGGACGCGATCGCGCTTCTTTATCGCAACGGTGATCGATGATCGCACCCCGAGCCGCTCGGCGATAGCCCGCTGCTCTGGTATCGGGTAGAGGCGCTGTAGAAGGGCTTCGTCGATGTCTTGGTTGAGCTCGGTTCGTCCAGTGCGGGCGACAGCTGGGAAACCGATTGCGGCATCCGGTACGTCGGGGAAGTCGGTTCGGAGCTGCCCTGCAAGCGCAGCCATCGCTGCATCGAGGTGTGCGTCAGCCACCACTGCGCCGGTCCCTTCGGCTGGAAAGAGATGCCCCGAGCACCACGAGCCCAGGTGGGGAACGCTCGCTGCTGTCACCCGGCGCATGATGTCGTCCACCGACGTTGAAGCGTTGAGCTCTTCGTTGATGGTGCCGAGGAACTCAAGGCGCTGTCGCTGCAACCGTTCCCGCTCGGCGCCAGCCGCTGCGGCCAGTGCAACGCGCTGACGTTCTTCCTCGTGCTCTATGCGCTCAGTCACGTCCGAGATGCAGCCGATGGTTCCGTCGATCTCGCCGTCGGCGTCACGGGTTATCGCGCCACCTGCGCCTACCCAGTGCACCGTGTTGTCGGGCCAGACCACCCTGTGCTCGACCTGGTAGCTCGAGCCCGTCTCGATGGCCTCGCGAGCGGTTCGCAAAATGCCTTCGCGGTCGTCGTGATGAATGAGTGAAACGTACGTTTCAAAGGTGCCATCGAACTCGCCCGGATCGAGTCCAAAG
>JANXNS010000113.1 GCA_025353965.1 Aquihabitans sp.
CGTCGTCCGGGTGCTTCGTTGTGGCCGCCAGCAGTACCTGCACAGTTGGTCGATGCCATTCGAGGGTTTGTGGTGGCAACCTCCGGGGATCACGCGTCGCAGTGGACGAGCGCGCAGGTTGGCGGGGCGGCCCCGGCTGGAGCGGCCCCGACGGGCTCTGGCGGGGGTGCGATTATCCAGGACACGTTTGAAACCCGGACGCCGGGTCGCGGAGCACCAGGCGGTTGGTACCCAAGTGGGTCTGCTCCGTTAGAGGCTTCGATCTCCGCCACCGCGGTCGCCCCGGGGCGGTCGCTGGTGGTGGCCAATACTGATGGCGGGTCTGCCTCGACCGCCTGCCGTGCGCTAACGCCAACGGGTTCGCGGCGCCTGGTGGTTCAGGCCGATGTAACGAGTGTCGGCCGGGGGACCGCCGACGCGCGGTTGCTGACCTTGAAAGGTTCCGACGGGACGCTGGTCTCGGCTCGGCTCACGAAGCGGGGGCAGGGTGGGTGGGCCACGACGGGCACTCGAGCGGCCCAGGGCTTGGTGGCCGATGCGACACCGTTGCGGGTCACTATCACCGTCGATCCGGCGGCGGGGTTGGCCCGGGTGCGTATCGAGGTGCGCGGTGGCGCAGTAGTGGCCGAGGGTGCCGCGGTCCCGCTGTTGTCCAAGGCCACCGACGGGGTCGACCAGGTGTGTCTCACGCCGGCTCCGGGCAATCCAAACGCCCGAATCGAATTGGACGCGCTGACGGTAACACCCGGCTGAACTGGCCAAGGTTGGCCGGTTGACCGACGACCCTGTTGCCTCATGTCAAAACCTCGGGACGGTCGCGTTTGTTGAAGCCAGATGGACCACCAGGACCCGATACTTCGCCGCCATCCGGTTCGTGACCGCATGCCGCTGCGCCATCGAAAGCTCCATCGATGAGGCGTAGCGGCACCCGACCCCAAGCGGAGGATTTACATGAGGCAACGAACCCAACCACGCGGAGGTTTCGAGTGAGTCAATGCGGGACGGTGACGCAATGCCATGTCCGCCGGTAGTATGGCGTGATCGGGCGGCCGTGTTGGAGCGGTGCGCTAGGCGGAGGGAGAGTTTATGGAGGATCAGGCGGTCAGGCCCCAAGACTTCGAAGCGCGCCGTCTCGCTCATGATCTGCTCCAGTCTGTGGTGATCGTGCAGTCGATTTTGGCGGCCACCAGGTTGTCGCCGCCGGATGCGGACCGGTTGGATAGCAACTTGGCGATCATTGCAACTGAGGCCCACCACATGGCGCAGCTTTGCCAGCATCACATTGATGGGCCCCGTCATCGTCTGCCCATAGATGTGGTCCAGGTCGTGCAGGGTGTCGTGGCGCGAGTTGGCGCGGTGTATCCCGGTGCGCTCGAGGTTGAGATCGAGGAAGATCCCCCCACCTCGCTGGTGGGGGACACCTTGGACTGGGAACGCAGCCTGCTCAATTTGCTGGAGAACGCGTGCCGGGCGGCGGGCGACGACGGCAAGGTGTCTGTGCGGTGTTTTCACACGGAATCAAGCCTGCACCTCGTGGTCGGGGATTCCGGGCCCGGGTTCGGCGAGGCCCCAGCGGGCCGCTCGTCGTTGGGGATGCTCGCGGTCTCGAAGCTGGCCGACGATCACGGCGGACACATTGAGTTGCGGCGCGGCGAGCTGGGTGGCGCTCAGCTGAGCATCGTCGTCCCGCTCCATCGCTAGCTTCAGGCGGAGGCTCGCTCCGGCGGGCGCACACCGGCCCGCAGGGCCAGGCTGACGGCCTCCAGGCTGGCGTGAACGCCCAGTTTCGCCAAGATGTTCTTCACATGGGTGCGGACGG
This sequence comes from Aquihabitans sp., assembly GCA_025353965.1. Lineage (GTDB taxonomy): Bacteria > Actinomycetota > Acidimicrobiia > Acidimicrobiales > Iamiaceae > Aquihabitans. The sequence continues at coordinate 1,820 of JANXNS010000113.1, forward strand.
TGTTCAGCGAGATGGTGAGTTCCTCCGCGATCGCCCGCCGGTCGAGTCCGGCAACCATGAGTTCAAGTACCCCGTATTCACGCGCTGACAGGGTGGCCACCAGTTCTTCCCACACGCTGGCCGGCGGGGGGTCGAGCAAAAGGGAGATGATCGGGCCAACCATGGAACCGGGCAGCCAGGTCAGCCCCTGATCGGCGGCCGCGAAGGCGGCCACGAGATCCGCAGGGTCGCTGCTTTTTGGCACGAATGCGCTCGCCCCGGCCCGAAGGCAGCGTACGGCGACGTCGGCGCCGCCGGAGGCGGTGAGCACCACCAAGGTGAGGTGCGGGTAGGCGGCTCGAAGGTCCTGGAGGAGGTCCAGCCCGTGTTCCGGGCCAAGGGTGAGGTCAACGCTGACGATGTCGGGCCGATGCCGGGCGGTGAGTTCCATCGCTTCGCGACGATCTGAAGCAACGAAGACTTGGGCCCACCCATCGGTCTCGAGCAGGTGCGCGAGAGCGACGGCAATTCCTTCATGGTCATCGACGACGAGCAGAGAAGACTTCACGTACCAGACGCTTCCATGTATGGGGCTCTCCGCACGCGCCGTGGGGGTGAGAGGCACTACCGCGAATGGGCCACGGTACTACTGCGAGGCAAACAGGAAATGGCCGATCAATTGCTTTCCGGCAAACAACCAGCAAGAGTGTTGCCTGCGGGTGCAGCGGTAGCTAGGCGGCCTAGCTGCGGAGCGGGAGCGAGGGAACCAATGAGAATTTTACTTTGTGATGACCATCCGATCGTGATCATGTCGTTGGCAGAGCTATTCATCGCGCATGGTCACGATGTCGTGGCCACGGCGGCGCATCCGGAAGAGATTCGGGAATTGGTTGCACTTCACCATCCCGATGTCTGCGTGTCGGATCTGCTCTTTGATGGAGAACAAGACACTGCCGCAGCCCTGAGTGCCATCCGAGAGGTGGCCAAGAGCACCGATGTTGTGGTGGTCTCCGGGGCCGCGGATGCGTCGCAACGCCAGGCGGCAATGGCCGCTGGTGCGGTCGCGGTTGTCTCGAAGGCGGCGCCCCCTGCAGAGCTGGTGGCTTTGGTCGAAGGCCGATCGGATGTGTGCACGGTCGTTACTCGCCCAGCGGGTCCAAATCCCTACTTCCTCACCCGTCGTGAAAAGCAGGTTCTTCAGAGTCTCATTGACGGTGATTCCACCGAACGGATGGCAGCCCGGCTCGGTATGCGCCACGCAACTGCACGCTCGCATGTGCAAAGTGTCCTGTTGAAACTCGGCGTGCATAGCCGTACTGCAGCCGTTTCCGTCGGGGTCCGACAGGGCCTTGCCGTGCTGTCCGCTTGACCTTCCTCCACCCCTGGACGTTGTTATGAACAGCAACCCAATAACCGGAACTCAAGTGGCTGATTCGGAACTCCGAGCGGTGCTTGCGTTTCTTCGTCGTGCCCCGTCGGCGTGCACTGCTTTGGAGATTGCCCGAGGTACCTACCTGAGCACGCTGGTGGTCGTACCCGCGCTCGAGGCCCTGACGGAACAAGGTTTGGCACAGAGCCAGGCGCGGACCATCGGTGCGGCGCGAGCGTGGACGTTCCAGCTGACCGTGCAGGGACGACGCGCCAGCTAGTTACCATCGGTGCGTGGCTTCCCTCGCCGAGATCGTCCGCAAGCAGTCTCGGCTCACGCTGGCTGAGATCGTTCATCTCCAGCGCCTGGTGGCGTCATGGAACATGCTGGCGGATTTTTGTTTCTCAGACCTCCTGCTCTTTGTGCCCGTCTCGGGTCTGCGGGATGTCTCGGAGGGAGACGGTGAGTTCATGGTGGTGGGCCATGTCCGGCCGTCCACCACGCAAACGCTCTATCGCCACGACATGATCGGCGAGGCAGTGAGCGACTCCGAGCGACCGCTGGTGACTCGCTCGATGCGCCTCGAGGAGATCATCGAGGGTGAGATCACCGTCTCGGCTATTCGGGAGCGCGTGCGGGTCTTGTGCATCCCGGTTCGCCACGATGGGCGCACGATCGCGGTGCTTTCCAGGGAGAGCACGCCGTCGGTGGGTCGGTCGCCGGGAGAACTGGAACGCACCTACGTCGACATCTTCAATCGCTTTGCCCGCATGATCGCCAGCGGCGACTTTCCGTATCCGATCGACGACTCGGATTCCAAGGAGTCGCCGCGGGTCGGAGATGGTGCGGTGGTCCTCGATCGGGCCATGTGCGTGGAGTACGCATCACCCAATGCGGTGTCGGCGTTGCACCGCATGGGTGTTCATGCCAACACCGAGGGCATGAGGCTAGGTGAGCTGGGGCTCGACGATGAGCCGGTGGTCGATGCGTTCACGGTGGCCAAGCCGGTGACCCAGGAAGTGGAGCGCGGCGAGGTCATCATTTTGCTGCGGTGCATCCCCATGCTCGATTCCCAAGGGGTCTCCGGCGCAGTGGTTCTGTTCCGGGATGTGACCGAGGTGCGGCAGCGGGATCGGTTGCTCCTGTCCAAAGATGCAACTATCCGGGAAATCCATCACCGGGTGAAGAACAACTTGCAGACCATTTCTTCGCTGCTACAACTGCAGGCCCGCCGCACGGGGTCCGACGATGCCAAGTCCGCCATTGCGGAGTCGGTCCGGCGTATCCAGTCGATTGCGCTGGTCCACGAGACGTTGTCGCGTGAGGCCGGGGAGGACGTGGCCTTCACCGATATCTTGCGGCCGCTGGTTCAGATGGTGGCGGAGGCGGTGTCTTCGCCGGATCGCCATATCGAGTTCGAGGTGGTGGGCGATGCGGGTACGTTGCCCGCACAGGTGGCCACACCTATGGCGGTCGTGCTCGCCGAGTTGCTCCAGAACACGGCCGATCACGCCTTCCCGAGTGAGGGTGACCGGGATCGGCCCGATCAGGTGCGGGTGGAGCTTGCCGTCGACGACGCCGGGATTGTGGTTCGGGTGATCGATAACGGGGTCGGTGTGCCCGACGGGTTTTCGATCGAAGAGGCCGAGGGTTTGGGCCTCTCGATTGTTCGAGCCCTAGTGATGTCAGACCTCGGGGGCACGATCGGGCTGTTCGAACCCGCCGACGGGCCGGGCACCGTGGTGGAACTCCGGGTGCCGATCGACGCCATCGCGTCGTAAGACGTCGGTCAGGCGGTGCGGCGCTGGCGAGCGGCATACTGCTTGCGCAGCTTGCGACGCTCTTCTTCGGAGGTACCACCCCAGATGCCGGAGTCCTGGTTGGTGGCCAGAGCGAACTCGAGGCACGCCGTCTGTGCATCGCACTGACGGCAGACAGCCTTGGCATTTTCGATCTGCTCGATGGCCGGGCCAGTGGTGCCGACCGGGAAGAACAGATCGGGGTCCGTGTCACGGCAAGCGGCGTTGCGGCGCCACTCGTCGGATGCGATGGTGAGGGAAAGCAGGTGCGCGGAACTCAAAGCCACGATGTCTCCAGACATGACGGGTGTCACGAGAGATTCAGCTCGTGACTTGCTTCACATGCCGTTCCGCGAAGCGGATTTGACTAGTGCGGACGGCGGGGGCGTTGTAGACGGTAGTGGCGGATGCTGCCTCCTGCAAGCACTTTTTCGCAGAATTTTCACACGTTCGACGCATGGAGTCCTGACCAGGTTCATTTGGGCTGCGAAGATGTCAACTATGGTCCGGGTCATTGCACATCGGGGGGCCTCGGCGGCCGCCCCCGAGAACACCATTGAGGCCTTTGTTTTGGCCAAGCACCTCGGTGCGGATTGGGTCGAGCTAGATGCCCGCCGCACCGCAGATGGCCTGGTCATCGTGCATCACGATGACCATCTCGGGGATGGACGTTTCATCGTTGAGATGGACCGGGTCGCCTTGCCGGCTTCGGTGTGTGACCTCACCGCCGCCCTGGACGCCTGCGCTGGTATGTCCGTCAACATTGAAATCAAGAATTGGCCCGATGATCGTGACTTCGATCACACCTTCGCCGTTGCGGAGTTCGTAGCCGCAGAAATTGGCCGCCGTGGTTCGCACGGCGAGGTTTTGGTGTCGTGTTTCCATCAGCCCACGTTGGATCGCGTCCACCAGCTTGATCCGGCCATTCCCACCGCCTTTCTCCATCACTTCGACGCTCGCCCATGGACAGAACTGGCTGCGGAGATCGCCGCCGCCGGCCATGTTGCTTTGCACCCTTGGGATCGCGTGGTCGATCAAGAACTGGTCGACGCAGCCAAAGCCCAGGGCTTGGAGGTCAACGTGTGGACGGTGGATGACCCCGATCGCATGGCGGCGCTTATTGCCTTGGGAGTGGACGGTCTCTGCACCAACGTCCCCGACGTGGCCCGAGCCGTGGTTAGGCGGGGGTGACCGGCATGACCAGATCCATGATGTCGGGCACATGGCGGAGCTCTAGTCGGGCGATGTCACCCAGGTAGTCGCCATCGACTTGGTAGGGGAAGGGCTTGTCGCCGATGCCTTCGACCACCAGGCTTTCCACGTCGTAGCGGTAGTGGACGGCCGGGTCCTTGGCCAGGGCACCGCCCCCTTGGATTGCTCGGAAAATCACTCGCAAGATCCGGTCCACCCGCAGGGACCGCACGGTCACCATGGCCAAGCCGTTGTCGAGCGTGGCTTCGGGAGCAATGTCGAAGGGCTTGTTGCCGATGTAGGTGTACGGGTTGGTGTTGGCGCAGACAGCGAAGTAGCCGTCGCCCACCTGTTCGCCGTCGGGGTAGGTGACCTTGAAGTGCGGGTGCTTCGTGTCGTAATGCTTGAACCAGGTGGTGAGCCCGGCGTACATGAAGAGGGGGTGGCCCGCCCACCGCTTGAGGCCGGAGCGCTTCTCCACTTGTTCCACCAACGCCGCGTCGTAGCCCATGCCCACATGGAAGCAGTAGTAGCGGCCGTTCACTGAGCCGAGCCCGATGCGACGGATCGAATGGATATCGAGGGCTTCGAGCAGTAGTGCGGTGGACTCCACCGGGTCGTTGGGCAGGCCGATAGTGCGGGCGAACACGTTGGTGGAACCGCCGGGAAGCACGCCGAGTGCGGTGTCGGTTCCGGCCAGGCCATTGGCTGTCTCGTTCACGGTGCCGTCGCCGCCCAGGCAGACCACGACGTCTAGCCCGTCGGCCGCCGCCCCCTGCGCCAGGCGGGTGGCGTGGCCGCGGCGCGCCGTCTCCACCAACTCCACCTCGTGGTCACCAGCCAGTGCCTTGCGGATGACCACACGCGTGCGAGCGGTCACCGATGACGAGAACGGGTTGACGAGCAGCAAGACCTTCACGAGGACCGCGACGGTAGGCGCGTGGACGCGGCACAGCCGATTTGGCCGCAGGCGGCGCGCCGTACAGAATCGACCACATGAACGTGGTCGTCTGTGTCAAGCAGATCCCGGA
>JANXNS010000054.1 GCA_025353965.1 Aquihabitans sp.
CTCCTCCGCCACCATCGGCGAACCTTCTCGCCTGGCCCGGGACCTCTGTGGCCTCGATGTCGTGGCGGTCACCAACGATGGCTCGCCCCGCGGGGAGCGCCTCGTCGCCTTGGTAGATCCGGGCCGCATAGACAGCGGAGAAGGCAAACCGCTATCACCGAACAGGGTCACCGCCAGCCTGGTCGCAGATCTTGTCCGCAGTGGCCACCGCACCCTGGCGTTCTGCCGCAGCCGAGCCGGGACGGAGGTCGTCGCCGCTGAGATCGTCCGACGCCACCCCGATTTGGCCGGGCGCGTGCGGCCATACCGGGGCGGCTACCTCACCGCTGAGCGGCGCGAGATCGAGGCGCAGTTGTTCAGCGGCACCCTCGGCGGCGTGATCGCCACGTCCGCCTTAGAACTTGGCGTGGATGTGGGCGGGCTAGATGCCGTGGTGCTCAATGGCTTCCCCGGAACCATTGCCTCCATGTGGCAACAAGCCGGGCGGGCCGGGCGCGAGGGGCAGGCCTCGGTGGCCATCCTCGTGGCCGGAGACGACCAACTCGACCACTACTTCCTCAACCACCCGGACCAAGTCTTCAGCCGGTCTCCCGAACCGGCCGTGGTCAACCCAGCCAACCCGTTCGTTTTGGATCCCCACCTGGCTTGCGCGGCCTACGAACAACCGCTCGCCCACCGCGATGAACGCTGGTGGGCGAGCGACCTTGAAGATGGCGTCCGTCGCCTGGTGGTTTCGGATCACCTTCGACTGCGCCCTCGTTACGACGGACTTCGCGCCGTCTGGGCCGGCCGCGGGCGCCCGTCCCGTGGCATGGGCCTACGGAGCGGATCATCGCAAGAAATTCGGATCGCCTTTCCCGACGGCACCCTCATCGGTACGGTGGACCGTGCTCGGGCCTGCGAGCTCGTACACCCCGGTGCGGTCTATCTCCACCAGGGCCGCCCTCACCGGGTCGTCCACCTGGACCTCCACGACGGGGCGGCGATCGTCGAGCCAGACGACGGTCGCGAATACACCCTGGCCCGATCCGACGTTGTGCTTCGCCTTCTCAAGACTGACGCAGAACGAGCGGTCGGGCGGTTCCAAGTTGGGCTCGGCGCGGTGGAAGTCACCAGCCGGGTCACCGGCTACCAACGCAAAGAGGTGCTGAGCGGGGAGATCCTGGGCACCGAGGAGCTTGACCTCCCGCCCTCCCACCTCATCACGCGTGGCGTGTGGTGGTCGGTCCCAGACCAAGTCCTGGCCGACGCGACCATCTCCCCCAAGGAAATTCCCGGCACGCTCCACGCCGCCGAACATGCAGCCATCGGCATCCTCCCGCTCTTCACCATCTGCGACCGCTGGGACGTGGGCGGCGTGTCCACGCCATGGCTCGAGGAACTGAGCACCCCCGCCGTGGTCATCTACGACGGTTACCCCGGTGGTGCGGGCATTGCCGAACTGGGATACGAGGCGGCCGAGCTCCAACTCCAAGCAACCCTGGAGTTGCTGGACCAGTGCGAGTGCGAGAGCGGCTGCCCGTCATGTGTGCAGTCACCCAAATGCGGCAACTGGAACGAGCCACTGAGCAAAACCGGAGCGCGGGCCCTTCTACGCACGGCCGGCTTCGGCCAAGGCTGAGACCACCCGCGAGGCCCAACCGCCTTCAAGGATTCGGGTCTTCCACTCGCATGGCCACGGCTGCTCGTACCTTCACGTCGCCTAGCAGCAGGCCAACGAGCGGGACGTCGGTCCTGGCTCGATAGTGAACCGTGACCCGGATGATCGAACTCGACGGCCCTCGCGGGCTACTCACCACGTGAAGGCCCGACGGCCGGAGGCCCGGGGTGACCCGCGCGGCGCGGGCCGCGGCCCCCGGTTGTGGATCTACCGCCGCGGCTCGTGCCCCCTCCCGCGCCGCGTGAACCACCAGGATCTGGGCCTGGGCCACCAGGGCAACCTGAACGACCAGGAGCAGGGCCATGGCCACAACGGGCAAGGCCATGGCCAGCTCAACCGTGGCCTGGCCACCGGCACGGGGTGAGTGAAGACCCGGGCGGCCGCCGCGCCTGCCCATCAACCGGCCTTATCGATCAACTGACCAACAACGGCATCGAACAGCTGCGCAATCTTCCCGGACTTCACCGCCCAGGCCGCAAGCAGCAACGCGATTGCCGCGGCGCCCAGAAGAACCAACGCATATTCAGCGGTGGTTTGGCCATGAGCCGATGACCGTGACCGTGAGGTAACGCGGCAGAGCCGAACAAGCAACGGACGGATCAGAGCAACCAGCGCCACCTGGGCCGCAACAAAGAGGGACAACATGGGCAAACCTCCGGATCAGGCGGACGGGCCGGTCGGCCCGCCCGGACGTACAAGCAGGATCCGGCGGGGGAGGGCGACGGATCGAGGAAGACGGCGGATCAAACCCGCAACGAGGCAAACGACCCGGCCACTAGGGGAACAACCGCCAGCAAGGTGAAGGCGGGAAGGACACAACAGACCAACGGGAGCAGAAGCGTGACCGGAAGGCGCTTGGCCGCTTCCTCGGCTTGACGCCTGCGATGGTCTCTGGCCACTTCGGCCACGCCCGCCAAGGCGGGAGTGAGCGGGGCTCCGGTGACCAGACCGACGACCAACGCATTGGTGAGTGTTGTGCCCAGCGGACCAAGCTCGCGTCCGACATCACCGAGCACCGGGGCCAACGGCGCGCCCCGAGCGACCCGGCGGCAGGCCGCAGTCAGGATGGGCCGCACGGCCAACGGCGCCCGAGGGGCGACCAACTCCAGGCTGCGATGGACGGGATGACCAACCGAGGCAGCCAACACGAAAAGATTTACGAGGTCCGGAGTGGCGCGGTCAACGGCGCGGTGACGAGCCCGCACACCGCGCTGGCGAAACCCAATCCAAGCGCCCAGACCACCGGTGGCCAAGATCACGGCGGCTAGAGCACCGACCACGAACACGGACAGGGCAACCGCCAACACTCCCAGGGCCCGGCAGCCACCCGGGAGCAGCGCGGTCCAGATCGGGGGTCCTTGCGGACGTGTCTTCGGGTGGGCGCGGCGCGACTCAGGCCGGTGCTCCCGAGCCAACACCATGACCAGCGCGAAAACGAGCAGACCGATCGCCGCGGGGGATATCACCGGCCGACCCCTTTCACCAGAAGGCGCATCCACCAGCCCCCGACGATGTCCAAGAGGGCACCGAGTCCGAGGCAAGCCCACCCAAGAGCGGTGTCCACCAGGAAATGTCGAATGCGTGGGTCGGCCACGCTCACGACTGCGGCAAAGGCGACCGGTGTAACCACCATCACCAGGGCCGAGAGCCGAGCTTGAGCGCCGAGCGAACGAACCTCGCGGGCCAACGCTTGCTGTTCGCGAAGGCCAGCGCCAACTCCGGCCAACGCCCGCACCTGGCTCGCACCGGTTGCGCCCGCCAACGCCAACGCATCGGCCAAGCCGACGGTGGCCGGTTGCCGCACCGCCCACGCATCAATGGCCGTTTGAAACGTCATCCCTTCCCGGTAGTGGGCCAGCACGATGGAGAGATCTTGGCCAACCGGCCCGGTCCGACGGGCCGCCACCTCGCAGGCCTGGACGAGCGAGGACCCGCCCCGCAGCGACGCCATCAGGTCGTCCACCAAACCAGGCAGTTGCGCATGGAAGCGGGCGGTGCGGCGACGCCTAGCGACGGCCGGCACATCGGCCCAGCGAACAGCCGACCCGAACCAAGCCGGTACGCCGCCAGCATCGACCGAACTCCCCGAGAGCCGGGACTGGGCCGCGGCTCGTCTCCCGGCGGTGCCGGCCCACGCCGACACCGCGGCGACGGCCAGGACGCCGCACCCCGCGACGATGCCCGCACCGGCGGGCCCAACAAAACCGACTGCGCCAAACATCACGGCGCCCCGGCCCGGCACCAGCCCGGCGAGGGAGGGGCCGCTCGTGGGTCTCGCCATCCCCGCGAGGGGAGACGGAGAACGTCTTTGCCCGTGGCCAGAAGTTCCGTGCGGGGCGGTAACCCGCGGCGTTCACGAGCCGCGGAGGCGACGCCTGCGGGCAGGACCTCCGCCACTGCGACGACCCGCCGGCGGCCGGCCTCTCCCCGTTCGACGTGGACGACAAAGTCGACCGCTGCACTCAGATGATCTTGGACGGCGTCCAGTGGTAGCCCGATCCCCGCCAGCAACACGAGGGTCTCCAACCTCCGCAGGGCATCGTCGCAACCGTTGGCATGAAGGGTTGACATGGACCCGTCGTGGCCGGTGTTCATGGCCTGGATCATGTCCAGCGCCTCCCCCGCCCGGACCTCCCCAACGATGAGCCGATCCGGGCGCATACGCAAGGCATTGCGGACCAATTCCCGGCAAGAAATCGAGGCCGTTCCCTCCACCGAAGCCGGCCGGGTTTCCAGCCGCACAACGTGGTCAGACGGTAGGCGCAGTTCCGCCGCATCCTCCACCGTGATGATCCGCTCCCCCGGAGGTATGGCCGCCGCTAGAGCGTTGAGCAGGGTGGTCTTACCGGAGCCGGTACCGCCGACGACCAGAAGGTTGGCCCGAGCGCGAACTGCCCATTGGAGGAGGAAGACAACCTCCGGCCCGGCGACGTCGCTCAAGGAGATGGCCCGCGTGACAAAGCGCCTGATGGTGAGGCACGGCCCATCTATGGCCAGTGGCGGGACCACGACATGAACTCGCGAACCATCAGCCAGGCGTCCGTCCACCACCGGACTTGCCGGATCTACCCGGCGCCCGAGGGGGGCAACAATCCGCTCGATCAGCAGGTCAATAGTGGGCCGGTCAAGTACCAACCCCGTTCTCTCCAGCACGCCGGCGCGCTCAACCCACACCGGTCCCGGCCCGTTGACCAACACATCGGTGACGAGCGGGTCCCTCAACAACGGTTCCAAGGGCCCCAGCCCGGTGATGCGGGCCTGGACTTGTGCCACCGTGCGATCCAGCTCGGGACCCGACAGCAACGGGGCCCGCAACCGGACCAACTCAGCCAGCTGTCGCCAAGACGGAAGCGCTGGCCCGGACTCGGCCATGACCTCGCGGTGCACCGCGTCCACCACCTCAGATGAGGCCGACATCACGCGGCCATCGCCTCCAGCAGGCCAGCGAACGATCGCGGCAAGCGCCCCGCCAGCAAGCCGGCATCTACCAGCCGGGCCACGCTTGGATCTACCGCCACGGTGGCCACAACGGGAGCACCCACGGCCTGCTCCACGTCTTCGATCGAGAGCGCCCGACCCGGCTCCCGAAGCACAACCACGCCGGACGGCCGGACCAACGCGTGCGCGGCCTGGCGCAGCCCGAGTACGCACAATCGGCTCACCAACAGCGAGCGGTCCGCCTGGGCTGCTACCCGCTGGACGACCCCGGGCCCCGCTAGCAGCCCGCAATCGACCACCACCGTCTGGGGCAACGCACCCAAGAGTTGTACCAGGAGCGCTCCCCGATCAGAGAGCAGCGGGCCGGTGCCCCGGGGGAGCAGCGCCAAGCCGGGGGCGACCGGGACCTGCAACCGAACCAAGGCATCTGGCGGCGCAGAAGAGCTGGCGCGAAGCCAATCGGCCAGGCCCGCGCCGGAAGGCTCTGCCAGGCCCAGGCAGCAGGAGGCGTCGCCCGCCATATCAACCAGTAGGCAGCCCGAACCGGCGCGGTGCGCCAAGGCAAGAGCGAACCCTGTTGCGGTGACCGTGGTTCCCACGCCACCTTTGACTGACCAACAAGCAATGAGCACAAACGCCTCCGTGAACGTGGAACAAACACACGGGGAAGGCGCAAAGACATTGTAGCATACGGAAAATAAACCCACCGCCACGACCATTCGGCCCCGTACGCTCAGAGGTATGGAGGCCGCCTTCTTCGACCTCGACAAAACCGTGATCGCCAAGGCATCCATGGTTGCGTTCGGCAAACCGCTCTATCGCGCTGGCCTGGTATCGAGATGGCTGGTCCTCCGAGCCCTCTGGGGGCAGCTGGTCTACCTCCAGCTCGGCCATAGCGATGCGCAGATGGAACGAAGCCGAGCCGCCGTTTTGCGCCTAACCAAAGGCTGGGACCAAGCCAAGGTCTCCGAGATCGTCCGAGACGCGCTGGACGAAGTCATCGAACCGATCGTCTACGACGAGGCCCTCGCCCTCCTGCGGTTCCACAAGGAAGCAGGCCGACGGGTTTTCATCGTCTCGGCGTCGCCCATCGAAGTGGTCGCCCCGCTGGCCGCCTATCTCGAGGTCGATGATGCCATCGCAACACGAGCCCAGATCGACGCCCAGGGTCGCTACACCGGCGAGGTGGAGTTCTCCAGCCATGGAATCAACAAAGTGATCGCTATGGAGGAACTTGCCGCTCGCTACGACCTAGACCTCAGCCGGTCCTGGGCGTACTCAGACTCGGTGACGGATCTACCAATGCTCGAGGCGGTCGGGCACCCCGTGGCGGTGAACCCCGATCGAGAACTCCGCAAGGCGGCCACTGAAAGAGAGTGGGACATCTTGACGTTCAGGCTCGAGGTGCCCCTGCGAAGCCGTGTTTCTATGCCCAGCCCAGGGAAAACGGCTGTGGGGGCCGTGGGCCTGGCGGGCCTTGGAGCTGGGTTGGCCGCGTGGTTGTACCTACGCCGACCGAACAACCGAGGCTGATCGGATCAGACGGTACGGACTTTCTTGGCCACCATGGTGGCAAGGGCGGCAAGGACAACGAGGATCAGGAGCTTCTTCATGGCACTGAGTGTAGAAGGCTCATCCCGGCCGCGCCGCAAGAGACGCGATGAAGCAGCGCTCTAGGTGATTTCCGCCACCCCAAAGCGTTCCGTAGGCTGTCGCGATCAGCCCCTTAGGTGACAGCGACAGCCCCCGTCGCCCGCTGCTGCACCGCCTGCGGTTTCCGCTCGGGGTATCGCTCGTCCTGCAGCTCACCATCGCGGCTGGAGACCGGCTCCCCTCCGTAGACGGCACCGCCTACTTCGAGGCGGGCCGCAACCTGATCAGTGGCAACGGATTCACTCGCGAGGGTGGGCCGGAGCTGCATTTTCCCCCACTCACGCCGCTGGGCTTGGCCCTGCTGGAGAAGGCCACGGGTAGCGAAATCGGTGGGCTCCGAGTTTGGAACTTTCTTTGCTCGGCACTGGTCATCACGTTCATCGTGCTCCTGGCCAAACGGCTTTGGAAAGACGACGCCACCACCGTTGCTGCGGCGTGGCTGGGCGGCACGGTGACCGGGCTCACCCCGCTCTTCACGAGGCAGGGGGGCGGCAGCGAATCTGCTGCACTCGCTCTCCTGCTAGTCGGCGCGTACTTTGCAATCGGCGCGATCGGCCCCGAAACCAGCCAACGGAGCAGCGAGACCCGCCGCCTCCTTGGGCTTCTGGCCGCGGGGTTCGCGGTGGGGCTGGCCTACCTGGCGAGACCCGAATCTTTGCTACCCGGCGGGTTCATAGGCCTTGGAGTTTTCATCGAGGCGGCTCGACGGCCGGGAACCTTCGCCGTTCGCACACAGCGCGTCGTGGTCTGGTCGGCAGCCTTCGGCCTGGCGATGCTGGTCTGCCTCGCCCCCTACCTCGTCTACCTCCACGGGCACACCGGCCACTGGAGTCCGACGGCCAAGTCTCAGGACGCGTCAATCCAGGCCTGGCGCGCAGTGGCGGAAAACAACCGCCTCGAGCGCGACCGCGTGCTCTACGCGGTGAACCCGGCGGGCACCGGCCTCGGTGTCCCGACCGAATCCCTCACTACCCTGGCCAAAAATGACCCACGTGGCTGGCTAGGAATCGTGGGGGTCAACATCCGCATGTTGTTCAAGTTGTTCGTGGTCCCCACGTTCTCGTTCGGTCCGAGTTGGCGCCTGCTCCCTGGGTTTTTGCTCGTGCCCGCGGGTATCGAACTGTGGCGCACCCGGCGCCGCCGATCCACGATGTTGTTGGCTGCTATGGGCCTGGCACCGGTGGTCACCTGCGTGGCCTTTTTCACCCTGCCCCGCTATCTCGTGGTGACCACCGCCGTGCTCGTTCTCTTTGCGGCGCGGGGGCTCGCGGAGTTCCAGCGCACCCTCAGCCCGAAAGCCTGGCGGGTGCTGCTGGTGTCCACCGTGTTGCTGATGGCCACCTCAACCATTGCCGAGGTCAAGCCCCTGCTTCCGGGCGTTACCACCAATGACCCCATCGAACAGGCGGCCGCTGGCCGCTGGATCAAGGCCAATACCCCGGTCCACTCACGGATCATGACCCGCTCGTTCCATGTGCAGGCCTACGCTCACCGACCGGTTGTGGCCATGCCGTCGAGCGACTACGCCACCATGTTGAAGTTCGCCCGCCGCATGGGCGTCGACTACGTGGTAGCCGACGAAGCCACGGTGAGCCGCCGCCGGCCCGAGCTCTACGCGGCCCTGCTGGAATGGGAGAAACCTCCTGGCCTCACGTTGATCAAAACGATCAACGAGCGGGGCCAGGAGGTGCGCATCTTTGAACTCAGTCCGAAGCCGCCGGCCTCGGACCGACCGCCGATCCCGCTGGGCTACGTCAGCGACTGAGCGAGGGCCGTCACCTAGACGGCGAGTAGGTCCCGGGCGCCCGTGTCCGACGACGGATGGCGCAGCTTGGACATAGCCCGTGCTTCAATCTGACGGATCCGCTCCCGAGTCAGGTTGAAGTGCTCTCCGACCTCTTCAAGGGTGCGGGGCTCCCCGCGATCAAGGCCAAAGCGCAGCTTGAGGATCTCACGCTCGCGCTCATCGAGCGGGGCCAGGAGCCGGGAGATTTCCTCCGGCAGCAGGGCCGTGGCGGCAACTTCGAACGGCGACTCCGCCGAACGATCCTCCACCACGTCGCCGAGTTCAGCGTCGCCGTCCTCGCGGAGGGGCTCCGACAGGGAAAGCGGTTCAGCGGCGAAGCGCAGGGCCTCGGTGACCTTGTCCTCGGGCATCTCCACCTCTGCCGACAGTTCGGCGAGGGTGGCCGGGCGACCGAGCTTGAGCTCAAGGCGGGCCCGGGCCTTCTGCAGGCGAGCCAGGGTGTCCCCCGCATGGACTGGGAGACGGATGGTGCGGCCGGTGTTGGCGATACCACGGGTGATGGCCTGGCGGATCCACCACGTGGTGTAGGTGGAGAACTTGAAGCCCTTCCGCCAGTCGAACTTCTCGACGGCGTGCATGAGGCCCAGGTTTCCTTCCTGAATGAGATCGAGGAGGGGCAGTCCCGATGCCTGGTACTTCTTGGCGATCGACACCACGAGGCGGAGGTTGGACTGCACGAACGTGCGCTCGGCCCGCTCGCCCTCACGGGATTGACGACGCAGCTCGCGTTTGCGGGCCGCGGTCACTTCTTTGCCACCAGCCTCAAGCTCTTCTCGGGCCGAGTTTCCCGCCTCGATGGCCTGAGCCAAGCGGACCTCGTCGTCCTTGGTAAGCAACGGGTACTGGCCGATATCGGTGAGGTACAGACGGACGAGGTCTTCTTCGTCCCGTTCGACACGCTCTTTGGCCATTGCACACCTTTTTCTTGGTTGAACTTGAGGAACCAGGAGGTCTCGGGCCACAAAACCCGGTATCCCTCCCCTCTCGGAGAGGACCGCGTATCGTGACCCCTTGGTTCAGGGCTTCCTTCAGGTTACCGGCCGGGTCAAGTGGCCCAAACATCGGCCTTTCGAAGCCCCCAGGCCACGCTGTGCGGCGGCTCAGCCACGCATGGAGAAATCATGGTCAATTTCGGAAGAAGCAGCACATCACCGCATGACTGAGTCCGTCGCTACCTCGATCGTTCCATCAGAATGGGGCCTGCTCGACGCGGAGTCTCAGAATCAGGCCTTTCCGGACACCTTCCCGATCCCGTCCCTCGCCGAGCGCCAGGCGCTTCGGACCGGAGACATGGTGAAGCTGGTGTTTGTGTTGGATCCACCCCCCTCCTCGGGGCCCAACGCAGAGCGCATGTGGGTCGAGGTGCGTTCCGCTCACCCAGACGGCTCATTCGACAGTTGGCTCACCAACCGGCCCGTCGTCATCACTACCCTCGAACCTTCGGCACTGGTGGCCTTCGAGCCTCGCCATGTGGCCGGCATTGCTCTCCGCGAAGAAGAAGTGAGTTTCGACGTGACGCTGCGCGCCGTAGTCAGCCGGCGTGCACTCAAGCTCCATGGCCCACCCGGGTGGGCCGGCCTCGATGCCCCGCTGGACCCCACCGATAGCGGCTGGACAGTGACCGCCGGGGATGAGGCGGCGGACTACTTCTCGGGCAACCCGGACGACGTAACCCAAATCCTGGGGCTCGGCGAACTCGTCCAGCGTTACCCCGCACTAGTCGAGGTCTTCCAGGCGGGCCAGGGTGAATGGGTCTACCGACCCGAACACCGGCGCTACGTCCGCCTCCGCGACACCTGATCCGAACTCACCCCCAGTTCGTGCCGTTTGCGGTTAGTACCTGTTGCTGGGCAACAACTAGTAACCGCCTTCCAATCGCGCCAGGTCTGACTCCGTGCGGGCGAGAGCAGACGTCAGGGTGTCGGCCACCGGCGCGTCGGCGGGTCCGAGCGCAACCTGGGCGCGGGCGCGGTAGTGGTCAGCCATGGCCGCCAACGCCGCCGTGAGCGCGGCAGACCGGGCCGCACCGTCCGCCGGGCCCGTCAGCGCCTCCAGGTCCGCAAACCCCCGCTCGCCCGCGGTACTGGGCTTGACGAAGCCGGATCGTGGGAACTCGCGCAGCTCGGGCAACCGGCGATGCCAGGCCTCCGCCAACTCGGCCCGGTGCGCTCGCACGGCCCAAAACGCGGTGGACAATGCGGCCGAGGTCTCGATGGCAAGCCAATCAGTGAGCACCTGGTGGAGCCGCAACTCCGCCCAGCAGGAATGCCCCACCCAGGCGGCGGCATCAAGCATCGGCCAGCCGGACGGGACGACCACCACCGGTGAGGCGGAGGGGGCAGGAGCGTCGATCATCGCTGCGGAGGTTGCCCGGTGCGATCGACGAGGTCAACCGCGTCGCTATCGGGGTCGGGCACAAAGGCCATTTCCGCGCCAACGGCGGGCGGGCCGCCCCCTCCAAGCTCGGCCACCAGAACCGCCACCAAAATGAGGACTGCACCGACGAGGCCGGTGGGTCCGAGGTGTTCGCCCAGGACCTCGCCGAGGAGCCCGGCGGAGACTGGTTCGAGCAACAAAATGATGGCCGCCTGAGACTCCGGAACCACCCGCTGACCCCAACTCATGCACCAGAAGGCCGTTGCCGTTGCCCCCACGCCACAGAACGCCGCAGCCAGCCACACCCCGCGATCAAAGTGGTATCCCCCGCTGGACAACGCACCCGGGCCGAGACAGGCGACGCCCACCGTGAGGACCTGCCAGAGCGCGAACCGAATGGGATCGTGCCGGCCAGACACCTCGCCCAGAACCACAATGTGGAGCGCAAAGGCGAGCGCAGCGCCCACCGTGAGCATCTCGCCTCGCCCAAAGCCCGAGGGTCCACCAGAGAGGCAGTAGAGGCCAACCACGGCCAGAGCAACACCCAGAATCACGTTGCCTGCCGGCCGGTTTCTGGTCCGGACCACACCCATGACCGGGACCAGGACCACCAGGAGGTACGTGATGAAGGCGGAGGTGGCCGAGGTGGTGGATTGCAAGCCCACGGTCTGCAGCACGAAGCCCACGAGGAGGCAACCGCCGGCCACCGTGCCGTGACGGATCTCGTTGGGGCTGGACGGGCGGCGGCGGGCCAACGGCCAGAGCACAGCGCCGCCGATCAGGAAGCGGACCGCCAGGAACGGGAGGACCTCGGCCCGTTCAACGGCGTCCTTGACGACCAAGAACGTGGACCCAAACAAGAACCCGGCAAGACACAACGCCAGGACGCCGCGAACGCGCGAAGGAGCCTCCTGGTGGGAGGCCAAACCCACTATCGGTAGCCGTTGGTGATGGGCAGGCGACGGTCTTTGCCGAACGCCTTCGCCGTGACCTTTACCCCAATAGGACTCTGGCGGCGCTTGTATTCGGCCCCATCCACGAGGCGCACCACGCGTCGCACGATGTCTTCATCGTGACCGTGGGCGATGAGTTCGCCGACGGTCCGGTCGTGTTCGATATAGCCCTCAAGGATCGGGTCGAGGATGTCATAGGGCGGCAGGCTTTGATCGTCTCGCTGGTCCGGGCGGAGTTCTGCTGAGGGCGGCTTGGTGATGACACCCTCGGGAATCACCGGCGCCGACCCTTGCGTGTTCCGCCACCGACACAGGTCGTAGACCCGGGTCTTGTACACGTCTTTGAGCACGGAGTAGCCGCCGATCGTGTCTCCGTACAACGTGGCGTAGCCCACCGCGACTTCCGACTTGTTGCCGGTACCCAGCACGATCCACCCAAACTTGTTGGAGAGTGCCATGAGCGTGAGCCCACGGATACGGCTCTGCAGGTTTTCCTCGGTGAGGTCTGGTTTGAGACCGTCGAACGAGGGGGCCAGCATCTCGAGCTCAGCGCTATGGGCCGGCTCAATGGCGATGGTTCGGAAGTCGATCCCGAGGTTCTCGGCGAGAAGGGCGGCATCGCGGCGTGAGTGGTCGCTTGAGTAGCGCGACGGAAGCGACACGCCGTGCACGTGCTCGGCACCGATGGCGTCGACGGCAATGGCGGCGACCAGCGTGGAGTCGATCCCACCAGACAGTCCGATCACTACGTCGGAAAACCCGTTCTTTACCAGGTAGTCATGGGTGCCGAGCACGATGGCCCGGTACACCTCCTCGTCGGGATCCAACGGAGCAGCGATAGGCGGTGCGGGCAGTGCTGCCTCGCTGGCCGACCGACGCTGGTCGGTGGCCTCAACCTCGAGCGAACGCGTGACCGACACCGGCAGAAGGCGATCAGTGGGCCGGCCTCGTGGGTCGAGCAACCGCTTGCGAAAGACGGGATCGACATCGAGATCCACCACCAACAGGTCTTCCACAAACTGAGGTGAGCGGGCCACAAGCTCCCCCGCTGCGTCAAAGACCATCGAGCCACCGTCGAACACCAGCTCGTCTTGGCCGCCCACCTGGTTCACGTAGATGAGCGCGCACGACGCGTCGGCGGCCCGGGTGGCCATGAGGCGCTCACGGCGACCGAGCTTGGCTTCCGCGTAGGGCGACGCATTGAGGTTGACGATCAACTCGGCGCCACTGTCGGCCTGGTCCAGGATCGGGCCAGCGGGGTTCCAGGCGTCCTCACAGATCGACACGCCGATCCGCACCCCGCCCACGTTCCACAGTTGGGCGGGTTCATGGCCGCGGGCGAAATAGCGGGCCTCGTCGAACACCGCGTAGTTCGGAAGTTCGCGCTTGTGGTAGATCCCGCGCACCTCGCCGTGAGCGCATACGGCCGCAGCGTTATAGAGGTCTCGCCCGGCATCGACGAAGCCCACGACGGCAACACATGAACGGGTTGCGGCCGCAACCTCCTCCAGCGCGGCGCGGTTGTCGGCGATGAAACCCGGCTTCAGGAGGAGGTCCTCCGGCGGGTAACCGGTGATGGCCAGTTCCGGGAACACGGCCAAATCGCAGCCTGCGTCGGTTGCCTCCTGAAGTGCACGCAGGATCAGCTCGACGTTGTGATCGAGGGCGCCAACCCGGGTATTGATCTGGCAGCTGGCGATCCTCAAACGCGGCATGCGAGAAGTGTGTCACTCAGACGCGACGATGTGGTCACCCGGGGGTGATGGCCCGCATCGCTCGTCGCCCGGGGTGAGCCGACCGGGGGGGATCAGTTGCCGCGGCCTGCGTGGCTGCGGTCGGCATCGAGGATTCGGTCGACCACCTTGTCCAGCCTTGCCGTGGCCTCGGCCCCCCGATCAGCGGGCGATCGTTCCGGCCTTCACACCTTGAACCTGACGTGCGAGGGATCCGTGATGGATCTTCAAGGTTCTGGGTCGACGCGATGATGCCGGCCCCGAAAGGGCCGGCATCGTCTTGCTGTAAAGGGTTCAGCGGGCGGCGCCTGCCGGGGTTACTGGCCGGCGGCGGCGGAGCAGATGGTGTCGGTGATCAAGCCACAGACCACGTAGGGGTCCATGTTGGCGTTGGGACGCCGATCCTCGATGTAGCCCTTCTTGTCGATGGCGACCTGCCACGGGATACGCACCGAGGCACCCCGGTTGGAAACGCCGTAGGAGTATTCCGTCCAGGGAGCGGTCTCGTGAGCGCCGGTGAGGCGGTCTTCGATGCCAGCACCATAGGCCTTGACGTGGGCCTCGGCTTTGGTGCCGAGGGCTTCGCAGGCGGCGATGACGGCGTCGTAGTTCTCGCGCATGGCCTTGGTGGAGACGTTGGTGTGGCAGCCAGCGCCATTCCAGTCGCCCTTTACCGGCTTGGGGTCGACGGTTGCGGTGATGCCAAATTCCTCGGCGATGCGGTAAAGCAACCACCGGGCCATCCACAGATGATCGCCCACGTCTACCGGCCCGATCGGACCAACCTGGAACTCCCACTGGCCGGGCATAACCTCGGCGTTGATGCCGGAAATTTCGATCCCGGCATCGATGCAGGCTTGGAGGTGGGCTTCCACCACGTCCCGACCAAACACCTCATCGGCGCCAACGCCGCAGTAGTAGAAGCCTTGCGGTGCGGGGTAACCGTTGACGGGGAAACCTAGCGGGCGTCCGTCCTTGAAGAACGTGTATTCCTGCTCAATGCCGAACCAGGTGTCCATAGCGGCGTACTTCTCGGCAATGACGGCCGTCTTGGCCCGGGTGTTGGTGGGGTGGGGGGTCATGTCGATGAGGAGTACCTCGCACATGACGAGGATGTCTTCCCCACCACGAATCGGGTCCGGGAACACGGCGACGGGCCGAAGCACGCAGTCCGAGTTGTCGCCGGGGGCCTGGTTGGTGCTGGAACCGTCGAAGCCCCAGATCGGCAGGTCGGCGTGGGCGACATCGTCTTTGACGATCTTGGTCTTGGAACGAAGGCGAGCCGTCGGCTCCGTGCCATCGATCCAGATGTATTCGGCCTTATAAACCACGGGGTCTTCTCCAGTCGTCGCGCCGCCATGCCGGCGGGCGAATCCGTTGTGCGCTGAGCACCCTAGAAGCCGCGTCGTTCGTGTTCATTTCCCGTTTGTGAACAGACTGTGAACCAACCCGGCCAGTCTTGGAGCAGCAGGGGGAAACCCGAAGGGCGTCAAGCCTGAATCTGCCGAGTGACGGCACCCGTCGCCGTCACGCAAGGCTTGCGCCTTTGTGAACACAACGTGAACCGAACCCCGCTCGGGTTGCCCTGACAGGGTCCGTGCCCGCAGGATGGCTCGGTGGATCGTCAAGTGGAATACGTCCTGCGCACGGTTGAGGAACGAGGGGTCCGTTTCGTGCGGCTCTGGTTCACCGACGTGCTCGGCCAATTGAAGTCGTTCGCCATCTCCCCTGCGGAGTTGGAGGGCGCGTTCGAAGACGGCATGCAGTTCGATGGCTCGGCCATCGACGGCTTCAGCCGGATCCAAGAGAGCGACGTGCTGGCGCGCCCCGACGCCTCGACCTTCGAGATCCTCCCCTGGGATCCAAAGGGCGAGACGTCGGCTCGGATCTTCTGCGACCTCACCACGCTGGCGGGCGAACCCTTTGCCGGGGATCCCCGCCAGGTACTGCGACGCAACCTGGATGTTGCCCGGGCGAAGGGCTACTCCTTCTTTGTTGCCCCTGAGGTGGAGTTCTTCTACTTCAAGGACAACGACCCGACGAAGCCGCTGGAACCGCTGGACAGCGGCTCCTACTTTGACCTCACCACGGCCGATGTGTCCTCAGACCTGCGGCGCCGCACGATCCACCACCTCGAGGCGCTCGGCATCCCGGTGGAGTACTCGTTCCACGAGGACAGCCCCAGCCAGCACGAGATCGATCTGCGCCACACCGATGCGCTCACCATGGCGGACAACGTCATGACGCTGCGCCTGGTGGTCAAGGAGACCGCCCTCAGCCAGGGCGTGCATGCCACCTTCATGCCCAAGCCGCTGGGCAACGTGCAGGGCTCCGGGATGCACACGCACCTCTCGCTCTTCGAGGGCGATGCCAACGCGTTCCATGATCCGGGCGAGCCGTATCTCCTCTCCAAGACCGGGCAGGCGTTCGTGGCCGGGCTGCTCCACCACGCAGCCGAGATCACCGCAGTCACCAACCAGTTGGTGAATAGCTACAAGCGCCTGATCGTGGGTACCGAGGCTCCCTCCTCCATCACCTGGGCCCGCAACCATCGGTCGGCTCTGGTTCGGGTGCCGGAAACCCGGGTGGGCAAAGAGGATGCGGTGCGTATCGAGTACCGCTCCCCGGACCCCGCCATGAACCCCTACCTCGCCTATTCGCTGCTGCTCGCCGCAGGGCTCAAGGGCATCACCGAGGGCTACCAGTTGCCCGACGAGGCCACCTCATACCTTGATTTGTCGCCTCGGGAACAGGCCAAGAGCGAGGTCCAGGACCTCCCGCAATCGTTGTCGGAAGCACTCGACGCCATGGAGCGCTCCGAACTCGTCCGGGAAACCCTGGGCGATCACATCTTCGAATGGTTCTTGCGCAACAAGCGGGCCGAATGGTCCGACTACAAGTCGCAAGTGACCCCCTTCGAACTGTCCCGCTACCTCCCGACCTGGTAGCTGCCGACATGGAGCCGCTTCTCGTTCATGCCAGCCAATCGCCGCCCGAGCTTGCTCGCCTGCTCGATCTCGGCGGCTTCGCCTGGAAGGCGGTGGCCGACGAACGCGCCGCCATCTCCGAGACACCCGACGACGGCTGGGGCGGGGCCATCGTGGTGATCGGCGAACAAAGTGAGACGGCCTGGGGTGTCTGCCGAGCGATTCGCAAGGGCGATATGCCCGTGGAACCGCTGTTGCTGCTCATTGGCGGCAACCGCCTCGACGAGTTGGACCTGCGCGACGAGCTCTACGACGATTTTTGCCTGGACCCGTTCCACCCCCGTGAGCTGGAGGCCCGGCTACGCCATCTGTTCTGGCGAGCCGGTTCGGGCACGGCCCCGGAGCTGGTGGAGTACGCCAACCTGATCCTCAACCTGGAGACCTACCAGGCGGCCATCGCCGGGAAACCGTTGGACCTCACGTACATGGAATACGAGCTGCTCAAATTCCTGGCGCAGCACCCAGGCAAGGTCTTCACTCGTGAGACGTTGCTCAGCCGGGTCTGGGGCTACGAGTATTACGGCGGCGCCCGCACGGTGGACGTCCACATTCGCCGTCTCCGCGCCAAGCTGGGCGAGGAGCACGCCAACCTGATCTCCACCGTGCGATCCGTCGGCTACCGCTTCGGCCAATCCCGCTGGGGCGTCTAGCCAGGGACCGGACAACAGGCCAGATCTGAGGATTACGGCCAAAGCAGCGAGCTCGAGGTGGCCGCGGAACGTGCCGCCTTCGCCGTTGCAGGCCGCGTCGGAATGCCCTAAGGGCGCTGCCTGCCAACACGGCTTCGACGGAGCGTCTCTGATTCGAGCCAGCCCCAGTCGGCTCAGAGGGCCGAACGGAGGAGCATTGGGAACCGCTCCAGTCCTGCACGTTCGAGCGCGTCGGCAACGTCGCTCGGCGACATCGGTGGGGGGTTCTTCGTTGCCGCGAGTTCGACCGCCGTCTGGACGGTCCCATCCGACATCTCGGCGTACAGCTCGCAGAGGTAGGTGTCGGGGTCGACGACGCGCCCGCCAAGCGTGGCAAGGACCTCTGCAGGGAAGCCGCGCTGGTCCCAGCGCGAACAGATCGATCTGGACCTCGGTGGACCCCTCGTTTCCAACCACGGATCAGGAGGAGGAAGGTCAAGTTCAGGGCGGCAGGCCTAGCGGAAGGCAGCCGCGAGTTGGCTGGCCAGCCAGGTGTTCCAGAACCATGGTGCAGAGGTGTCGTCGAAATGAGCGCCGTCCACGCGAATGCCTAAGCCGTTGGGCATTGTCTCGCGAAAACTGCCGTCGGCGTTGCAGAGCACGGGGTTCGGATCGATCATGCGCACCCAGCCGGGATTACGTCGGGCCACCGCCCGTAACCGATCATTTTCCCATGCCAACCGTTCCGGATCGTGGCGCTCGGTACCCAGATAGAACGCGGTCGGACCAAAACAGGTCAGCAACGGGATGACGGTGGCAACCCCGGCCTTGCGGTAGCGGTCCACCCGCGCCTGGATCAGTCCCTCCAGCAAGGTGGCGAAGCGTTTGGTTCCCACCCGATACCGGCGGCCCTTGTAGTCGTGGTCATAGATCTCCCATGCCCCGGTCCAGAGCATGGCCACATCAGGCTGGCCCTGAAGGCCCAACCGTTCGGCTTCGGCTTGTTTCTTGCACGTATCCGGGTAGGACGCTGGCCTTCTGTCACCGGCAATCCATTTGGCGCTGGCGGGCATCAGCCCGCAGGCGATGATCCCCCGACCATCCACCTCCACCGGCACTGTCGCGTTGTTGCCCAGGGAGATGCCGAGGGACCAAGCCACCGAGTCTCCGGTGACCAGCACGCGAAGTGGCCGACCAAAGGGTGCAGCCGGGTCCACCGTGGCGCCAGGAGGAACCACCAGCGGAGCCGACACAGGAAAGGGTCCCGGCGTGCCCACCACCACGACGGAAGTGGTGGTCGATGCGTCCACCGGCAGCCGTCTGGTTGGCGGCGCGAGCGCGCTGGCCAACGCGTCGCGGTCTGATGTCCGCAGGTAACTCGGCGCCTTTGGCGCGCCCGCCGCCGGAAGCATCACGGCCACGACAACCGCGACGACGGCGACCCCGCCGAGCGACCAACTCGGCAACCAGGGTTCCTCACCCTGCACAAACCGGCCCGTGCGGATCGGCTCCTCGACCAACGCAAAGGACAACGCAGCAAGGACAACCGCCCCGACCACCACCACCGCCGCCAACCCCCACGGGCCCAAGTTCAGCCGTTCCTGAGCAAAAATTTGGATGGGCCAGGACCAGAGATAGATCCCGTAGGACCGCCGCCCGATCCACCGCATCGGCGCCGCGCCCAGCGCCCCCGTAGCGCCACCTTCGCCCGTCGCCAGACCGGCAACCACCACGGCCGCCGCCAACGCCGCCAGCTGGAACGCCCACCGATACGACGCCGGGTTGTCCTCGGCCACCACGACAATCAGGACGGCCAAGATCACCAAGGCCCCGACGGCAGCCCGGGCGCAGGTTTGGGTCCGCCGACGGCGAGTCTCGGGTGACAACGGCGCCCCGATCCACGGCTCCCACCACGAGGCCAACCAGGCCCCCGCGCACAGGGCAAAAACGCGCGTATCGGTGCCGTAATAGACACGCGACAGCTCCATGTCCGACCCGGCAGCAATCGCCATCCAGACCGCCGAGCCAAAGCCGACAACCGCAGCCAACAGGCCGACCAACCGACGTCCATCCCACCGCGACCCCGACTTCAAACGGCGCGAGGCCACCAACACCCCGACCACCAGGAGCGGCCACAACACGTAGAACTGCTCCTCGATGGCCAGCGACCACATGTGGCGCAGCGGGCTTGGGCCTACCCCCTGGGCAAAGTAGGACTGGCCGCTCCAGCTGAAACGCCAGTTGGCCACATAAGCCATGGCCGAGAGCGCGTCGTTGCGGATGTCGGTCAACCGCCAGGCCGGAAGCCACGCCTTGGAGCCGAAAGACACGGCGACCAACACCACAAACAGTGCCGGAAGCAGCCGCCTGAACCGGCGCTTCCAAAACGCCGCTAGCCCAATAGTCCCGCTCCGTTCCCACTCCGCCAACAGCAGGCCAGTGATCAAGAAACCGCTGATGACGAAGAAGATGTCGACGCCGAGAAACCCACCCCGGAGATGGCCGAGGTGAAAGGCCACCACCGCCGCAACGGCAACGGCCCGGAGCCCATCGAGAGCCGGCAGGTATCCACGGTTGGATCGACCACCGCGCTGTTCGCTCATGTGCTCAGCCACAATGCTGGCATGAAGCCCCCAACGCCCGCCATGATGGGGCCATGATCGGCCCCATCATCCTTGTTGTCGTCCTTGTGATCGCTCTGCCGGTTTCGGTCATGATGTCGGGCGCCGTTGCGTCTGGGCTCCTGGGCTTCTTCATAAACGACGACGTTGATCGCAGCCACGAAGGCAGCGAACTTCTCAAGACCAACATCTGACCTCGCCAGCGAACACCGACATCTCCGTCAGCTGGGGCGCAGGGCCCAAGCCTCGATTTCCGCGTTGGCGTCAAACGGCAGCCGGGCCACCTGGAACGCCGATCGGGCCGGGCGTGGTTCCGGAAATGCCGCGGCGTAGCGCTCGTTGAACACGCTAAATTGATCTAAGTCCACCAGGAAACAGGTGGTCTTGACGACGTGCTCAAGACCTAGGCCATGCTCAGCCAGGCGGGCGGCCAAGTTGGCCAGGACCTGATCAACTTCACCGGCGAAATCCTCCACCAAGACGCCGTCGCGCAGGCCGAGTTGGCCGGACACCACCACCCACTCGCCAGCCGCGACAGCGGGGGTATAGGGCAGGCCGGTGGGCTTGGTCATCGGAGATCTCCTCGGGTGGGCCAGTCAGTTGGGCAACCTTGGTGCAGCCAGACAGCGGCCGCCACTGCGGCAAACACAGCGTCGGAACCGTTGACCGGCACCCCAGGTGTTGTATCGATCTCGACATCGATCGGTGGGGTATCAATTGCCCGCGGGACCCCAAAGGAGCGAATGGTCAGATCCTGGACGGCGCCCTCTTGGTCGACGGTGAGCGCCTCAGAGGTGACCCATCCGTACGCCATATGCGCGGCCCCGATGGCGTACGAACGCAGCACCACCTCGTCCAACGGATCTCCAGCGGCTACCCGGATCCGCAACCGACCGTCGACCACCTCGGCCTCGGCCTCCCCGCCCTCTGGACCGCGGACTGGCGCCAAATGACCCCGCGCCCCGGCCAGAAGCACGGTCGCCTCCGCCCAACCAGCAGCGCGAAGATCCGCGGAGGTTGGTGGCCCGGGAGCATCTACCTCGACGACGGCGAGGCCCGGGGCAACGGACCCGATGGCCGCGGCAATGCCCGGCGTGCGGACCACCTGCAGCGCACCCGTGCCATCCGCTCGGGCCCCACCGGCCACCGGAGGACGCTTGGCCCCCAGCCGCACGGAATCTTCCCGAGACCAAAGCACACGGACCGGGCGCCCGTGAACATCGGCCAACTCACGAGCCACGCGAGCCAATGGGCTGGTGTGCTTGGCCCCGAACGCTCCCCCGTTGGCCAGCAGCGTTGCCGGCTCGCCTCCAGGGGCGCACCAGGTGGCATCGGTCTCCAGGTACGCCGGCTCCACCCATGACGTGCGCAGGGTCGCGTGCCAGTTTCCGTCAGGTACCGCCAATGGCGGGATACTCGGCGCGGTGGTCCGACGGCCCTGCACCTTGCCCGCCCTGAGCCGGGCTTCGGTCAAAGTCTCCCCAACCGACCACCCACCGGCGCCGTCGGGCACCGCAACCAGCGCGTTGGCTGGCGCAACGTCGTCGGCAAACCCGCCGCGCCCCAGCGCCACATCGGGCCCGACCCGCTGGGGCGAGCGGCCTTCGATGGAAGCCCGGTCGGACGCGGCCGCCAGGTCTCGCGACCGATCCGCGGCCTCGCCAAGGTGATCCCACGCTTCCACCACCGTCTGCCAACCGGTACACCGGCACAGGTGAGCTTGCAGGGCGCGCCCAACCGGGCCGTGGTCGTTTACGTCAGACGACTTTTCTCGGAGCGCAGCCAGACGAACAACGATCCCCGGGGTGCAGAAGCCGCATTGGCTACCGCCGGAGGCACACAACGCATCTCCCCATTGGGCACACACCTCGGGGTCAAGTCCATCGACGGTGGTGACTGTCCGCCCCACGACTCGCTTGGCCGGAGTGACGCAGGCGACTCGGGCTGCCCCGTCCACCAACACCGTGCAGCACCCGCATTGCCCCTGCGGACTGCACCCGTCCTTGGGCCCGCGATGGCCAACGCGATCACGCAGCACCTCCAGCAATGAAGCGCCATCATCTTCGACCTCGACCTCGACGCCGTCGACCGTGAAGGCAAGGCGGGCACGAGCGACGAGATCAGACACGGTGCGAGGCTACGGGAGGCGCACACCTGCCGCGATCGGCCCCCCGACCAGGAACCACAAACCGTGACCATCCCCAGCCCAGCACTACACCGTGTGTAGAACTGCATTCGTCTTTCCAGGTCGACACGGCAGAACGAGTTCCTGTCCGGCCAGGGGTCAGATCCGCTGAACAGCAGGAGTTGCAGATGTCGGGTTCGCAAGCCCCCGACCCTCCGGGTGGGTCCGGAGGGCTCATCGTGATGATTCGGGATGATCCCGAGATGTCAGCCCGCGCCCTAGCGGAGGAAATGCACGCCGAACTCGCCTTCGGAGGCGAGGCAACCGAGGCGGCTCTCGAGCGTCTTTCGCGGGCTCGCCAGCGCAAGCCAGACCCGGTTGCCGTGCCATCGCGCCGAGCCCGACCGGACTTCGAGCACCTGAGCCGCGCCATGCGTAGGGCCGAGGAAACCCGAGACCGCACCCGTCGTCGGGTGGCCGAACAACTGAGCCGCACGTTCAACACGGCGCTGGCTATCCATCCCGACACCCTCCGACGCGCCGCCGCCGAGCTCATCGAAGCTCGCGCCGCCCTGGGCCAAGCCCGCCGCGGCCGTCCCGCAGCGCCAGACCGAACTGCTCGACGAATTCGCGCTGGGGGATCTGGGGGCCTTGCGGCTGCTGGCCTGGCCATAGGCGCCCTAGGCGCATTACCGGTAGGGGTGATGGTCGCCGCAGTCGGTGTGGTCGGTGGCGCCATCACCCTGACCGTCGGCCGGCGCACGGTCTTGGCAACGGTGCCAGACCTTGAGGCTCGTGAATCCATGGCCTGCCGCCGCTGGGAACAGTTGGCAGGGGCGGGCGCAGACCCAACCCACGCCGAGGCGGTCATTCATCGGTACGACCCCCAACACCGGGTGGTTACCGACCTTCTGATCAACAGTCCCGTCGTCCGTGCCGCAGACCAGCTTGCTCTCCATCACCGGATGGCGTGGGTCCAGGCCTGGCGCGTCGAGGTGGGCGACGACACCGCCCCTGCCCCCGTGCTCGATCTCACCACGCTCGAAGCAGAGGCCCCGATGCCGCCAAGAGCCTTGGTAGTCGTAGGGCCCTACACCGAGCTATCCGAGGACCGAGCCCGCTCGCTGCACCGCCGCCTGCTTACGCTGCCTGGCGGCAACCGTGTCATCGTGGTCCTCGGACCCGACGCCATGGGCAAGAACCCGACGGTGGTCGACCTGCGCGACCCCGTGGATGTGACTAGCTGAACGAGGAGCCACAACCGCAGGTGCGCTGCGCATTGGGGTTGTCGATCGAGAAGCCAGCCTGGTTTAGGCCGTCTTTGTAATCAAGCGTTGCGCCGGTGAGCATCTGGGCGCTGGACGAATCCACCACGACCTTGACACCGCTGTAATCAGCCAGGACGTCGTCGTCGGCCACGTCGGAGTCAAAGAACATTTCGTAGCTAAAGCCGGAACAGCCACCGGGGCGCACGGCGACTCGGAGGGCCAAGGCAGTATCGCCCTCAGCAGTTATGAGTTCCTGCACCTTGACGGCGGCGGTGTCGGTAAGTGCGATCACGGGGGTCCTCCTCGAAGCGGAATGTGACTTTAGCGTACCTCTCTACCCGGTCAATGACGTCTTTGGGGGCCTCCAGGGATGGACGACCGAGGCCGGTAGGCTGCAGATGTGC
>JANXNS010000095.1 GCA_025353965.1 Aquihabitans sp.
GCCATTGCGGCCAACGTTTCAATGGGGTCGATCACGCCGTAGGGGTAACAGGGCGCTGATCCGACGATGAGCCCGGTGTGGTCGGTGATGGCAGCCTCTGTGGCCACGGGATCAGCCCGGCCATCGCTGCCAATCGGTACCGAGATGTGTTCCACATCTAGGTACTTGGCGGCCTTGGCAAACGCCGGGTGCGCGGTCTGAGGTGTGAGCAACTGCGGCTCAGCAATACCGCGAACCGTTCGAGCGTGATCCCGGGCCACCTGTACCGCCAGGAAGATGCTCTCGGTCCCGCCCGAGGTCAAGGACCCGGCCCTCGGGTCTGTGCCCAGGAGATCGGCCGCCATGGCGATCACGTCAAGCTCCATTTGCAGCACGCTTGGGTACTTGAACGGGTTGAGCGCATTGTCGTGCAGGTAGCGGACGCCGACCTGCTCGAGCAGTTCCTCATGCTCGTGGTCGTCCACGTTGTAGACGAGACTGAAGGCCCGGCCACCACGCCAATCGATGTCCTCGGCGTGGCGGGCCTCAATCCCCGCCAGGAGTTCCGCTGCCTTGTGTCCGTGTTCGGGAATCCGTGCCGCTTCAGCCATAGCCAAAACCTAGGCGCTGACCCACCCCCATGGATCCGGCCTAGATCTGTTCGAAGTTACGGCGCAGTTCCCAGTCGGTGACAGCCCGGTTGAACGTCGCCCACTCCTGCTCAGCGGTATTCAAGATGTGGTGGTGCACATCCGGACCAAAGGCGCAAAGCGCCACCTCGGACGTTCTGAACAACTCGATCGCCTCCACGATGGTGGAGGGAATGTGCTCCACATCCGGGTCGGTGTAGGCGTTTCCAACGAACGCATCGCCTGGATCTAGCTCGTTCTCAATACCGTACAAACCGGCGGCGATCACCCCCGCGAATGCGAGGTAGCTGTTCACGTCCGCCCCGGGGATGCGGCTCTCTACGCGGTAGCCCTGACCGTGGCCGACGATGCGTAGGCCGCAGGTGCGGTTGTCCAGACCCCAGGCAATGGCGGTCGGCGCCCAGGAATCCGGCTGGAATCGCTTGTAGGAGTTGACCGTGGGCGCAAAGAGCAGGGTGAGTTCCCGTGAGCAATGGACCAGCCCACCGAGCCAGTGACGGAACGTCTTCGACATGTTGTCAACGCCCTGGGGGTCCCACATCAAGCTCTCGCGGCCAGGCTTGTCCCACAAGCTGGAGTGAATGTGACAGGACGAACCAACCTCGTCCATGTTCCATTTGGCCATGAACGTCAGCGACCGGCCGTGCTTGTCGGCGATCTCCTTCGCGGCGTTTTTGTAGATGGTGTTGCGGTCCGCCATCTCGGTGGCATCGGCATAGATGAGGTTGATCTCGTGCTGACCCTTGCCCGCTTCGCCCTTGGAGAATTCCACCGGCACGCCCGCGGCCTGGATTCCGTTGCGGATGTCACGGATCACGTACTCGTCACGCGTGGTCTGAAGGATGTGGTAATCCTCGATCACGTCCGAGTGGGGAGTCAGGCCGTGATATCGCTTTTCGGCGGCCTCGGCATAGGTGTCCTTGAACAGGAAGAACTCCAGCTCCGCACCGATCTTGACCGTAAAGCCCAAGTCGGCCGCACGCTCCTCTTGGCGCTGGAGGATCCGCCGAGGAGACACGGCGATCGGGCCCCGATCCTGTTCATCCACGAGGTCGCACAGCACGAGTGCGGTCCGTTCGATCCAAGGCACCAGCCGCAGGGTGGTGAGGTCTGGCACCGCTGAAAAGTCGCCATAGCCCTGGTCCCAGTTGAAAGTCTTGTATCCCGGCATCGGCGTCATTTCCACGTCGACGGCGAGCAAGTAGTTGCATGCCTCAATGGACCCTTCGGCCACCACATCGAGGAAGTACTGGCCCATCACCCGTTTGCCCACCAGGCGACCCTGCAGGTCCGCGAAGGCCACCAAGACGGTGTCGATAGACCCGTCGCCAATCATCGACCTGAGCTGGTCGAGGCTGAGCGTGACACGGTCCATTCAGAAACTCCCCGTTCAAGTAATAAGGCCAGACACTAGAAGGACCAGCCCAAAGACCGGGCCAAAACCCCGAAGTTGTCGCAGTTGAGGCGAATGCAGTGCTTAACTGCGACAACTTCGGTCATTGGGGCGACTATTCGGGGGTGGTGTACGCGGCGGTTATGCCGCCGTCTATTAGGAGCGACTGACCGGTCATGTAGCTGGCTTCGTCTGACGCAAGGAACAGCGCGCCATTCACCATCTCGGCGGCTTCTCCGAAGCGGCCCATGGGGATATGCACGAGTCGGCGGTTGCGCTTGTCGTCGTCGTTCAAGTACTTGGCCAGCAGCGGCGTGAGAACGGGTCCGGGGCACAACGCGTTGGCGCGAATGCCCTGCCGGGCATAGATGACTGCGATCTCGCGGGTCATGGACAACACCGCGCCTTTCGACGTGGTGTAGGCGAGTTGCGGCGTGGCCGCACCTAGGTGGGCCACAAACGAGGCGACATTGATGATCGACCCACCACCGCTGTCCAACATGGCCGGGATACCAGCCTTACAACAGAGCCACAAGCCCTTGACGTTGACGTCCATCGTGAGTTCCCACGTGGACTCCGGTGTGGTGACGGCGTCGTCGTCGTCGCCCAAGCTCACCCCGGCGTTGTTGTAGAGCACGTGCAGCCCGCCGAACGCGTCCACCGTGGCGGCGACCGCCGCTTGCACGGCGGAGAAGTCCCGCACGTCGGCGGCCACGGCAATGGCCTGCCCACCCGCCGCGGCGATGGCCTCCACCACTTCGGTGTTCTCGGTCAGGTCGACAACGGCGACCTTGGCGCCCTCTGCCGCGAACCGTTCGGCGGCCACCCGGCCCATACCCCCGCCCGCTCCCGTGATCAGCGCGACCTTGCCGTCCAAGCGACCCATAGTTTTCTCCCGTTCCTCTGGCGGCACCCGCTAGGGGCCGTTGATGACCGCCCGTATGATGCCTGTTCCGACCGGGCGTCCGGTCATTGCGCCGGGCGACCTGGCTGCACCCAGGAGGATCCAAATGTCTGAGCAGTTGATCATCGCTGGCGAGCGCAGGGACGCGGTTGAGGGGGAAACCTTCACCGTGACCGAGCCCGCAACCGGGCGGGTCCTCGCCGAGATCGCCAAGGCGAGCGTGGCCGACGTAGACCTCGCGCTAACCGCAGCCCACGCAGCCTTCAACGACGGGCGCGGCGCCTGGGCTCGCACCAACGCAACCCAACGAGGACGGGTGTTGTACCGCGTGGCGGAGTTACTCCGTGAGCGCGAGGACGTGATCGCTACCGCGGAAGCCCGCGGGGCTGGCCACCCAATCGGTGATGCCCGCTGGGAAGTAGGCGCCGCGGCTGGCACCTTCGAGTACTACGGAGGCGCGGCCAACAAGCATTTCGGCCAAGTCATCCCCGTCCAAGACGCCGGGCTCGACGTGGTCCTCCGGGAGCCAGTCGGGCCGGTGGCGCTCATCGTTCCCTGGAACTTCCCACTCCTCATTGCCTGTTGGAAGATGGCCCCGGCCCTGGCCTGCGGTAACCCGGTGATCCTCAAGCCGGCCTCGCTCACACCGCTGACTGCGCTCCTCCTTGGCGACCTTCTGATCGACGCCGGCGTGCCCGCGGATCAGGTCTACGTGCTCCCCGGCCCGGGCGGAATTATTGGCGACGCCCTCGTGGCCGATCACCGGACGGCCAAGATTTCCTTCACCGGTGAGACCACGACCGGGGCATCAATCCTGAAGGCCTCCGCTGACCACATCGCCCGTGTCTCGCTTGAGCTCGGCGGCAAGTCTGCCGCGGTGGTGTTCGCCGATGCCGACGTGGCGGCCGCGGCGACTGATACGCCCATGGCGGTGTTTGGCAATGCGGGCCAGGACTGCTGTGCCCGCAGCCGGATCCTGGTGGAGCGTCCGGTCTACGACCAGTTTCTCGAGGTATTCACGGCCACCACCCAGGCCATCGTCATTGGCGACCCGCTCGATCCCGCCACGGCGATGGGTCCGATGATCTCTGCCGCCCAACGCCAGACCTCGCTTGACTACCTCGGCATCGGCGCGGCAGAAGGAGCCCGGGTAGTTACCGGTGGCAAGGTGCCGGACGGCCCCGGTTTCTACCTGACACCGGCAGTGGTGGCCGACGTGAACAACGACATGCGCATCGCCCGAGAAGAGATCTTCGGTCCCGTGGTCTCGATCATCCCCTTCGACGGTGAAGAAGAAGCGATCACCATCTCCAACGACAGCGACTACGGCCTCTCGGGCTCGCTGTGGACCGGCTCCGCCACTCGGGCCATTCGGGTGGCCAAGTCGCTTCGAACCGGCACCCTCTCGGTCAACACCAACCGTTCGGTCCGTTTCGAGGCCCCGTTCGGCGGGTACAAGCGCTCCGGTCTCGGCCGTGAACTCGGGATGGGCGCCATGGACGCCTACACCGAGGTCAAGAACGTCTTCTTCTCCGAATAGAGATCCGCGCATGCCCTTCACCCGTCACGTCCCGTTCCACCTGCCCACCGACGCCCTGGCGGGGAAGGTCGTGGTCATTACTGGTTCCAGTAGGGGCCTGGGCGCCGGGTTGGCCACCAGGTTCGCGGAGCACGGCGCAGCACTGGGTTTGTGTGCGCGAGTTGAACCCAAGCCCCCGCCGGGCTCGCGGGCCGTGTGTGCGGTGGTCGACGTAACCGATCCGGCCGCAGTGGAGGGCTTCGCGGGGGCCGTTGGGGCAACGCTCGGTCCGGTTGACCTTTGGATCAACAATGCAGGGGTGCTCGACCCCATGGGTCCCCAGCGCGACCACGATCCGCTGGAGGTAGCCATGGCGCTCAACGTCAACATCGGCGGCGTCGCCAACGGCACCCGAACCTTCACTCGGCGTTGCCGCTCGTGGCCCGCCGGACGCCGTGTCCTCGTGAACATCTCGTCCGGCGCCGCTCGGTCGCCCTACGAGGGCTGGTCGATCTATGGCGCAACCAAGGCTGCGGTGGAACAGTTCACCCACGTCGTGGCCTTAGAGGAGCCGGACCTGGTGTGCCACGCAGTGTCGCCTGGCGTGGTGGAGACAGACATGCAGGTCCAGATCCGCACATTCAATCCCCGAGCGTTTCCAGCCGTCGGCAAATTCCGGCAAATTCATGCCGACCGTTCGGCCAACAGGCCCGCCTGGGTGGCCGACCACCTCAGCGGGATCCTGCTTGGATCGCTGGCCCCGGATGGCGTCGTGTACCGAGTTCCCAATGAGAGTTCCGGTTGGTAGCCGATGCTTGGCTGCAACTACTGACCCGAAATGGGCTCAATCGAGGTCTGCCGGCGGCCAGGTGGGGTCGCATTGCTTGAGGAAGAAGGCGCAGCGGTCTTCCTCGTCGGCCTCACCAATACGTCCTGCGGTGGTGCTCAGCCCGTGAAGCGCTCGAAGGAAGCCCCGATTTTCTGGATGCGACCAGCGGACATAGCCACTGCCGCGCCAGCCATTGGCCCGCAAGCGGTCAAGGCCGCGGTGATAGCCGACCCGGAAGGCGGAGTAGGCCTCCATGTCGTCTCGCGCCAACTGGCCCAGGCGGGCCCACCCGTCCAAAAACCGAGGGTTGGCGGCAACCACTGCGGAGACCGCATCACGCCGTGCGCTCCCGGTGAGCTCCATCGCTGCCGCCAGACCGGCGAGAGCGCCAGCTGGCTCATTATCGAGCATGGTCTCCGGTGGGCCGCTGGCGGTCAGGTGAACGGGACGGTCAGTCATGTCGCCATGATAGGGGTGCTTGTTGTGCTCCTTGGACGCGAAAGTGATCGGGCCCCGCAGGCCCGACCACTTCGTGTTCCGGTTCCCCGCTGGGGGGATGGAAGTCTTAGGCGGCGATCGAGGAGCCGATGTTTGTGAACTTCGACGAGGCGCTCTTGCCAAGGAAAGTCACGGCCACGATGCAAACCACGGCGATGAGGGCAACGAGAAGGGCGTACTCCACCAAGGAGGCGCCACGCTCGTCGTCACCGAAGCGGGCCCGCATGTAGGAAGCGATGAATTCGTAGGTGTTCAGCATTGGGGTGATCTCCTGTTGGGTTAAGGCTTGGTCACCCCAGGCCGGGGTGGGATGTTCCTGCCCCCCTTAGTTCGGCACGAACCAACCCGACCTACATGGGTCAAACGACCCGTTTCACCAAGAACCCCTCAAACCAACGCGGCCCGAGCACAAGCCTGCAGAACAAGTTCCGCCGTAAGTACTGGGTGGCTCAGATGCACGCCATGCGACGCGCCGGGGGCAACCACTGACTCGCCCGCGGGAAGCGATTCCGCCAGTTCCTCTGCGGCCTGAAGGTACAACCGGCTGGACTCGGAACCGGCGGCGCTTATGACCGGACAGTTCACCGCTTTGGCGTTGAACACGGGACGCCCCTGGTCGAGACTGCGGAGATCGGCGCGAAGCGCCTCACCCTCGGCCCTGCGGTCTGCCCGGGTCTTGGCGGGAAGGCGATTCCAGATGCCCTCACCCACCATTCGACGCATGAAACGTTCGGCGTCGTCCGCCGCGCTGGGCGGTTCGGCGACTTCCCCACGGGGCTTGGGCCACCAGGGCTCCCAGGGGAGAGGCGCCTCGTAGGACAGCACCGAGCGAACGAGGTCTGGGCGGCGCTCGGCGGCCATAAGGGCAATGATTCCGCCCATGCTGTGGCCGAAGAGCACCACCCGATCACCGCCGATGATGGCCAGCAGATCAGCGACATGCCCCTCGATGGGTACGACACCTGCGTCACGAGAAAGGCCGTAGCCGCGTCGGTCATAACGAATGAGCGAGATGTCCGGCAGGCTCCTGGCCACCCGGCCAAAGGACGAGGCACGGTCCATCCCTCCGTGCACCACAACCACGGTGGGCATCGCGATGCTGTCGACGCGACGACGAATGACATGGAGTCCCGGGGGGTCAATGGTTGCACCGGCGGTCCTCACATCGGCCGACACTACGTGGGGGTCGTCCCGAGCAGCCGTGTTCCGACCCCTAGGCAGTGTCCCTACAATCGCCACCCGTGGAGCTCTGGCTGATCCGACACGCCCTGCCCGTCCGTATCGATGGTGGCGCCGCGCCCGCTGATCCGGGCTTAGCCGCAGAAGGGAGCGAGCAGGCCGAGCTGCTTGCGGCGTGGTGGGCGCCCTTTGGCGCAGACCACGTGTACGCCAGCCCCATGCGCCGCGCTCAGGAGACGGCTGCGCCCATCGCCGCCGCCCTCAAGAGCGAGGTCGTCACGGTCGAGGGTCTCAAAGAATTTGATTCCCATCTGTCGACCTACATCCCCATCGAAGAGCTTCGGTCCGACGAGGTCGCCTGGCAGGCGGCGGTTGCGGCTTGGGTGTCCCCTGAGGCAGAGGCCGGACGCCAAAATTTCCGCGCTGATGTGGTGGCCGCCATCGACACGATCGCCGGGAACCATGCCGGACAACGGGTTGCCGTGGTCTGCCACGGTGGCGTTATCAATGCGTATCTGTCACAGGTGATCGGGCTTCCCGCCACGATGTTTTTCGAACCTGCATACACGAGCGTGAGCCGCGTCATCCACAGCGGGGCCAACCGCCAACTGGTGAGCGTCAACGAGACCCCGCACCTCGGGCGGTTGGTGGTCCCCGCCACCTCCAGGTAGCTCTCGACCATCAGTTGAGGTTGGCTCGAAGGCGGGCGACAGTCGCTTCTGCCTCGCCTGCCCTGGGGCCAATGGGCTGGTTGCGCTCTTCGTCCCAGCCTTTGGCGGCCTCGGAGTAGCGACCGACCGCAGCTAAGGCGTCCCCGAATGCGGCCCGCTCATGACGGCCAACGCCGGGAATGGCGGCTCGGAGTTGGTGCACCCGGACAAGCGTTTGGGCATCGCCGGTGTTTCGACAGATGCCCATGAGGTTGGCGAGCATTCGAGCCAGCACTAAGGGGTCCGGGGTGGCCCTGAGGTACCGCGGATCGAAGGGCGCCCTCACGCCGTGGAGCTGTTCGAACTTGCCTTGCGCTCCACGGGCATCGAGCAACTGACCTCCGTTAAACCCATCGATGAACAGGGTTGGCTCATCCCCGTCGGCCACAAAGACATGCCCAGGCATGCCCACCACCGATGCCACTATCCCCCGCTGGCGGGCCACGGCCACCGCCAAAATGGCCAAGGTGATGGGTATACCGCGCCGTCGCTCCAACACCGCTGGCAGGAGCGAGTTAGCGGGGTTGTAGTAGTTGGCGTGGTCGCCTCGGAACCCAGCTTCGGTAAAGAGGTGCCCCGTGACCGATGCAACGTCGTCCCCAGCAACGCCGTCGGCCAGCGCCGCCAAGTGGTTCAGACCGTCGTCCACGTCGGCCGGGTGCCCAAGGAAAGAGGCAGCCACCAGGGCAGCCTCGCCCAGTTGCACCGGTTGAGCGTCGGCCAACGAACCAAACCGGGCCAGGGCGGCGGAATCGCTCAACGTTGGATGACCACGAGACGCTCATGGGTCATTTCCCGGACTGCGTAGTGCGGCCCCTCTTTGGTGTTACCGCTATCGCGGACCCCGCCGTAGGGCATTTGGTCTGTCCGGAACGTGGGGATCTCATTGACCAGGACACCACCAAAGTCCAATTCATGTGCAGCCCGCAGTGCGCCGTCCAGTTCCTTGGTAAAGATCGCGGCCTGGAGCCCGTAGCGGGTGTCGTTGGCCAGCGCTATGGCATCGCTGAGGTCATCGAACGAGGCAATGCCGACCACCGGGCCGAAGACCTCATTGCGGCTGACCTCCATCTCGGGCGTCATCCCGGTGATCACCGTGGGCGAAAGCACCCGATCGCGCTGCACGCCACCGGTGGCGACGGTTCCTCCCTGGGTGACGGCTTCTTCAATCCACGCCTTCACCCGCGCTGTCTCCTTGGGGCTGATCAAGGCCGAGACATCGGTCTCCTCGCTGAGGGGGTCTCCGACCACCAGCGCGTCGACCCGGGCGACCAAGGCTGCAGTGAATGCCTCTACCAGCGACGAGTGGACATAGATCCGTTGGGTGGAAATGCAGGACTGTCCCGCGTGGGTGAACCCGGCCAGGGAGATCTTGGCGGCCGCAGTCTCCCAATCGCCCGACTCGTCGATGATGACCGGCGCGTTGTTACCGAGTTCTAGGCCCACCTTCTTGCGAGCCGCCTTGGCGGCAATGGCCCAGCCCACCTCTGGCGACCCGGTAAAGGTGATCACGGCCACGTCTTCGTGCTCCACGAGCGGGTCCCCTACGGTGGCGCCTGGGCCCGTGACGATATTGATCCAACCGGCGGGAAGCCCACATTCATCCATGAGAATTTCATGGAGACGGATGGCCGACATGGGGGTCTGGCTGGCCGGCTTGAGCACGACCGCACAGCCGGCAGCGATGGCGGGCGCCAGCTTGTGTGCCACCAGGTTGAGCGGGAAATTGAACGGGGAGATGGCGGCGACGACGCCACGAGGGATCCGGAGCGTGAAGGCGAGTTTCCCGTCACCCGGCTGAGCGCCATCGACCGGGACGACATCTCCGGTCAACGTGCGCGCCTCTATGGCCGCGGACTGGAAAGTGAGAACGGCCCGCTCGGCTTCGGCCCGTGCGGTCCGTATGGGCTTGGCGGACTCCTCGGCAATGATCAACGCCAGTTCGTCGCGGTGGCGAGCAAGGGCTAGCGCGGCCGCATCAAGAATCTCGGCTCGCTTCCAGGGCGGGAGGGGGTTGGCCATCGCCGCTTTGGCCGCAGCCACTGCTTGGTCGACGTGCGCCGGACCACAGACCGGGACACGGGCCACTTCGTGGCCATCGAAAGGGGAGGACACCACGAGCGACTCCGTGGTGGTGACCTCGTCAGCGCCGATGCGGACGGGGTGCTGTTCGGACATGGAACTCTCCTACAGACGGTTGGGTGAGCCACAAGGAGAGCGGCCCAGGGACAAGTATCCCCGGTACTCTGCCTCGATGCCCAGTAGCCCGTGGCCTTTTCTCGATCACCCCGGTCCACTTCCCTTCGCCCATCGTGGTGGTGCCGGGGATTGGCCGGAAAACACGATGCCTGCCTTCGAGGGGGCGCTAGCGCTCGGCTACCGATACCTCGAGACCGACGCGCACGTAACCGCCGACGGCATCTGTTTGGCCTTCCACGACGATCGGTTGGACCGGGTCACCGATCAACTTGGGCTGATATCCGAACTCCCTTACCGGCTGGTCCGCCAAGCCCGCGTAGATGGCCGCGAGCCGATACCGCTCCTCGAAGACTTGGTGGCTTCGTTCCCCGACGCCCGCATCAATATCGATACAAAGCACGACAACTCAGTTGAAGCAGTGGCCAACGTGATCCGCCGAACCGGAGCGATAGACCGAGTGTGTGTTGGCTCATTCTCCGATGCCCGGACGGCTCGAATGAGAGCGGAACTAGGACCCCGACTGTGTACCTCCCTAGGCCCACTGGGGACGGCCAAGCTGCGCAGCGGCTCGTTCGGTCTGCCCGGTGCAGGGAAACTCGAAGGCGCCTGTGCGCAGGTGCCGCACCGGGTAAAGGGCGTGACCATCGTGGACGAGCGCTTTATGGCCAAGGCCCATGCCGTTGGTCGACAGGTTCATGTATGGACGATCGATGACCCAGATGAGATGCACGAATTGCTCGATCTTGGGGTGGATGGCCTGATGACCGATCACCCCGCCGTCCTCAAAGATGTGCTGGTCAGCAGGGGGGCGTGGTTCTAGTTCCCTCCCGACCAGTCCCCGATCCCCAAAGCTGGGGAGGGTGCTTTCTGACCGAAGATGCGAATGTGCGAAACCACACCCTTCTTGAGAGACGGCATTCATGCTCGACGAGTTCCTCGGGCTCCCCGCCCACCCACTGATCATTCATCTCCCCGTGGTCTTTGTTCCCGTGGCCTTCCTCGGGATCCTCGTCGCCATGGTGCGGCCGGTCTGGCGGACGTGGCTTCTGCCGTTATGCGTCGGCGCCCCTGGCCTTGCCCTATTGGGCGTCCAGTTGGCGGTGATCTCTGGCCGCAATCTGCGCTCCACCGTTGGCAACAGCGAGCTGATCAAGCGGCATGAACATCTGGCCCTTCAAGCCCGACCCATGGTCGCCGTCTTCTTCGTCGCCGTGGCCGCCGCGGCCTACGTGGATTGGCGTCGAGTCAAAGCGGCAATGGTTCTGCCCCTTCTGATCGTTGCACTGCTCACCGGCGCACTCGCCAGTACTTGGGTGGCTCGCACCGGCGATGCCGGAGGCAAAGCGGTGTGGGAGGGCGAGATCGGCTATTCCGATCGAAAGGCCAAGGTCGAAGCAGGAGCCACGTCGACCACCGTGGCCAAAGGGGAGGCGGCCAGCGGAACGCAGGCCATAGAAATTGCCGGGTTCGCCTTTGCGCCCAAGGACCTGACCATCAAGGTCGGAACCATCGTCACGTGGACCAACTCGGACTCTGCCCGCCACAATGCACAGACCCGGGGCAAGGCACCCGCCGACTTCAAGACCAAGGATCTCTCCAAGGGTGACAAGGACACCGTGACCTTCGACAAGCCAGGCGAATACAACTACGTGTGCAGTTTCCACACGTACATGACAGGCCGGATCATGGTCTCGTCCTAGGCCGGGTCAGTAAAGACAGCCGGACGCTTCTCGAAGTACGCGCTGACAGCCTCCAACTGATTCGGTGAACCAATCAGCTTGGACATGAGCCGAGTTTCTTCGACGAATGACTCGGCTAGCGGTCGGGTGCCAGCCGCATTGAGCAAAGCCTTCGTGCCGCGGATGGCACCCGGGTTCTTGCTGGCGATCTCGGTGGCCAACTCCATCGCCGCGGCGTGAGGGTCTTCCGCCACACGGGTGGCGAGCCCCAATCCCACCGCCTCGGTGCCCGACAGCATGCGCCCGGTAAACGCCAGCTCCTTGGCCACATCCAGGCCAACCAGGCGGGGAAGCATCTGGAGCCCAGTCATATCGGGGAGCAAGCCCCAGCGGATCTCCAGCACCGACAACTTGGCGTCAGGAGCGACGATACGAATATCTGCGCCCAAGGCGATTTGGATCCCGCCGCCGAGGGCGACGCCGTGCACGGCCGCGATGACCGGGACTGCTATCTCGGTCCAGGTGTAGGCCACCTGTTGGGCCATGTTGGCAATTCGCCCCGCCTTGCGGCCGCCAAGCAAATCAAAGGAATCCCCATCAGGCGTGCCACCCATGAAGGAGCCGATATCGAGCCCTGCGCAGAAAGCGCGTCCCGCCCCGGAGAGAACTACGGCTCGGACCGTTGGGTCTGCGGCCACCTGATCGCCAGCTTCGACAATGGCCCGGAACATGGCCGCGTCGAGCGCGTTCATTTTTTCTGGGCGGTTCAGGCGGACATCGGCCACACCGTTGCTGATTTCGATGCTGACCCGGTCGCTCATGGCTGCTCCTGATGAAGGCTTGGGCCTGCAGTCTGGCCCATCACCGTTGCGCCCAAGCCCTCTTCGTGTCTGGCAATGCTCAACAGCTCAGCGAAGATGCCGACGTAGTCGCAATGGGCCACCTCCGCTTCTTGCCGCTACGCCCCCTCGGGCTAATGGTGATCGTGGCCAGCCTCCTCGCCACGTCATGCTCGTCGGTTCGTGGCGACGCTCCCGGTGCCGTCAAGATCGCTGGCCTTGCCCCCGTGCCCGTGGAGAGCGGGATGCCCGACAACCCCGAACCCCAGCGCGGCGGTCAGCTCGTGTACGGGCTCGAGGCCGAGACCAACGGGGGCTTTTGCTTACCCGAGTCCCAACTGGCGGCATCGGGCCTCGAAGTGGTTCGGGCCCTCTATGACCCGCTGACCGCTCCCGACGCTCAGGGCGACTATGCGCCGTATCTCGCGAAGTCGATCGATCACGACGACTCCTTCAAGACCTGGACCATCACGCTTCGAGCCAACGTGACCTTTCATGACGGGTCCAAGCTGGATGCCACCGTGGTGAAGAACAACCTCGATGCCTACCGCGGCGCGTATCCGGCACGATCACCTCTGTTGTTCAGCTTCGTTTTCAAGAACATCGCCGCGGTTTCCATCGTCAATGAATTCACGCTGGACGTGCACACCAAGACCCCCTGGGTTGCCTTTCCCGCTGCGCTCTACAGCTCTGGGCGAATGGCCATCGTGGCCCAAGCCCAGCTCGATGCCAGCACCGAAGAATGCCAGACCAAACCAATCGGAACCGGGCCGTTCTCCTTCGTCTCCTGGAATCGCAACCAGAGTCTGAAGACCAAACGAAACCCCACGTATTGGCAGCAGGCCCCCGATGGAAAGCCCTATCCGTATTTGAATGCGGTCGAGTTCCGACCGATGCCCAACAGCGATGCCCGGCTCACGGCGCTCCAGGAGGGCGAACTCAACATGCTCCACACCTCGACCGCCGCCGACATGGCCGAAAATCTCCCGCAGCTTCAACACGACGGTGCCATCAACTTGTTGGTCAGCGAGGAGCGAACCGAGACCAACTACCTCATGCTCAACGTCAAGAACAAGCAATTGGCGTCGCGTGAGGTTCGCCTCGCCATCGCGCATGCCATCGATCGCAAGGCACTCAACGAGCAGTCGAACAAGGGCTTTGCCACGGTGGCAGACCAGCCCTTCGCTCCAGCGGTGTTAGGCCATCTCGCCGACCCAGGCGCACCGTCCTTTGATTTTCCCGCCGCCAAGAAGGCCGTGAGGGCCATGTCGGGATCCGGTCGAACCACCAAGTTCCGGCTGCTGACTTCCACCGGGCCCGCCGCAGTCAGGACCGCCGTCCTCGTGAAAAACATGCTGGAGGCGGCAGGCTTCACCATCGTCTTACAGACGGAGTCGGAAGCAGTCGTGATCGACCGGGCCATCAGTGGCGACTTCGACATTGCGTCGTTCCGTAACCAGCCGGGGGACGATCCGGACAGCAATTACAACTGGTGGTACGGCAAGGGAAACCTGGTGAACTTCGGCCGATTCAACGATCCCATCATCAACGCCAATCTAGAGAAGGGCCGCATCTCGAGCGATCGAGAGGTCCGGAAGTCGGCGTACGAGGCCATCAACCATCAGTTCGCCAAAGAGGCCTGGAACATCTACCTGTGGTTTGCACCATGGGCAGTTGCTGAAGCCGCC
>JANXNS010000098.1 GCA_025353965.1 Aquihabitans sp.
AGGCGGCGTAAACGCTCGAAAAGGCGCCAGTCTCCTTGTATTTCTTGAACTCGGTGGGCGCGAACCACCGGCCGTTGATCCAACCCTCCAGGTCAGTCCTGGCCTTTTTTTCGTCCACCTGGAACGGCAGCACGCCATCTACGGCCAGGCGGGATGGGGCATCGTGGATGTCGTCGCGCTGAATGGGCGTTGCGCAGTACGGGCAGCGGATGGCCGTGAGGGTGCCGGAGAACGTGGTGTGACCGCCGCAGTTCTGGCAGACGATTTCCTTCTCGCCGGTTGCATGGGGTGCCTGGTCGGAGGCCAGCAGGGCATGTAACTGGTTCATAGTTTGGCGAAGGTCATGTTCGATGGGCGCGGCTAACCCGGTGAGGTCTACGTCCGCCGCGAAGCCACAGCTCGGACAGGCCAGTTTCTGCAGCTTGATGTCGAACACCAGCGAGTCGCCACATTGGCGACACGGGTAGGTACGGGTCTGCTCGGTGACTTGGAACGCTGCCCGCTCGGGCTCACCAGCATCGTCGGCAATGGGCGGGGGGCTGGCCGCGGCCGGAGCGCCGGGCAACGGCGGCGGCCCAGCCTCCATTGGTGGTGGTTGAGTCGGAGGCGGAGGATCCTGGGGTGTGTCGCCAGCCGTGCTCATGGGGCGGGCGGCGCAGGCGGAGTGGCTGGGGGTAGCGGCGGGGGGGCCTGGAACAGAGCTTGCAAGGCCGCGACGGTGCTGGCG
This sequence comes from Aquihabitans sp., assembly GCA_025353965.1. Taxonomy (GTDB): domain Bacteria; phylum Actinomycetota; class Acidimicrobiia; order Acidimicrobiales; family Iamiaceae; genus Aquihabitans. The sequence goes on from JANXNS010000098.1 coordinate 728, forward strand.
GCAACCCAGCCCTCCATGCCTGCGGCCCACACCAGAGAAGTTGGGAGGACCTGGCCATTGGCCACGCCGGTCTGCATCTGCTCCACCGTGAAGGGGCCTTGCGATTGTCCCCCCATGTCCACGTGGAAGGTCTGCGCGCCGGGCAACGGCGGCGGACCGGCCGGGGCGGCGGCTGCCCCGGGCTGTTGCATCTGGCCGGCCATTTGGTTGGCCATGGCCATCCCCATCCCCATGCCCATCATGTCTCCCATGGTGCCGCCACCACCGGGGTTGCTCGCGGCCGCCAGCATGGCGTCGGCCTGCTTGGCCTGCTGATAGCGGTTGAGGTCCCCAACGTTGTCCAGGAAGCCGCCTTCCTCCACACCGCGGGCCACACCGCGGGTCATGGCTGCGGTGATCTCCTCAGGCAAGGAGATGTTCATGGTGATCGACGGGATGGCCAAGCCGTACTCGTCATCCACGCGCTGGGCCACGAAATCGCGGAGCTTGTCCGACAACTCCACTTGGCGACCCTGCAGATCGATAACGCCAAGCTTGGTCTCCAGGACGAGGTCCGAGAAGGCGAGGGTGATCACTCGACGTAGCAACTCGGCAATCTCATCGACCTCGACCGAACTGTCCGTGCCGATGACTTCCTTGAGGAAGATCTCCGCGTTCTCGATCTTTACGACACACAGGCCGTTGGCCCGCACCTGGACCATTTTGAAGTCAGGATCCCGAACGGTGACGGGGTTGGCCGTCCCCCAACGCAGATCCGTGACCGGCCGGGTGTTGATGAAGTACACCTCGCTGCGGAACGGGCTATCGAAGCCAAACTTCCAGCCCTGCAAGGTGCTCATGATCGGCAGGTTTTCCGTCTTGAGTTCGTAGTTGCCCGGCCCGAAGCGATCAGCCAGGGCCCCGCGGTACACAAACACCGCCTCCTGGCCTTCACGCACAATCAGCTGGGCGCCGTTCTTGATCTCGTTCTGATAGCGAGGGAAACGCCAGGCGAGGGTGGAACGGGAATCGTCCATCCACTCGATGATGTCGACAATTTCGCCCTTGATTTTGTCCATCAAACCCATGAACCCACCTCTTCTTGTGTGCGTGCCGAGGCGGTGAGAGTACCGCGGCGCCCGGGGCTCGCAGTGCGCGTCCCGAATGAGCAGCGCTTTCGGTATTCGTGGTTTGGATCCTCGCCATGCGAGGTAGAGTCGAACATATGTTCGAGACTAGAGCGGATCCAACAGGACCGGAAGATCCTGACGGCGAGCCGGACCTTGCCGCGCATCAGTGTTCGGTCGCCGCCCAACTCACGGCGTTGCGCGCGGTCAGGCCCGACCCTGGAGATGGCCCGGGCATGGCGGCGTGGATTGCCTCCATGGCCAAGGCCCAGGCCTGCCTGGATGGCCTCCGAATGGCCGTGACTGCGGCGTTCGACGCATCCGGTGAGTGGGGCCTGGATGGCGTCCGCTCCCCCGTGTCCTGGTTGGTGGACCGCACGGCCGTATCTCGAGCGGCAGCCGGCTCCGGGCTCAAGACGGCCCGGCTGGCCAGATCCATGCATCACGTCTCCGCTGCGGCGCTGGGCGGCCGGTTGTGTGCGGAGCGGGTTCGCTGGTTGACCCGGGCCCGGACAGAGGAGCTGGCCCAGCGTTTCGATCGGGACGAAGCCTGGCTGGTCTCGCAGGCGGTCACCCTGGATGTCGATCGGTTGCGGGTGTTCCTCCTGGCCTGGCGGCTCCGGGCCTTGGAGGAGACCGGCCGCCACGAGCCAGACGGAGACGCGCCAACTCCGCCCGGCGAGCAGGACCGAATCAACTTGTTCCCCGGCGTCGGCGGCCGCGGCGTCATAGATGGTGACCTCACCCCAGAGTCCCGGGCCATCCTGTTTCTGGCCGTAGCCGCCGAGATCAGTAGCTGGCACCGAGATGGTGCCCTGGTCGAAGACCCTCGGAGCCAGGCCGAGCTCAATGCCGATGCGCTCATGGCGATCGTGAAGCCGGGCTGTCTGGGCGGCACCGAACACGGTGCACCCAGGCCCCTGCTCATCGCCTTAGCGGACCTCGAGACCATTGCTCGCCGGGCCACGCAAATGGCCGCTGCCGAACCCAAACCCAAACCCGAACCCGAACCCGCCGGCGATCATGGCGTTGCGACATCAGCGGCGGAGTCCGTGGGGACCAGTCCGAGGTCTCGTAAACGATGCGAGGTCGTCGGTGTCGGGCCGATCCCCGAGCGGTCGCTGCGTCGGCTGTTGGGCGAGGCGGACATCAGCCTGGTGGTCGTCGGAGCAGACGGCCACCCAGTCGCGGTTCGTCGCAGCATCCGATCCCGGCGTCGGGGGAGCCGGGACGAACCGAAGAGTCCGGCCGGTTCAGCCGAGCCTCCCCTTAGTCCAACCGAGCTGATCTGTCGCTTGGTCAGCGCGCCTCTGGAAACGTTGGATTTCGGACGAAGCCGGCGCCTTGCCTCCAGCGGACAGTGGCGGGCGTTGTTGGCCCGGTCGGGCGGCCGGTGCGAGGTACCCGGCTGTCTCGCCCCCTATTGGCGATGCGACATTCACCACCTCGTTCCGTGGGAACACGGCGGACCGACAGACCTCGAACAGCTGGTTTTGGCCTGCCCGTTTCATCACCACCAGGTCCTGCACAACGGGTTTACCCTCAGCCGCGCCGCCCACGGTTGGCAGCTGAGCCGACCCGACGGCACCCCCGTCGAGCTGCCCTTTGGCTCACCCTGAACAACGGTGCGAGCTCGTCAGGCACCGCCGATGACCGCCACCGAGACGATGCCGTCGGCATCACGCAAGGTGTCGACCACTGCGGCAGGAACGCCGTCCTGGGTAGCAATCACCATGAGTGCACCGCCCTGGGCGGAGGATCGGCCCACGTCCATGTCGCGGATGTTCACGCTGGCATCGCCCAGGATCGTGCCGACCCGGCCGATCACGCCGGGGCGATCGTCGTTGCTCACGATCAGGAGGTGGGCCGAGGGCGGCACGTCCAGCGTGTGGCCGTCTATCTGCACCAAGCGAGGCTCAGCCCTCAACCCAACGAGCGTGCCCGCAATCTGGTGTCCCCCACCGGAGATGGAAACGAGGTTGATCCAGTCGACCGAACTCGACGTAGATGTGTCCTTGACGTCCACGCCGCTTTCCTTGGCGAGCTGCGGGGCATTTACGTAGGACACGGGCTCGTCGGTTAGCGCTCCGAACAGCCCCTTAAGGACCGAAAGGGTCAGGATCCGGGTGTCGTAGCCAGCCAATTCGCCCGAGTACTCAATCTCGACCTCGGACGGAAGGCCATCCCCCAGGCCAGCGAACAGGGTCCCCAGCTGCTCGGCCACGCCGAGGTAGGGGCGAACGGTTTCGGAAGCCTCGGCGGCGGCAACGTTCACCGCAAACGGAACAAACTCGCCAGCCAGGGCCAGGCCCACCTGCTCGGCGATCGTGTCCCCGGCCTTGTCTTGGGCCTCACGGGTGCTGGCGCCCAGGTGCGGCGCCACCACCACCTGCGGCAGCGAGAACAAGGGAGATTCGGTGGTGGGCTCTTGGGCGAACACATCGAGTGCTGCACCGCCAATGCGGCCTTCACGGATGGCATCGGCCAGCGCCGTTTCGTCCACGATCCCACCGCGAGACACATTGATCACCCGCAGGTTCGGCTTGGCCTTGGACAAGAAGTCCACCCCGATGAGGCCGATCGTCTCAGGGGTCTTGGCCACATGGAGGGTCACAAAGTCCGCCTGGGCGGCCACTTCGTCCAAGGTCACGAGATCAATGTTCATGGCCCGGGCCCGTTCCGGAGCGATGAAGGGATCATGGGCAATGATCCGCATGCCGAAAGCCATGGCCCGCTGGGCCACCAGCTTGCCAATACGGCCCAGCCCCACGATCGCCAGGGTCTTGTCGGCCAGCTCAACGCCCTCCCATTTGGAGCGTTCCCAACGACCCTGCACCAGCGCGTTATGGGCCTGGGGGATGTTGCGGGCCTGAGCCAGCAACAGTGCCATGGTCTGCTCAGCGGCCGACAGAATGTTGGACTGCGGCGCATTGACCACCATCACGCCCCGGGTTGTCGCATGGGCAACATCCACATTGTCGAGCCCGATCCCGGCCCGGCCGACCACCACCAGGTCTGTCCCGGCGTCGAGTACCTCGGCCGTGACCGTGGTAGCGGAGCGGATGATCAGGCCGTGGGCGCCCTTGATGGCCACCAACAGCTCATCGGGCGACAAACCCACCTGCACGTCAACCTCGTGGCCGGCAGCACGCAGTGCGTCCAGCCCTCCGTCTGCGATTTTCTCCGAAACGAGCACACGAGCCATGGAGGCGATTCTCGCGGGTCACCTGCCAGAACCGCCAATGCCAAGCCGAAGCGATCAAAGTCCCACGGCGCTCGCTACCGGCTCGATCACCTCAGCGGGGTCGAACCCAAACACCCGGCCGTAGAACCAGAGCTCCGCTTCCAAGGCCCGAACAATGTTGGCCGCCTGGCGGAACCCGTGCTGTTCGCCCTCGAACAAGAGGTAGGCGTGGGGCACGCCCTTGGCCGCCAACGCGTCCACGATCATCTCGGACTGATTGGGCGGGACCACCTCGTCCTCGCTCCCCTGCAGCACGATCAGCGGCGCCGAGAAACCATCGGTGTGATGAAGTGGAGACCGGGCCGAGTACACCGCCTCTGCCTCGGGCCACGGGCCCACCAACCCGTCGAGATAGCGGCTTTCAAACTTGTGGGTGTCGGTCGCCAGCGCGGCCAGGTCGGCCACGCCGTAGTGACTGGCCCCGGCCTTGAACGCGTCGTGGAAACAGAGTGCAGCCAGCGTGGTGAAGCCGCC
>JANXNS010000111.1 GCA_025353965.1 Aquihabitans sp.
CTCGCAGCGTTTGCCCCCGACCCCTCAAGGGCCCTGCTAATCCCAGAGGGCGTGGGCCTCGGCTAGGAGTGCTGGGAGGGCGACCATTGGATCCTCGGCGGCGCCGATCCAGCTAATTCTGGGGTCCCGTCGGAACCAGACCCGCTGACGGCGAGCGAACTGCCGGGTGCGGGTAACGGCGGTGGCCAAAGCGGTGTCGAGCGTTATTTCACCTCGTAGATGGGCCAGCAGTTCGCGATAGCCCAGCGCCTGCGCGGCGGTGTGGCTGATCGATGGACCTGCTGCCAGGCGCTGAACCTCAGCCAGGAAACCGGCCGCCATCTGGTCGACATAGCGACGCTCGATCCGCAACACCACCACCGGCCTGGGCAACCACAGGCCCACCAAGTGAACGGGGGACGGTTGGTGCACCTCCATGCCCGCACCAAACGACGAGAACGGCCGGCCGCTCCCCGCGCTGACCTCCAGCGCCCGCAGAATCCGACGCCGGTTGGTGGGTTCCATGCGAGCGGCGCCGAGCGGATCCAATGCCGCCAGCCGGGTGTGGAGCAACACCGTGTCCGGCTCGGTTTCGAGCTCTGCGGCTACCTCAGGGAACTGGCCTGGGATTTCAAGGTCATCGACCACGGCCCGCAGATACAACCCGGTCCCGCCCACCAGTACGGGCCGCTTGCCGCGGCCGTGGATGTCGGTGAGTGCGCACCTCACCGCCCCCTGGAAAGCGTGCACGTCGAACGATTCCCACGGGTCGACCAGATCTAGGACATGGTGGCGAACTTCGCTCCGTTCGGCCACGGTGGGTTTCGCCGTGCCCACATCCATGCCCCGGTAGACCTGCATGGAATCGACGGACACCAGCTCAACGTCGCCCCGCTGCCGAGCCAACTCCAGGGCCAGCGCCGACTTGCCGGATGCCGTGACGCCGAGAATGGCTAGTGGTCGGGCGCTTCCCTCCGGCACGATTGGTTCGTGGGCAGGCAGGCTCATCGAAACGTCAGCCGGCCGAGACCGGAATCCGAGTCCGGTGCCGGGCTGCGGCGGTGACCGAGACCAGTTCTCCGCGCAGGAAGTGCGGTGCCGCGCCGGTGACCAGTACCTCGGCGTAGGTACCGACACGCAACGATTGTGCGCTGGCGAAGTGGACCAGCTTGTTCTGACCGGTGCGCCCGCTCAGGACCGAGGGATCCTTGCGGGATGGGCCCTCAATGACGACCTCCTCAACCCGGCCGATGCGAGCCTCGTGCTTGGCCAGGGCGGACCGCTCGAGAACCACTTTCAGGCGGTCGAATCGGTCGGTAATCACGGTCGGTTCGACGAACTGATCTGCCCACTCGGCCGCCTCGGTTCCGGCGCGAGGTGAATAGATGAATTGGTAGGCGGAGTCGTACTCAGCGGCCGCCGCCAGCTCCAGGGTGCACTCAAAATCTTCGTCGGTCTCGCCAGGGAAGCCCACGATGATGTCGGTCGTCACGGCGAGGTCAGGCATGGCGGCCCGCGCCGCGGCCAGCTTCTCCAAGTACCGCTCGGCGGTATAGCCCCGATGCATGGCGGCGAGCACCCGATCGCTCCCGGACTGCACCGGAAGATGCAGGTGGTCGCACACCTCCGGTGTCTCGGCCATGGCCAAGATGGTCTCGGGCCGGAGATCCTTGGGATGGGGGCTGGTATAGCGAACCCGACGGATGCCGTCGACGGCACCAACCGCCCGGAGCAGGTCGGCGAACAGCGGCCGGACCCGCTCGGTCCCCCCGGCCTGACGGGCGGCCAAGGTGAGGTCCCGCCCGTACGAGTTCACGTTCTGCCCCAGCAGCGTGACCTCGGTGACGCCATCTGCGGCTAGGCCCGCCACCTCAGCGAGGAGCCGATCGAACGGCCGAGAGATTTCCTCACCACGAACAGCCGGAACGATGCAGAACGCACACGAGTTGTCGCACCCAATCTGAATGGTGACCCAGGCGTTGTGGCCCTGGTCCCGACGGGCGGGCATGGCCGACGGAAAGAGCTCGTAGTCGTCGGCCACCGTCTCGGCGAGAATCTCCGTGAGCGGCCCCTCAATGCGAGAACGATGCAGAAGGTCCGTGGCCCGGTGCACGTTGTGGGTGCCGAAGACGAGATCGACGTAGGGCGCCCGCTCACGAATTCCCTCTTGGTCCTTCTGGGCCAGACACCCGCTGACCACGATTTCCATGCCGGGACGACGGTCCTTGACGGATTTGAGCTGGCCAAGAGTTCCGTAAAGCTTGTTGTCGGCATTTTCACGGATACAGCAGGTGTTGAGCACCACGACGTCGGCAGTCTCGACGTCGGTGGCCGCAATCATGCCGTCGGCCTCCATGAGCCCGGCGATGCGCTCCGAATCATGCTCGTTCATCTGGCACCCGAACGTACGGATGAGATAGCTCTTCGGCTTCTCGGTCGACTCAATCGTCTCGTTCAACGGTTCCATAACGTCGCCGAGTCTACGGGGGTGGGAATGAGCATCCAGTGCTCACGAACCGAGCACGACCTTTCCGACCGTCGCTCTCGACCACAATCACGATCACGAGGAGCGGTACCGATGGGAATTTTCCGAGGTTTGAAGGATATGAAGTCCATGGTGGAGGCAGCCCCCGGGTTGCTCGGCCGTTTCCCTCCAGTACAGCCGGCTCTACGCCATCGTGGAGGTCTGACCGATGGGCATGTCCAAGTCGTACAACCAGCTCAAGGCCCAGACCAAAGAAATCCAACGCAACGCCCCACCCAAGGCGGACCGGATGGCCGACATGCAAGCCTGCATGGAGCAGGTCAACGCAACCACGGCCGTGGCCGCAGATCCTGCGGCGGTCATTGGTCGGGGCCAGGTCCTCGCTGGGTGCCCTCGTTGCGGTGCGAGGAAACCCGATGACACCCGATGTGGTCACCATCGACATGGTCCTGCCTGCGGTCTAGTCCCCCCTTGAGATGACTCCCGCCCTGGGTCAGGCAAATGCCCCAGCGGCGGCGACCATCTGGTATTCGGCGGGTGACAGAGATGACTCAGCCGTCATCCGCATCCGTTCGAATACCGCAGGAACGACATCGGTGCGCATGGCGGCGACCAAGGTGATCCGTTCGACCGGACTTAGGCCTGGGAAGAGGAAGCGGAGAAACACGCAGAGGTCGTCGGGCG
>JANXNS010000119.1 GCA_025353965.1 Aquihabitans sp.
CCGGCCTTGGCCGCAGCCGAGTGCGCGAACCCCGGACCCCCGGTCCACGCGTACGACGCGCCGACGTTCACGATCGATCCGGGTGTGCGCGCATCGAGGTGCCGGCGTGCGAACTCACGGCTGCACAGGTACGTGCCGGTCAACGTGATGTCCACCACCGTGCGCCACGCGTTGGGCGACAGATCCTCCGCCGGCGCCGGGAAATTGGCGGCGGCGTTGTTGATGAGCACGGCCGGCAATCCCACCTCGGCCACGGCCCGGTCAAAGACGGCCGCAATTTGGTCTGGCTCACGAATATCGCAGGCCATGGTGACCACCTGGCCACCGAACCCGGCCAGGGCCTCGGCGGCGGCTTCCAGATGCTCTGGCTTCCGGCTGGCCACCACCAAGTTGGCGCCGAGTCGAGCGAACTCGGTGGCGATCGCCTTGCCCAGCCCAGTTCCACCGCCGGTGACCAGCACGGTGGTGCCGTCAAAGGTGCCGGCGGGAAGGGCGGCAGCACCGAGCGCTGGAGGTTCGGGGAGGCCCTGAAGGTCGGTCGGGACTTGGGTTCCGGTCATGGCGGTGTCAGCTTCCGGTGTAGCGGGGCGGTCGGTCCTCGGCCCGGGCGGCGCGCATCTCAGCTAGGTCGTCAGATCGACTCACGAAGGTTTGGCCGATCAGTTCTTCGGCCATGGACGTTCGGATCTCAGGCTCGGCCAAATGCTTGATCACCCGTCGCGCCGTCCTGATAGTCACGGCTGGTGCGGCGGCAATCTTCGCGGCCATTTCCATGGCCGTGTCGTCGAGGTCATCGGGCGGCACAACGCGTGAAACCACGCCGTGTGCGAATGCCTCGGCCGCATCCATGGCCCGTCCGGTGAGGACGAGGTCGCTAGCCACTCCATGGCCGCAGATTTGGAAAAGTCGACCGACACCCCCCGTGTCCGGGATTACCCCGTGAGTCACCTCGGGCAGCATGAACTTCGAGCCGTCGGCCGCAATGCGAATATCGCAAAGCAATGCTCGTTGGAACGAGGCGCCGATCGACCAGCCCTTGCACGCCACGATGATTGGCGCATCCAGATCGAAGATGCGCTGGATACCCCGGTGGCCTCGCGTCATGAGCTGGTGGTGGGTCATGGTCACCTGACCGCCGCCGAGCGCGGCCACATCTCGGCCCGACGAGAACGATTTCCCTTCCGCCCGCCACACGATGACGCGGACCTCCGGTCGGGCCCCGAGTTCGCCCAAAATTCCAAACAACCGCAGGTCCATCTCATCATCGAACGCGTTGTGTTTGTCGGGATTGTCGTTGGTGATGACGGCGATCGGGCCCTCGATATCCAGCCGCACCTTGTCGGTCATCTCGTTCTCCCCTTCGACGCGGCCAGCCCGCTCGACAGCGGACGCATCATGCCCGCTCAGCCGGGCGCCGGCGATCGGTGGTACATCCGAAAGGGGCTCCGGCCTCGTACTAGGCCTGAATGACCATCGCTCCCCCGCTTCCCACCGTTCTGCGAACGCTCGTCATCGAGCAGGAACGCACGCCCCTGGAAGCACTCAGCCGGGTCATCGACGGCGAGCCCGACCTCCGCTGTATCGGCTCCAGCCGAGACCACCAGATAGCCCAAGAACTGGATGCCGAGGCGGTCGACGTGGTGCTGCTCGGCGCACAGCTACCCGGCATCGACGTGGTGGCAGCCACCTCGGCCACCCGCCAACGGTTCCCGAACGCTCGAGTTGTCGTACTGGCTGGTTA
>JANXNS010000163.1 GCA_025353965.1 Aquihabitans sp.
TCTTCCGCATGGCGGGCGGTGTCATTGGTGCCGTCGATGAGCGCCCATTCGAACGACAGACGACGGTGGGTGGCCTCCACATAGTCCTGGCAGGCCTCCGCCAGGACGGCGAGAGGGTGCCGATCAACCGCCGCTACCCTCTCGCCGTCCTGGCGGAGGCCTGCCAGGACTATGTGGAGGCCACCCACCGTCGTCTGTCGTTCGAATGGGCGCTCATCGACGGCACCAATGACACCGCCCGCCATGCGGAAGAATTGGCCGCCTACGCCCGCCCGTTGCGGGCCCACGTCAACCTCATCCCGCTCAACCCGACCCCTGGCTACGCCGTGCGCGGCACGTCCCCCACCCAGGTCCGAGCATTCGCCGATCAGCTAGGGGACCTCGGCATCAACGCCACGATCCGGCGGACCCGTGGTACCGACATAGACGCGGCCTGCGGTCAGTTGCGGGCCAACCACGATGTTGGTCCCATCGCGGTGAGCGACCCCACCCGGCGGTAAGCAAACCAGTGCGTTAGCGCCACCACACGGCGTCGAGCGTCGGGCCCGCGGCGTACCAGAAGAGGCCGTCGCGGCCACCGCTGGAGAATGCCCCGGCAATGGGCCCATGGGCGGCATCAACCGGCAAGGACACAGAATTGCGATCGCGGGTGGCCGCCCAGCGAGTCCAAAGGTCGGTGGACGTGGTCTGCGAGTCCCAGACCACGTCGTCACGGCCATCGCCATCAAGGTCAGCAACGACAGGTACGTAGGTGTCACTCACCACGAGAGATTGCGGGGTGAAGGCCCCACCGATAGTCGAGAACCAGGCCGTATCGGCGGTGGTCCCCGGCGCATACCAGAGGATGTCGTCGCCACCATTTCCGTCGAAGTCCCCGACAACGGGTTGGTAGGGGCCACCGACATTGACTGCGGTGCTCACGTAGCCACCCGCGCCCTTGTAGAGCCACAGGCGGTCTGGCATTGATCCGGGGCCGTACCAGAAAATGTCATCGGTACCGTTCCGGTCGAAGTCGCCCACGAACGGGGAGAACGTTCCATCAACGGTCACGGCAACACCCGAGTAGCCCGACCCGTTCCAGGTCCACAACGAGTCCCGCAGGGTTCCGGGGCCGTACCAGAAGATCTCGTCTCCCCCGGCAGCGTTGGCATTGAGCACAACGGGCCGCCGCCCAGCACCGGGGAGCAGGCGGGAACTCGTGAAGGTGCCATTGCCGTTGGAGAGCCACAGGTAAGCCAGGCCCGTAGCTGGGGAACTGAAGAGCAGGTCGTCGCGTCCGTCGCCGTTCCCATCGAGGGCCAGCACCTGATCGTACGACCCGCCGATGTTCACCGTCGTGGGGGTGAACGCTCCTGAGCCTTTGCCGAGCCACAACGAATCACCGCCGGTACCCGGCGCGTACCAGAGGACATCACCCTTGCCGTCCCCGTTGGCATCGAGAGCAATAGGCCGGTAGGTACCGCCGACCGAGGTGGTCGTAGACGTCAAGCCCATGCCCGGCGGGGGCGGCACCGGGTTGCTGGGTGGGGGAACCACGGTGCCGCACGAGCCCCGGTTCGTCGTGAGGTCGCAGAGGCCAGAGGTGGACGACCAGGTAATGCCCGAGCCGCTCTGGTTTGAACGGGGCCGCTCGTTCTTGCCGAGCAGCCGGGTCCCGGAGATATCGATGGCATACCCGGTATCGGCCTTGAGCCAGTGACGCTCCTCGGCGCCGTTGCGCTTGAGCACATAAAAGGGTTTGGACAAGGGAGCCGGTGCCGCGGTGGGGCTACCTAGCCCGTCTGGAGAAAGTTGCGCCCAGCCAGTTGCCCCTTGAATCACGCCCACCCGAGGGTCCACGTACCAGCATGACACCGGGCTCGCTTCCCCTGGCAGCGTGCAGGAATGCTCGACGGCCCCACCGGTTGCGGTAATTCCGGCCACCAATGACACGTTGGAGAAGAACGGCGTGGAGGCAGTCATGCGGTCGTACTCGGCCTGACAAAGCGGGCACGACCGGTTGATATCCCCCGCCCACCATGGCCACCAGGCCGCGTTGCGTCGCTCTTGGTCGGTGAAGGGTGCCGAGTGACCGACTACGGCAGTCGGCGGGTTGCAGAAGCGTGAGGCCATTCCGACGGCAACATCAGCGGCGACTACTCGCACATCCATGCGTTCCACCGCCGTGTAGGGCGCACCAACGCCGGCGCTGTCGTATTGCCAGATCCCAATCCCTGGGTGCCAATACGCTCGAGGGTAGGCGGTGTACGGATCGCGAAAGGCGTAGAGGCCGTAGTTCGCGCTCCGGTTAGTTGTGGTGGAGAGGACACCGTTCCACTCGTCGTAGCGAGACAGCGTCATCGGCGCCGGGGCGGTAGAGGCCGAGGTAGCGGCCGATGATTCCTTGAAGATCGGCGAAGTGACTAATGCGGTGAGCACCGGTGCGTCCAGTCCGGCGCACCGGGACGTGGCCGCCGTTGCGGACTGGATCGCAGTCCACGGACCCTGACCGAAGTAGCGAGTGGCGGACGACCGCGTTCCGACCGCGGTCGACGCCGCCGCGGAGTAACCCGACGAGGAGGCCGGCACCGCGGGTGACGGCCTATCGGTACCGCCAACTGGCTGCCCATCAGTGAACCCGGGAGGTAGATCGAGCCCGGCCGCGGGGTCGGTTCCCGTAGATCTCGCTTGTGCGGTGGCGACTGCGGGAGTGATGACGACCGATGCCGTGACAACGCACCACATCAAGAGAGCGGGGACGGAACGGCGCATGGGCGTATCCATCGGTCGGAATGCTCAACGAATGAGGACCGTGAGATTTTTCCCACGCACCGTATTGGTCAGACGTTCACCTCGACAGACCACTGCGTCGTCCCAGAGCACACATCTGACCAGCTCAGCCCCCGGTTCCACCACTGCCCCCGGGGCGATAACCGACCGGCCGCCTGAGGCAGCCATATTGGCGGCCAGATACTCCGACGGGGACCCACAATCAATAAATGCGCCGTGGTGAACAGCCAGATCGAGGCGGTTCGCCGCCCATTCCTGGCGCCAACTCACCTCGTAGAGGCCCGACGGCTCCGGCCGCAGCCTCCCAACCAGGTCCGCCGGCATGAGCGCAACCCCGCAGTACCGGAGGTCGCCAAAGTCCCCTCGATCCGATTCGCGCACACAGAGCAGTCGGATTCGCTCCCGATCCCAATCGGCCAAGAACGAGGAGAGGTCGAGGTCAGGCGGAAGCCAGGCATCCGCATTGGTCACCACCACGTCCCGCCCGTCGAACCAGGACCGAAGCACGCCAAGTGCCCCCGCCGTTCCCAGCGCTTTGGCGACTTCGACCGATCGATGTATCTCCGGGGCCAAGTGAGCGTCGATCTGCTCGGCGCCATGGTGGAGGTTCACCGCCAGCGCACCAAGACCACCCACCACCGGGGCAACGCGGTGGATGGCGTGGTCTACCAGGGCCCGGTTCCCAACCGGGCACAGAGCCTTGGGTCTCACTCGAGAAAGCGGCAGGAGGCGGCGGCCTGCACCGGCCGCTAGCACCACCCCTGCCAGACTGTCGGTCATGCGCTTCACCCGTTGGTGGAATCCTTCACTACCCCAGACCCTCTCGATCTCGGCCATGTTGCTCTATGTCAACGCCGCGTTCAGTCTTTTCACCTTGATTGGCATTCCGCTCGGCAACTCGGCCTACGTGCTGGCACCGCTACTACTCAGCGATCCGGGTCGTGACCTCGGTACAACCAATGCCATTCAGACGCTGGCGGTCCTGGCTGGCCTGGCGGCCTATGGGTTCGCCGGTCTGGGTATCACCAACGGCCAAAAGATCGGCTGGAAGGTCGGCGTTGCCGTGGCCGCTGGCGCGGTGGTGCTTCCGGTCATCGCCACTGCCCGCGGATTCAACCTCGGCAGCGGGTACATCATCAGTTTCATCTTCGACGGGGCCCTCCTCGTCACGCTCCTCCACCCGCAGAGCCGTGAGTATCAGCGAATCTGGTTCGCCGGCCCATCGAAGCCCTCCAGACAGCCACGCCGTCGCTGACCGACCATGGTCGGCCCCCGTGCCATGCTGGGGCGATGACCACCGTTATCCAAGGCATCGCCGGCCTGAAGGACCTCGTCGGCACCCATCTCGGCTACTCCGACTACCTGGAGATCACCCAGGAACGGGTGGACACCTTCGCTGAAGCAACCGGTGACCACCAATGGATCCACGTCGACCCCGAGCGGGCCAAGGCGGAAAGCCCGTTCGGTGGGCCCATCGCTCACGGCTACCTCACCTTGTCGCTGGGCCCCGTGCTGGCCCCGCAGATCATGCGAGTCGATGGCATCAAGATGGGTGTCAACTACGGCGCCGGCCGGGTGCGGTTTCCGTCGCCGGTTCCCGTCGGCGCCAAGCTTCGCATGGGCGCTGAGCTCACCAACGTGGAAGACATCCCGGGCGGCGCGCAGGTGTACATGACCTTCACATTTGAGTGCGAGGGCGCAACCAAGCCCTCCTGCGTGAGCGAAATCATCTTCCGGTACTACGAGTAGGCACCGCTAACCCACGGCAACGTCAAAGGTCTGGCCCACCAGCCAGGCCACCCCCATGGCGGCAGCACCCCCGACCAAGACCCGGATCGCCGGGCGAAGCATCGGCGCGCCGCCAAGACGAGCGCCGATGGCGCCTAGAACGCCGAGCCCCACCAGGGTCGAGATCACCACCGCCGGGACTCGGAATCCTGCGCTTGCGGCCAGAACCACCAGCAAGGGAACTAGGGCGCCCAAGGCAAAGCTCACGGCAGAGGTAAGCGATGCCTCCAACGGACGGGCCAGGTCATCGGGATCAAGCCCCAGTTCGTCTCGGGCGTGGGTGGTCAGGGCATCATGCGCGGTGAGCGTCTCGGCAACCTCGCGAGCTAGCGAACGGGGCAGGCCCCGCTGCTCGTAGATCGTGGTGAGCTCGGCCAACTCGGCGCGGGGCATCGTCTCCAGCTCGACCGCCTCGGTTTCCAGGTCTGCCCGCTCGGCATCGCGTTGCGACGAAACCGAGCTGTACTCGCCAATGGCCATGGACCCCGCGCCGGCCACCAAGGAGGCAACTCCCGCGGCGAGCAGGACGGAACGGCCAGCCGAGGCAGAGGCGACGCCCACCAGCAGGCTTGCGGTGGACAACAAGCCATCGTTGGCGCCCAGAACCCCGGCTCGCAACCACGAGGCCCGGTGCCCTGCGTGTTCCTCGTGATGACGCATACCCAACTTGCGGCTTTGGCTGGGGGGCCGGACCGTGAACCGGTTCCGCTCGCGTCGGGGCGCTCGGGTCGGCTCAGGTGCAAGATGAGGGGGAGGTTCGACCGTCGAGTCCATAGCTCCATGGTGCGTCATCGGCGGCCGATTCGCACCTCCGACATCACCCGTCAGGTTTACGGCACCCTCGGATGTGAAGGGAAACCGCCGTAGGACCGTGAGGTGGGCCGAACACAAGGTGGCTCATGACCGAACTGGGCGATCAGTTTCGGCCCGGCGAGGCGACGCCACTACCGTCAGCGGCAGTGGGCACTTGGAACTTGGGGGACCTCTTCGAGAGCGTCGTCGATGTCGTCGCCGAACGCGAAGCGGTCGTCACCGATGCGGTCCGGCTGTCATACCGAGACCTCGACGAACGGGCCAACCGATTTGCCCACGCGCTGGCTGGCCTCGGGGTCGTTCCCGGCGACCATGTTGGCCTGCTCCTGCGCAATGGCCACGAGTATCTGGAGGCCATGCTTGGGGCCTTCAAGGTGCGGGCCATTCCCATCAATGTCAATACCCGCTACACCACCGACGAGCTCACCTACCTGCTCGCTCGCGCCGCGCCCGTGGTCCTCATCGCCGAAGTGGACCTGGCCGAACGCGCCCGAGAGGCCGTTGCCGATCTTGGCCTGACCACCACTACCTACACCCGGGGCGACCACTACGAGTCAGTGTTGGCCGCTGCGCCGAGCCACCGGCCCACCGTCGCCCGGAGTGGCGATGACCGCTACCTCCTCTACACCGGGGGTACAACAGGTTTGCCCAAAGGGGTCGTGTGGCGCCACGAAGATCTGCTTTTTGCGGCGCTCGGAGGCGGCAACGCCGGTGGCGAGCCAGCGCAGGACCCCAGCGAGGTGCCCACCAACGCGCTCAGCAGCCGAACCCGCTGCCTTCCAGCCTCACCGCTCACCCATGGCACCGCCCAGTGGATGGCCCTCACCACGCTCCTCGGAGGTGGGACCGTGTTGATCGACACGTCGATCGGGTTCGATGCTGCCCGGCTCTGGTCCTTGGCCGAGGCCGAGCACGCGACCATGCTCACCATCGTGGGCGACGCGTTCGCCCGTCCTCTGGCCGACGCCCTGGCCGCCGAGCCCGATCGCTGGCAACTGGACGACCTCCTCGTCATCCTGTCCGGCGGGGCCGTCCTGTCGCCTGGCGTACGCCAGGAGCTTCTCGATCAGTTGCCATGGGCTGTACTGGTCGATGGCTACGGCACATCAGAAACCGGCGGCCAAGGCCAGATGCCTCTCTGGGCCGGTCAGGCGCCGAACACCCTCCCCCGATTCCATGTCGACGAATTCACTGCAGTCCTCGACGACGCCGGACGTCCCGCCCCTCCGGGCAGCGGCATCATCGGACGCCTGGCCCGGCGGGGCCGCATTCCCTTGGGCTACTACGACGATCCCACCAGCAGCGCCGAAACATTTACCGAACTCCAAGGCGAACGGTGGGCCGTACCCGGCGACCTGGCCAGGGTGGAGGCCGATGGATCGGTGACCCTGCTCGGCCGCGGCTCGTCGTCGATCAACACCGGCGGCGAAAAGGTCTTTCCTGAAGAAGTCGAGATCGTGCTCAAGGGCCACCCCCAAATTTTCGATGCCGTCGTGGTGGGCGTTCCCGACGACCGGTTCGGCGAGCGCGTTGCGGCGGTCGTGCAATCCCGGTCGGGGCTGCCCCTCGATCTGGCCGAGCTCGACCGCCACTGCCGAGCGCATCTGGCCTCGTTCAAAGTGCCCCGTCGTCTGGTGTTTGTGGAGGAACTGCAGCGACGCCCCGCCGGCAAGCCCGATCTCGCCTGGGCGCAAGCTCAGCTGTTATTGGGCTTTGAGTAGTCTGCGGGACGATTCGTTAGATCCAATGGAGAACACCAATGTCGTACAACTTGGCTCAGGTCCACGAAGCCGTATCGGCGGCCAACCCCGACCGGCCCGCCATCATCACCGCCGACGGCGCCTTGACCTACCAAGACCTAACCGACCAGAGCCGCCAGTTTGCCCACGCGCTCGTCCAACGCGGCCTTGGTTGTAACCGAGAACGAGCGAGCTTGGCCGGGCACGAATCCGGCCAGGATCATCTGGCGATTTATCTCCACAACGGGCCCGAATATGTCGTGAGCATGTTGGGCTCGTTCAAGGCTCGAGTCGCTCCTTTCAACGTCAACTACCGCTACGTCGCAGAAGAACTGCTCTACCTGCTGGACAACTCATCGGCCCGGGCCATCGTCTTCCACGATGCGTTTGCGCCCACTCTGGCGCAGGTCCTGCCGTCGCTCCCCGACGTGAAGCTGCTCGTACAGGTGCCGGACGGGTCGGGGAACGGTCTCCTCGATGGCGCCGTCCGCTACGACGACTTTCTCGCCGAGGGCTCCACCGATCCCATCTCGCTGGATTGGTCCCCCGACGACCTCTACATCCTCTACACCGGTGGTACAACCGGCATGCCCAAGGGTGTGCTCTGGCGTCAGCACGACATTTTCATCGGCGCCATGGGTGGTCGCCCCTTCGGGAAGGCGGAGCCGATCCCGTCGCTTGAGGCCATCGTGGAAGCCTCGATCAACGGTGGGGTCCGCATGATGTCGGTCGCCCCGCTCATGCACGGTGCCGCCCAGTGGGCAACCTTCAACGCCTTCACCGGTGGCAACACCATCGTGTTCGTGCGCGATCCCACCCGGCTGGATCCCGCCGATGTGTGGGCCACCGTGGAACGCGAGAGCGTCCTGAGCCTGCAGATCGTGGGCGACGCCATGGGGCGGCCGTTGGTAGATGAGCTCGAACGCAATTCGTACAACCTTTCCGGGCTCCTCGCACTGGTCAGCGGCGGGGCCGCGCTCAACTCCTCCATCAAAGAACGGTTCCTTGAGATCGCCCCCCACGCCATCGTCCTAGATGCGGTGGGCTCCTCGGAGACCGGCGCCCAGATGGGCCACACCTCGGCCAAGGGCTCCACCTCGACGGGAACCTTCGATCCCGGCCCCGAGACCTCCGTGGTGAGCGCGGACCTCAGCCATGAACTGACCGCTGGGAGCGACGAGACGGGCTGGCTGGCCCAGCGGGGCCACGTGCCACTTGGGTACCTCGGCGACGCCGCCAAGACGGCAGCAACCTTCCCGGTCATCGGTGGCATCCGCTTCGCGGTTCCCGGCGACCGGGCCAACTGGCGGGCTGACGGCGTCATTGAGCTGCTCGGCCGAGATTCCGTCACGATCAACTCGGGCGGCGAGAAGATCTACGCCGAGGAGGTTGAGCAGGCTTTGGCCCACCACCCCGCGGTCTACGACGTCATCGTGGTCGGGCGTCCGAGCGAGCGTTGGGGGTCCGAGGTTGTGGCCGTCGTCCAACTAGCAGAAGGGGCATCCGCCTCCGACGAGGAACTACTGGCGGAAGCCGAACGCCACGTTGCTCGCTACAAGCTGCCCAAGGCGTTCGTCTACCGCGATGCCCTTCAGCGATCACCAGCCGGCAAGGCCGATTACCGCTGGGCCAAAGCGACTGCACTCGAGGCCTGAGCGGGTTCGGCCCGAAGGCCACTCACCGCTCGGCGGCCAGGGCGACCAGCACCCCGGCCGTTTCGGCGCCAATGGTGGTGTCGTCTCCGTGGCCGGTGTGAACGATCGTGTTCTCGGGCAACGGAAGCAACCGTTCGGCGATCGAGCGGAGGATCACCGACTTGTCCGAAAATGACCGGCCGGTTGCGCCCGGGCCACCGTTGAACAGCGTGTCGCCCGAGAACAGGGTTCCGTCCGCGGCGTCCAGCAGACAGCAGCCGCCGGGGCTGTGTCCCGGAGTGTGCAGTACCTGCAGTGTCGTACCGCCAACCACGATCTCCTGGCCGTCGGCCAAGGGGCCGTCGGCGCGACGAACTGGGTTGACGACATCCCACAGCATGGTGTCGTCGGGGTGTAACAGGATGGGAGCCCCGAGCGCGTCGGCCAGCGCCGCGGCCACGTTGATGTGGTCGTTGTGACCGTGGGTGCAAATGATGGCCACTGTCTTGCGGTCTCCCACCGCCTGAACGATGGGGTGGTGGTCATGGGCGGCGTCTATGACCACCACTTCCTGGTCATTGCCGACCAACCAAATGTTGTTGTCGACCTCGAAGTCTCCCCCGTCCAGCGAGAAGATCCCGCGGGTGACCACACGATCGATCCGGGCGGCCACTAGCCCGCAACCGCTTGATCCATCACCACGACCGAACGCAGGACTTCTCCACGCTTCATCCGGTGAAAGGCGTCCTCGACCTCTTCCAGGGCGATGGTCTCGCTCACAAACCGATCGAGGTCGAGGCGGCCCTGCAGGTAGAGGTCGATCAACATGGGGAAGTCCCGGCTCGGGAGGCAGTCTCCGTACCACGATGGCTTGAGTTGGCCGCCCCGACCGAAGAAATCAATCATCGGCAAGTCGATCCGCATCTCGGGGTTTGGCACGCCGACCTGCACCACCGTGCCAGCCAGGTCTCTGGCGTAGAACGCCTGCTCCAGGACCTTGGGGTTCCCCACTGCCTCGATGCAGACATCTGCGCCGTTGCCGTCAGTCAGTTCCTGGATGGCCGTGACCGGGTCTACCTCCGACGCCAGGACCGTATGGGTGGCCCCGAAGCCTTTGGCCTGCTCGAGTTTTCCGGCATCGAGGTCTACCGCGATGATCTTGGCCGCCCCCGCTAGCCGGGAACCCATAATGGCGGCGTTACCCACCCCGCCACACCCAAACACGGCCACCGAATCTCCCCGGCCAACTTCGCCGGTGTAGATCGCCGCTCCCAACCCCGCCATGACCCCGCACCCGAGCAAGCCCGCTGCCTCCGGGCTAGCTGCAGGGTTCACCTTGGTGGCCTGGCCAGCGGCCACAAGGGTCTTCTCGGCGAACGCACCAATGCCAAGCGCCGGGGACAGCGGCTGGCCATTGAGGGTCATCTTCTGGGTGGCGTTGTGGGTGGCAAAGCAGTACTGGGGCCGGCCCCGGCGACAGGAGCGGCACTCGCCGCAGACCGCCCGCCAGTTGAGAATCACGAAATCTCCCGGGGCGATCTCGCTGACATCGGGCCCAACCGACTCCACAATCCCGGCCGCCTCGTGCCCGAGCAAAAAGGGGAAATCATCGTTGATGGCGCCCTCGCGATAGTGGAGGTCGGTGTGGCATACCCCGCAGGCCTGGATCTGCACCACGGCTTCACCCGGTCCTGGATCCGGGATCTCGATGATCTCGAGGGAGACAGGCTCCCCTTTGGCCTTGGCGACGACGGCTCGGACCTGTTGCGGCATGACTTGACCTTTGGTTCGACATGTTGGGTGACGGTTTGTGGTGCAAAGACCGTACCCGCCATCTCTCAGTCGCCTGACAGCTGAAGTTTTGATGCCAGATGCCCCATGGGCGTGAGTACCCGCAATGGCGCTGAAAGCTGGTCCGGGGGGACGTCTCCCCCCTCCAAGGCCACCACGTCGGCGATATCGAGCCCGTAGGCCAGCGCGAATGCCGCCTGCGATCTCCCCTGCGTGCCGCGTATCGCGATGGCGGCGGCGGCCATGGCGCGGTAGGGGCCAGGAGCGGGTGACAACACGAGCGAGAGCCGCCGGGTTGGACCGACCAGGTGTGCGCCGGAACTGCGGGCAGACGGGTGGCGGCCTCGGGACCCGTCGCCACCCGTGGCGCCGGTCATGCGACCACCGGCAAAGCTGCCAGCATCGCAAAGCGTGGCACCGTTGCCGCCAGATGCTGGACTCGTAATCGGACCCGACGATGTTGTTGACGAACGGCCTCCGGTCTGATCCCAAGCAGTTCGGCCACCGTGACGGCCGGTGAATGATCGCCGAGAGACGCCTGGACGGCCGTCTCGAAGAAGATCAGCTGATCGCGATCAGATGCCACCCGGGCAACCGCCTCGCGCAGCAAAGCCACGTCGGGATGATGGAGGGCCAACCCCGCGAGAACCTCCAACGTCGGGGCCTCCGTACCGGGGGCGGGCCTGCTGTCGACCAGAGACGCCGCGTGCTTCTCTTCGTCCAGCGGCCGCGCCCATTGCCCGATGTGGCGATCGACGGCGCTGGCCACCCGATGGCGAGCCCACACCCACGGTGGAGCGCCGCGTGGATCCCATGCCGGTGCCAGCCGGGCCAGCTCGATGACCACATCGGTGATCAGCTCGTCTACATCGTCGGCGCTCAACCGGGCGCCGCGGGTGCGAGCCAACGCCAAGACCGCCCGGGCCAGCTCGGGCCGAAACCGCTCCCGCAGGGTGTAGAGAGCAGCTCCGTCCTGGGCGGCCAGCTGCGCCATCACTTCGATCAACGCCGTCTCACGCTTGGATTCCATCTCTGCACTCCCTCGTCCGCCGACCCGCTGCCGACCACGGTCACAGCATGCGGAGGAGGGGTGACACTCAACGGGGGCCCGGTACGTGGATCGTGCTGTTGACATGTGGAGACTTGTTAGGCACACTTATCATTCTATGGTCATCTGTCATTGCGCCGTCGTCAGCGATCAGGAGATCCGCTCGCAGATTCGGGCCGGCGCTCTGGATGCCGCTGACGTGGCCGAACGCTGTGGGGCGGGCATCAAATGCGGCGGCTGCAGCCCCATCGTCGAAGCCCTCCTGGCCGAGGCCGGCGTGAGTATTCGACGGGCCTACGCCGCCGCCTAGCACCGCTGAATCGCTACGGTAGGTTCGGACACAAAAACCGTTGGAGGGCAGGATCATGCAGGGTGACCCCGAGATCATCGAGTTGTTGAACGAGGTACTTACCGCTGAACTCACGGCGATTAACCAGTACTTCATCCACGCCAAGATGCGTACCAACTGGGGTTTCCCCAAGCTGGCGGCCGTTGCTCGCCGCGAGTCCATCGAGGAGATGGAAGACGCAGACAAGCTGATCGACCGGATCCTCTACCTCGACGGAACCCCGAACCTCCAGCGCTACAACCCCGTGCTCGTGGGCGAGACCGTTCCCGAGCAGTTGGCACTGGAGCTCGAGACCGAGAAGTCCGCCATCGAGCGGTACAACCGGGGTGTCGCCCTGGCCGTATCCAGGGGGGACAACGGCACCCGCGAACTCTTGGAGCACCGCCTGGTCGACGAGGAAGCCCACGCCGATTGGCTAGAGGGGCAGCTTCATGTGATCGCCACGATCGGCGTGGAGAACTATCTCGCCCAACAGATCCACGAGTAGCCCGCCGTGTCAGGATCCCGCTGGACAGACGATCCTTCGGTACCCCGAGGGGCAACCTACGACGATCGCTTTGCGCTACTGGAGGCGGGTGGTACCGACGTCCACGGTGAAGCGTCGCTCATCACCGAGCTCTCGCCGGGGCGGCGTGTTCTCGATGCGGGCTGCGGCACCGGACGCGTTGCCATCGAACTGGATCGGCGGGGCCTGGCACCGGTGGGCGTAGACCTAGACCCAGCCATGCTGGCCAGTGCCCGTTCCAAGGCCCCCCACTTGGAGTGGCATGAGGCCGATCTCACCACGTTCGAACTGCCAGGACGAACGTTCGACACCGTTGTGCTGGCCGGAAACGTCTTGATCTTCGTTGCCCCTGGCACCGAACATGCGGCGATCGGTCGCTGCGCTGCGCTGGTGGCCACCAACGGCATCCTCGTTTCCGGTTTCCAGGTTCGTCGTCGGCGGTTTGGCCCCGTGGAGCTAGACGAGACCGCGGCAGACCACGGCCTCACGCTGCTGCACCGGTGGTCCACCTGGGACCGTGCTCCTTGGCCGGGTGACGGGACTTACCAGGTCTCCGTCCATGCCTTTGGTGGCTCCTCAGCCGTCAACGCTTGGGCGGCCGAGGGAAAAACGAGCTGGTGATGGCCACGTAGTCGGCGTAACCAGGGCGGCGCTTCCCAATGGTCTTCTCGAGCATCACTACCCCCGAGACCCGAAGCAGCAAGAACGACATCACCAGCGGTCCAATCACGCCCCACCGGCCTGGACCCGTCTCGGCGGCGACAGCAAAGATGCCCCACCAGACGCAGAAGTCTCCGAAGTAGTTCGGGTGACGGGTGTAGCGCCACAGGCCTTGGTCCATCACCAAGCCCTGGTTGGCGGAGTTGGCCTTGAAGCGAGCCAGTTGGGCATCACCAATGGTCTCGAACGACACGCCAAGGAGCCAGAGAACGACGCCGATGACGGCGAGCGGACCCAGCCCAGCAGGTTGTGCCGCGGTGGCGGCGAGTTGCACGGGCAGCGACACCACGAACACCAGCACCGCTTGTAGTCCGAACACCACGACCAGGCTCACGAGCGGGAATCGGTCGCCATATTTCTTTCGCATGGCCTGGTACCGGTAGTCCTCCCCGTGGCCCAGGTTGCGCCAAGCCAGGTAGGTCGAGAGCCGGAGCCCCCAGATGGCCACCATGGCGAAAAGGAGCGCACGCCGAACCTCGGCGCCGTCGCCAACCAGCACAACAACTGCGGCTACCAGGACAAAGGCAGAACCCCACACGATGTCGACAAGGCTGGCGTCGGTGCGGGCCAGGCTCAGCAACCAGGTCGCAAACATCAACAAGGCGACTGCGGCCGCGGCCGCGGGGAGCACGGTGGTGATCACGAGAACCTCAATTCTGCTGGGGCACCGACCGGCACGGCCGGATGGTCCGGTACAACCGGATCGAGCCGGACGTAGCTTGATCCGATGGCGGGGCGAAGGTCCGCCTCACCCTTGTTCGGCCACAAGCTCATGGCCCGCTCGGTCATCGCCGTAATGATAAGTGACGGGTTCACTCCCAGATTGGCGGAGACCGCCGAAATTGTGGTGAGCAGGCCCATGGCATTGGACTTGGGCGGGTACCGGCACGGCTCTATATGGGCGGTTTCGTCGGGATGGATAGACGACGTGATCGCCACACCACGGGTCAACTCAGGGCGAACCTTGGAGCCCAATGCCCCAACAATTGCTTCGCTGTTGGTGCGGACCACATCGCCGAGGCGTTCGGACAGGCTCGGCAGCCAGCCCTCATCGGGCAGCGCCTGAAGATCAGTCGTCTGTGTGTCCGGGTGGACGATGGTGCCGTTCTTCTCCGCTAAGTAAAGGTAATTGCGGTCCACGGTGTTCTTGGCGCCGACCCGGCAGCCCACCATGCAACCCCCGCAATGGGTACAGCCGATCCTGTCGGGTCCCTCGCCGCCGAAATACGGATCGACCACCCGTTCGGCCAGTTCCTTCATATAGCCATCGGTGGGCGTGTCTTCGGGCGTTTCGTTTACCCCAAGCATCCGTTTTGCCTGGTCGTAGAACGGGGCCAGCGGCTCATAGAGGGTGTTCGCGTAGACCAGCGAGCCGCCGCCCACAGGAACTTTCGGAGCTGCCAACTGGTCTTCGGTAGGTCCGCCTTGTCGAAGCGTCGACCGGCCTCGATCACGCCCACCCGGTAGCCCTTCTCGGTCGCCCGGAGGGCGGTGACGCTCCCCCCGAAGCCGGAACCCACTACCAACACGTCGTAATCGAAGGTGACCATTCCCTGCATCGTCGCATAGGTGGGGTGGGTTCAGGTAGGGATCACCAACGATGGCTTCACGGTGGTACCACGGAAGGGTTCGTAGACCGCGAGCAGCGAACCAGCGGGACCGAACACCGCCCACGGGCCATCTCCATCGACGCCTAGGTCCGCCCGCTCGACCACCTTGCCCACGCCAATGTCGGCCGCCCGGGCTTCATCGACGGTGACGGCGCCCAGATGACGAACAGCTTCTTCTAGCGGTAATACCCGCTCAGCATCGACCGACTCCAACGGCACCGAGTCTGCCAGGGTGAAGGGGCCCACGGAGGTTCGCCGGAGGGTCCGTAAGTGGGCACCACCACCCAGCGCAGTGCCAATATCGGCGGCCAGCGAGCGTATGTAGGTGCCAGACGAGCAGGAGACGGCGAGGGTGAACACGCCGTCCTGGCCTTCTGGGCCGGGGGAAACCTCAAGCGAATGGACCGTGACAGGGCGAGCCGGCCGATCGATCTCGATGCCCTGGCGCGCCAGCTCGTGGAGACGACGGCCATCGATCTTGACGGCGGAGACCATGGGCGGGATCTGTTCGATAGCACCAATGAATGCCAGCGACGCCGCCCGAACATCTTCGAGCGTCACGCCCGCCATGTCATAGGTGGCCGTGACGGTACCAGCGGCATCAAGGGTGTTGGTCTCGGTGCCCAGCGACACCTCACCCACATACGCTTTGCCCAGCGGCGACAGAAACCGCAGCAGTTTGGTGGCCTTGCCGACGCCCAAGAGCAGGACGCCGGTGGCATCGGGATCCAGCGTGCCGGCATGGCCGACCTTGCGAGTGCCGAGCAGGCCCCGGCTCTTGGCCACAACATCGTGACTGGTCCAGCCCGCGGGCTTGTCCACTACGACCAGGCCATCGGGGCCGGTATGGGGCCTACCGCGCGCCATGGATCGACCTGACAACGGGACGCGCCAGGGTCACAGCGGCTCTATGTCGTTGTAGGGGGTCGGGTCCAACGGCGCGATGGGTGGCTCTTGGCTGAGGCCGCGGAGAACCTCCTCTATCCGGAGGGCCTCCCGTAGAACCCCGTCGGTCTCAAACCTGAGTTCCGGCGTACGCTTGAAGGTGGTCTGGCGGCCGACCGCACCTTGGAGTCGCTTGCGCAGATCGGTGAAGGCTTGGTCGATCTCCTCGTCAGCTTCTTGGCCACGGGAATGGTCGTAGTAGACGACGGCGCGGGCCAAGTCTCCGTCAACCACCACCGAGGTGAGGGTGACGAGTTCTAGGCGCTCGTCGTCGATCCGCTCCAGTTCCTGGGCGATGATCTCGCGCACGAGCGTGTTCAGCCGGGCCGTTCGGGGGTAGTCACGGGCGGTGGGTCGCTTTTTCATGAGCCTTCAACGAATCGGTCAGCGGGAATACGGCCTAAGGATCCTACCGGCGAGCCAGTGGCCCGACGCCGCACCAGCATCGGCTTACGTCCTTGGAATCTCGCGCTCCTCGAAGGTTTCGATGATGTCGCCAGCCTTGAGATCCTGGAAATCGGTGAGGCCAATGCCGCACTCGAAGCCCTGCTTGACCTCACGCACATCGTCCTTGAAGCGTCGCAAGGATTGCACGGCGCCCTTCCAGATGATGGTGCCTTCTCGAAGGAAACGAACCTTGGAGCCACGGGTAATTTCGCCGTTGGTCACGTAGCAACCGGCGATCTTGCCCACCTTTGGCACGGAGAAGATTTCGCGCACCTCGGCATCTCCGGTAACGATCTCCTCGAAGATCGGCGCCAGCATGCCAACCATGGCTGCCTCGATGTCTTCCAACAGGTGGTAGATCACCTCGTAGGTGCGAATCTCCACCTTCTCGGTCTCGGCAAACTCACGCACTTGGCGCTCCGGCCGAACGTTGAAGCCAATGATCGTCGCATTGGAGGCCATGGCGAGCTCAATGTCGCTCTTGAGGATGCCGCCCACACCGCTGCGGACGAACGCCAGCTTGACCTCTTCACGCTCCAGGCGCTTCAGGCTCTGCACGACCGCCTCCAACGAGCCGGTCACGTCGGCCTTGATGATGAGGTTGAGGGTGGCAACCTCGCCAGACTGGATCTGGCTGAAGATGTCTTCCAGCTTGGCCCCGCCGGCCGAAGCCGAAGCCGAGCCCGAGATGTTGGCCAGGCGGTGGTAATGCTCCCGCTGCTCGCTGACCTTGGCGGCGCTGCGCTCGTCACGAGCGACCACGAAATCGTCGCCGGCTTCGGCCACGTCGGACAGACCAAGGACCTGCACCGGGGTGGAGGGACCAGCTTCCTTGACCTGTTCACCCTGATCGTTGATGAGGGCCCGGACACGACCCCAGGCCGCACCGGCCACGAGGGGATCGCCGACCTTGAGGGTGCCTCGCTGGACGAGGATGGTGGCCACTGGTCCACGACCGGGATCCAACTTGGCCTCGAGCACGACGCCCTTGGCCCGCCCAGTTGGGTTCGCTCGAAGGTCCTCGAGTTCGGCCACAACCAGAAGGTTCTCGAGCAGTTCGTCGATACCAATCTCCTGCAGGGCAGAAATCATGCAGACGATGGTGTCGCCACCCCAGGACTCGGGCACCAAGCCGCGCTCGGCCAGCTGGGCCAGAACCTTGTCGGGATCTGCGTTGTCACGATCAATCTTGTTGACCGCAACCACGATCGGCACCTCGGCGGCGCGTGCGTGATCGATGGCTTCAATAGTTTGGGGCATCACGCCATCGTCGGCCGCTACCACCAACACCACAATGTCGGTTGCTTCGGCGCCGCGGGCCCGCATGGCGGTAAACGCCTCGTGGCCGGGGGTATCGATGAAGGTGATCGGACGGCCGCCCTTGATCACCTGGTAGGCGCCAATGTGCTGGGTAATAC
>JANXNS010000238.1 GCA_025353965.1 Aquihabitans sp.
TGCGGCTCCGGCACCTGCTCCAAGCCAGGCTCCGCGTCCCGAACCCATCTCGTTCACCACGCCGCTCCCTGAGGCGGTCGATTTTGCCCAGTCCGTGGCCAGCGATCTCCTTGATGACCAACTGCCTGCTCCGCCGGCACAAGGAGCCCACCTCGACGGTATGCCGCCATCGGTTGCCGGGCTCGCGTCCCGCCCAACGGCTTCGCTGACTGCGGGTGCCGCGGCGCCTGAGGTGCCCACCTCGGGCTCCGCTCCCAAGCCGTTCTTCTTGGAGGACGCGGGGCCGCCGCGCTTGTTCGGGCGGACCCCGGTGCCGGAGCCCGAAACACCGCCTGTTGTACCCCCCGTTCGGGCGCCTGTTGCCCATCCGCCCGGAGCCCGTCCGCTGGCGACTTCGGCACCCGCAGCTTCGGCACCTGCTGCACCTGCTGCGGCGCCTCCCGTTCGTCAGGCGCGACCTGAACCCACCAGCGAGCCGGTGCTCACCCCGTCGGGCTTGACCAAGCGGACCCCGCGTCAAGCAGGCGGCGGTGGCCGGGCTATTCCGGGGGCCGACGCCGAACGCAATGCGAGCGCCACCCGGCGCTCACCAGACGAGGTCCGAAACCTCCTGTCGCGCTACCGCGATGGACAGCAACGAGCACGTGTTGAAGAGCCGGTATCCGCCGGGCCGTCTGAGGAGAAGGAAATCCCATGAGTGATCTGAGCGCTGCCGCTCGCAACGTGAACTGGCTCGTCGAGAACTTCGTCGATCGAGTTCCGGGCGTCAGCGAATCTGTGGTGGTCTCGGCCGATGGCCTTCCCATGGCCGTGTCGCGAGGCCTCGGTCCCGACGCGGCCGATCGCTTCGCCGCCGTTGCGTCGGGTCTGATCGGTCTCGCCTACGGCGCCGCTGGTCGGTTCGGTGGTGGGGCCGTAACCCAGATTGTGATCGAGATGGAGAACGCGTTCCTCTTCGTCACCGGCATCAGCGACGGGTCCTGCCTGGCGGTGGTGGCCGATGGTGCGTGCGACGTTGGTCTGGTGGCCTACGAGATGACCGTTCTGGTCGAACGAGCTGGTCAAGTTCTTACCCCAGAACTGCGGGCTGAACTTCAGGGCGCACTCCCGCGATGAGCACGTTCGGCGATTCGGGTGAGGGCCTCCGCGTCCGGCCCTACGCCATAACGGGCGGACGTACGCGTGCCCGTACCGAGCTTCAGATCGAGGCCATCGTCTACCGCACGCCCCAGGGCGAATCTGCCGGAAATCTTCGGCTCGAGCGTGGCCAGATCCTCGACCTGCTGACCACACCACTGTCCACGGCTGAAATATCGGCCCGGCTTCATCTCCCCCTCGGGGTTGCCCGGGTTATCCTCGGCGACCTCATCGATGAGGGCTACGTCGCCGTCAACTCTCGGTCGGCTTCTGGCCGACCCGATCTTCGACTGCTTGAAAGGGTCCTCGATGGTCTCCAAGCCCTCTGACATGGTGGCGGCTGATGCCACCGAATCTTCTGGGTCGGCTCCGATGCCGGTGAAAATTGTGGTAGCCGGCGGCTTTGCCGTCGGTAAGACCACCTTCGTCGGCTCGATCTCCGAGATCGAGCCGCTCACCACCGAAGCGGCCATGACCAAGGTCAGCGAAGGGGTGGACGATGCTTCAAAGGTGTCCACCAAGACCACCACCACCGTGGCCATGGACTTTGGTCGTATCACGCTGGGTACCGACCTCATCCTGTACCTGTTCGGTACGCCAGGACAAGATCGTTTTTGGTTCATGTGGGATGACCTCGTCCGTGGGGCGATCGGCGCGGTCGTTCTGATCGATACGCGCCGGTTGGAGGAATGTTTCCCCGCAGTCGACTATTTCGAAGAACACAAGATCCCGTTCATCGTTGGCATGAACTGCTTCGACGGGGAGACTTCACACTCACCAGACGACGTCCGTGAAGCCCTGGCTATTTCGCCGGACACACCGGTGATCATGTGCGACGCACGTGACCGAGAATCCACCAAAGTCACGCTGCTCGAACTGGTTCAACACGCGCTCCTCCGCGCCACTGCCTGAACACCGGATAATCATGCCGTAACTATTGGCACTGGTGTCCAGCAGGATGGTCTGAGAAGCTAGGCTCTTGAAACCCATACGGGATCTACATCGGCGGGAGCGGCATTCTCATGGTGATCTCCCCTCTTACGATCACGATCAGCGCCGACGTCCTCGTTCTCGTGGGCGAGATTGATTTGGCCACATCTCACCTCTTGGTCGAAGCAATCGATGGGGCGATTAACCGAGGGGAACAGATGGTGATCCTGGACTTCAGCAAGGTGACCTTCGTGAACTCCACCGGCCTGGGCGCCATGGTTGCGGCCACCAAGCGGCTTCGCGGCGGCGGGGGAGACCTCGTTCTTCGTTCGTTCCGCGGGATCCCCGCGTCGGCACTGGCTACTACCGGGCTGGATCGCTTCTTCACGATCGACAGCTGACCTTCTCGGCGGCGAGCTCTTAGGCGGAACGATCCTCCGTAGCGACGGGCGCCCGGTATTCGTGGAGCCGGGGAAGCCATGGTCCGCCAGCCCCGAGCGGACCGAAACCATCTCCGATGATGGGGTGAACCTGGGCGGCGGCGTCGTCGATCTGTGCTGGCCTTCCCCACAATGCCGGGACCTCCTGATGGTCCTCGGATCGATCGGTCATCGGCTCAATCTGGAAGGGCTCGTGTTGGCGTCGTCGCAGGAGCGCCTCGAGGTCATCTGCGCTCAGGGGCCGGGAGAGGACGTAGCCCTGCGCCAATCGGCAACCGAGTTTGCGTAGCCAGACCAGTTGCTCGGGCCGTTCGACCCCCTCGGCCACCGTCACCATGCCCAATGCGTCGGCCATACCAACCACGTGCTCGACGATGGCCCGGTCCTCGGGGCTGGAGTCGATGCCATCGATGAAACTCTTGTCGATTTTCAACATGTCGAGACTGAACCGACGCACGTAGGACAGCGACGAGTACCCCGTCCCAAAGTCGTCCAGGGCCAGCTTCACCCCGAGCGCCTTGGTCTGGCGCAAGACCGCCCAAGCGGAGCTGACGTCGTGTATCAGGGCGCCTTCGGTGATCTCCAGGTAGATCTGGCCATGCCCTATGCCCGCAGCCTGGAGAGCGTTGGCGACTACATCGCGGAAGCCGACCTGGGAAATTTGCCGAGCAGACACGTTGACCGTGATCGTGATCGGAGGGTGACCCGCGAACAACTCTCGAAGGCGAGCGGACTCTCGGCAGGCCTCCTCCAATACCCAGGTTCCGACCGGGACGATAAGCCCGGTCTCCTCGAGGATCGGGATGAACTCGGCGGGCGACATGGATCCGCGTGACTGGGAGATCCAGCGCAACAGGGCCTCGGCGCCGACGATCTGGCCGGTGGCCAGGTCTACGACTGGTTGGTAGTGAAGGTGGAAATCCCCAGCTTCGAGCGCTGATCGAACGAGTTCCTCGGCTGATGCTGGGGTCAGGCTGCCGGTCATGGAGCGGTCGAAGGCGATCACCTGGCCGGAGCCCAGCGACTTGGCCTGGTACATGGCCACATCGGCATCGCGGATGACATCCTCCGGCTTGATCCCGCGGTGCTCGGCCAAAGCCACCCCGACGCTGGCCGAAATCCGGAGCGACTCGTCGCCCACGGTGAACGGTTGTTCAATGATCTGTATGGCGCGCTGGGCGATCTTTTCGGCGGCTGCGGCCCCATTGAGCATGGGGCACAGGATCACGAACTCGTCGCCGCCGTACCGAATCAGGCGGTCATCGGGCCGCAGCATGTTTTTCAGTCGATCGGCGACCGCCTGCATGAGCCGGTCGCCCACCTCATGGCCATGCGTGTCGTTGACGTACTTGAAGCGGTCGAGATCCACGAAAAGGACCGCGGCTTGGCAGTTGTACCCCTGTGACCGGGCGATGTCGGTGGTGAGCCATTCCACCAGCAGACGCCGGTTCGGGAGGCCGGTCAGGGCATCGTGCAGCGACATCCGCACGAGCTCCCCCCGCACTGCGGCCACCTCCCGGTAGCGGCGGCGGGCAAAAACGACGGCGCCGGCTGGCGCCACCATCACCATGGCGAAGGTTGCCTCAAACCAGGGGCTTCGACCTTTGGGCGCCCGGTCCAGCAAGGCGCTTACCAGTTCGAAGCGAACGGCCAGGGCCGCGAGGCAACAACAGATGAGCCCGACCACGAGGGCGTCGACGACGCTGCTGCGGACAATGGGATGGGCCGGCTTGAGACCGGTCCTCCACTGCAATTTTGGCTCCATTGCTCTCCCTCGGCAGCTCTTCAGCAGTGCTGAATCCCGTGACTATCGGCGGGAGAGGTGGTTGTGTGAGCTTCAGGTGGGCGAATCCTCGGTTGGCCACCAGCGCCGAAGCCAGCACCGGTCCACCACGACATCGAGGAGCAGCATGGAAACGGCCAGCCAGGCGGGCTGCTGGACCACATCGAAGTAGGTGGGCCACTCGAAGCCGCTTGGGTAATGGCGCATCAATTGAATGACCATGAGGGTGCCAACGCACCCAGCAAAGATCAGCGGGGCGCCGATGGTCAAGATCGGTCGGGCACGGGGTGCGTGGAGCACCAGGAGTGCTAGTCCGGCCAGAATCACCCCATAGATCGGGCCGATGACCGCGCCACCGATCGCCAGAGAACCAAGCACCGTGCCGACCCTGGCGAACCGCGACGGCGCCGGACCGCGGTAGCGGAGGAGGCGCTCGATGCGAAACGCCCGAGGCATGGCCGGTCGAGCATCGAGCGACAGGTGAGTGGGGTCCAGCCCCGCCGACGTTGTCTCGATCGCTCGCCGTGGCCAAAGCACCAGGACGAGGGCGACCACCACGGACAACAGCGACGCGGAGATTGCTCCCCACACGACCTTCTGCGGTGTCCACTCGAGGTGTACCCGCACGGTCTGGCCTGCTGGCACCTGCCACCCGTTGGCGTAGCCGTTGACCAGAGTTGGTGCGCCGAGATCTTTGCCCCCGGAGGTGGCGGTCCAGCCCAGGTTGTGACTCTGGCCAAGAACGAGCCAGAAGGGTTTCTCGGCACCGGTCACCACCGCATCCACGCTGGTTCGATCTTGTTGATCGACGCGGATGTCGGGTCTCCCCTCACCGGGCAGGGGCGATGGAACGAGGGTCCCCGGAGAAAGATCTGCCGCGCCGCCGGACTGCGAGCGGAGCACCAGCCGATCGAGATCAAGACCAGTGAAGGCGGCCTCTGCGGTTCGCAGCGTGCTCGGCCCTCGAGGCAGGTCCAGCGCCGTTGTCGGACAACCCTTCACGGCAATGGCCTTGCCGGCGATCAGGTCAGCCGTGGTGCCGTGAAGCGACACGGGTACGGCCCGGCCATCCACCCTCACAAGGTCTGACCGGCAGCCAGGATCAACGGTGGCTGGCAGGGCCGGGGCCGCCAGCCCGGAGATGCCAAGGTCGACCAGCCCAATGGGCATGATCACTGGCTGGCCGGTGAACCAATCGAGAGTCAACACGTTTCGCACCGCGTCTGGTTCGTCCGGCACGCTGACCCGCAGGTGGGTTCCCGTGAGCGGACGCTTGAGGCGCAAGGAAATGGTTTGGCTGCCATTGGGCGTGGATTGATCGGCGATGGCTGGGAGGTCCACGACCTCAACCTGGTTGGAACCCTTGCCATCGCCGACGGCGACGCTGAGCCGCTGCGGAACCGAGTGGCGGCCATCGTTCAGCACCGTCAGGTTGAGTGTGTCCACCGTGACCGGCTTGGCGTTCAGGTAGTCGACAAACTCCCGCTGCTGGCTCAGGAAGCCTGGGCTCCACCAGGTGTTGGGGTTCCCGTCGATGGCAGCCCTGGCGCTATTGGTGAGGCCACCGGGCAGTCGCCGGCTCGATGTTGCGGTTACCCCGCCTTGTTCAGCGTTCGGGAGGCCGAGGGCCTGGTCGAGAACGGAGTCCGACAGGGCATTATCGGACAGGCGGACCTGCCCATTCAGTCCAAAGGAACGCTTGGAGGGTAGCGAGAAGGTGCGGATGATCGACTTCTCGGGGTCCGACCGGACGGCCACGGTGCCCGCGACCCGTTGACGAGTGAGCACCAGGGCCAGCGAGTGGTCGATGGCCGCGGCTCCAGCCGCGTCGAGCAGGTCAGTCGGGAGCCGAACAACATCGTCGGCGACTGGACGGCGACCATTCCGGTCCACCACGACAACCTCGGAGAAGCCAACTGCGCTCATCCCGGCAAAGAGCCGTGCCGCGTCTTGGTCCGTGGCGGCAACAGTGATGTCAATGCGGTGGAAGGTGCGCTCGCCGAACCGCAGAACCTGGCCCGGTGAGGTTCCGTTCTGCGGTGCATCAGGACGCGATTGCGCCCCGATAGGGAAGATTTTGGGCGGACCACCGTCGAAGCTGACGGCAACCTCGGTGATGACGCGACTACGAACCCCGCCCACCGCTTGAACCAGTCGGAGATGATCGGTGGTAATGGCGTCGCGGTAGGCGAGCCGCAGCGACGCGCCCTTGGCCGCGGAAAATCCACCGGTTCGCCAAGCAGTACCCAGCTGGCCATCTACCGCGTTGGCGGGATTGTCCTCGGGGGTCAAAGAGATCGGGTTGCCATAGCTCGATGCCTGAGCGGTGACTTCACCGCGAGATTCGATCACCGTGGCTTGATCATCGGCGGCGGTGGCTGGAGCATTGGAACCTGCGTTGTCCTCGGCGAAAATATCGAGGCGTTGGTCCTTGGGGTCCACCATCAGCGGCTCCTGGCCGGGCCGCTCGGTAATCCCGGTGTTGTCGCGCACGGTGCCCCACCGACGGGCCTCGCGCCTGTTTGTGTCGGTGACGATGAGGGCCGCGTTGCGATCAATTTGTTTCCGAAGGCCAGCGAGATCGTCGGAATAGGACCCGGAGTACAGGGCCAGTTCGTGGCCATCGACCAAGCCAGCCGCGGCCGCGTCGACCAAACCATCGCCACTGCCGGCGATGATGACCGGTTTCCCAACAGGGGCAGTTCGAACGATCTTCTCGGCATTGTCGACCGGCAGAATGCCTACTTCCGGCGGATTGGGAAGTGAGGCTGGGATCTGCAGCTCCGTTTCGTCCACCAGCGGGAGGTCGGCGCGAGGAACGTTTCGGTGGCCAGGGCCAAACCCAATGGCCTTGCCGATCCCCGGCGCGGTGCGGAGGAGTTCCCACAGCGGTCGTGGTCGGGGGGTGTTGTAGCGCTCGTAGGTCAGGTCCGACCGCACCGAGATATCGCCCACGCCCATAAGGCGGGCCACGGGAGCCAGCGCCGCAGGATCGAGCGTGCCTTCCTGAATCCGGTGGTCAAGCGCCGCCAACATGTCCGCTGACGGGGCCGAGCCATAGGGGATGAGCTCTCGGGCCACGTAAGGACGATCCATGAGCCCGGGGAGGACGGGGTCCACCGTGTTGCCCCAGCGATACGAGGCGAAGTCCGAACCAGGCACTTCCAGGACGCGAGTTCCGTCGTCTCGCCGGTCGAGTGCGGCGGCCGCTTGTTGCCAATACGCAGGGATCACCTCGGGTCGGTCCAGGTTGGCGTCGACGAGCTGTCCGCGCCACAGCGGCGGCAGAGCGAGCACCGTCAAAGCCATCACTCCAGCGGTGAGCGGCCGGCCCAGCCGAGGCCGCTCAGCGGTCAGCGAGGCGACAAGCGACCCAACGAAGACGGCCACGGACAACATCACGAGCGGGGCCGCTCGAGGCAAGCTCCGCATGGAGAGGCCTACATCGGACAGCAAGAACGCCTTGACCGCGGCGCCCGCTGGTGGGGGGCTATCCCACGGGTGGCCCCCAACCGCGAGAAATAGCCCGACGAACAGCAAGAAAAGGAAGAAGGCCCGCTCGCGGAACCGAGCCACGGCGGCGCCGAGCAAACCAAGCCCAGGCAACAAATACGTGCCGAAGAGGAGCGCAGGCCCCTTCATGTAGCCCGGGGACGGGGCGATCCAGGACCCATACCGGTCCTCGCCGTAGAAGAACCAGTAGCCGAGACCCCGAAGGACCTCTAAGGACATGGAGGCAACAGCCACGGTCTCGGCGGTCTCCGTGAAACGGAGGATGTCTATGCCGTAACCGCTTTGGGCCCAGAGGCCTGACAGCCACCACAGCGAACAGCCAATCGTGAGTAGGCCGATCCGGCCGACGACGGCGAGTGCGTCGCGGAACCGGGTCTCCCGCGTGATCACGATCTCGTGGATGATCCACAGAACGGGCCCGACGCCACACAAGATCAGAGCCGTGGCGTTGACACTGCCGATGGTGGCCACCACCAGCGCAAACAGCGCTGGCTCACGCCAGCGTTTCTGGCGGAGCGATAGCACGGTCAGCCCAAGGAGCCACGGGAGGCCGGCGTAGGGCAACAAGATGACCGACAACCGCGCCGCCAACGTGAGGACATAGGGCGTGAGGGCGTACACGAAGGTTGCGGCGGTGACGTGGGGTCCTTTCTGGCCCATTGCCTTGAGCATGAACCGCACGCCCAAACCAGCCAGGAACAAAATTGACCCGAGCCAGAGCCGCTGTGCCACCCAGTCCGGCATGCCGATCGCGTCCGCCAGCCAATAAAACGGTCCGATCGGCCAGAGGTAGCCAATGTTTTGATGGGTCACGGTGCCCATGCCGATGTTGGGATCCCACATGGAGGGGGCCCGCTGGAGCATGCGGCCCGGGTCCAGATAGAGGTAGGACTTGGTGTCGGCCCCAACCCGGCCAGGCTTGGTCAGGAGCAATGGCAAGAAGATGGTGATGGCCAGAATCGACGACGGCAACGCCGCCCGGAACCGGCGTCGCGTCGGGGTGCTCAACTGGGCCGCCTGATGGCGTTCGACCCGCGGCCTAAGGCCTCGTCGGCGAGCGTCTCAAGAATTCTGGTGGCGGTGTTGCTCCAGGTGAACTTGGAGGCATGGGCCAATGCGCCGATGCTGAGGCGCTGACGAAGCTCGGACTCGGTGGCAATGCGGACCAGGTGCCGAGCGAAATCCGCCTCGTCGTCGGCCAGGAGCCCGCTTTGGTCTTCCGCTATGGCGTCGACATGCCCCGGAATTCGGGTGGCCACCGATGGCGTTGCGCACGCCGCGGCTTCGGTGAGGGTCATGCCCCAGCCCTCGCGCACGGAGGTGGAAGCCACCGCCCAGGCCGACCGGTACAGGTCGACGAGATCATCGTCGGACACTCGGCCCGCAAAGCGCACGAACTCGCTGGCATCAAGTTCGTCGACCAACGACTCCAGGGCGATGCGGTCCGGACCGGTGCCAACCAACACCAGGTGCAGATCGGGGGCCTCGATTCGTGCGGCCACCACTGCCCGGATGAGCCGATCGTGACGCTTCACGGGTACTAGTCGGCCGACCCCCATGACCAGTGGGGTTGCCGATCGGGTGCCGCCTGGTGTGTAGCGGGGGTCTACGCCGGGGGGGACAACCTCCACGAGCTCACTGCGGAAGCCAATCTCCAACATTTCTTGCTTGGATGACGGAGAGAGCGTGATCATTCTGGATCGTCGGTACAGGCGGGGGGCGACCTTGCTTTCAAGCGTGTCGCCCATCTTTGCCAGGTTGGGTGGGAGCACCATCTTCCACATGTCGGCGTGCACATGGTGAAGAAACACCACGCGCGGTCCGCGCGCCCATAACGGCGAGAAGAACGGCATGCCATTCCAGATCTCTACGAGGCCGTCGCGCTCGCCGTACCGCTTGCCGGCTTCGCTGGCCGCAGCTCGGGGGAAGACCAGGTAGCGGCCCGCCTTGCGAACGACCTGGTACCCATCGCGATGGGCATGGCTCGGGTGGCCCTGCGCAAAGGAGGTGCGCATGACAACCTCGATGCCCGCCTGCGCCCAAAGCCGAGCGACCTCAGCGGCATGAACCTCGGACCCGCCGGCCTCGACATCGTCGAGATCCCGCCATGCCAGCATATGAATACGCCGAAGTCCGGCTCGATCGGCGAGCTCGCCGAGCTGTTGGATGGGGTCGGAGGAATCGGTCACGGTACGTTGGGAGCGTCGGTGGATCGCGGGGGCCTGGAGACCCGTGCAGTACGCTGCGCGACCGGTCGATACCCACCTTCAGGCTCTTGAGCACCCTAGTGCCAGCCCACTCGTGGCGGCCTGCATCAACAGACCCGACCCCCGCCCGGAGGCACCGAAATGCCCAGCCCTTCCGCTCCCACGTTCGACCAGGTCCAGGTGGCCGTGGCCGGGGTCGAGGGATGGATGACGTCGGGACAGGCTCGTCGGTTGTGGACGTGTGCTCGGGTTGTTCGCGCTGGCGGCACGATTGTGGAAATCGGCTCCTTTCGGGGGCGCTCGATGATCGTGCTTGCGTCGGCCGCGGATCCGGGGGTGGAACTGGTGGCCATCGATCCGCATGCAGGCAATGATCGCGGGCCTCAGGAATTTGAAGGCTTCCAAGCCGATGCCGCGGAAGATGTCGAAGTATTCAACGCCAACCTTCGTGCGGCGGGAGTGGCAGACCGGGTACGTCACGTCCGCAAGTTTTCGGGCGAGGCCCTGGCTGACGTGCCGGGCCAGATCGACTTGCTCTACATCGACGGGGCCCACCGGTTCTCTCCCGCCCGGGACGACATTCGGCGTTGGAGCGCCAAGATCTCGCCAGGAGGGGACCTTCTGATCCATGACTGTTTCTCCTCGATCGGCGTTACGGGCGCCCTAGCGGTGTCGCTGTTTTTCGGACCCAACTTCCGTTATCTCGGTCGGTCTGAGTCCATGACCCATTACCGGCGCGAGCCCTTGCGGCCGGCTGAACGGCTGCGCAATGGCCTGCGTCAAATGGCCCAGCTTCCCTGGTTTGCCCGCAACGTGGTCATCAAGGTCCTGATTCTGGCCAAGTTGGGCCGAGTCACCCGGCTCTTCGGCCATGATCCCGCCACCTGGCCGCACTGATCCGACGATGTCTGTACCCCGCACTGGAGCACGAAACCCGATGTCCTCGCTGACCATCATCATGCCCGTCTACAACGAGCGAGACACGCTTCGTACGGCCCTGGATCGCCTCCTCGCGGTCACCATGCCTGTTCCCACGGAGATCTTGGTGGTGGACGATGGGTCCACCGACCGGTGTACCGAGACCATTACAGACCTGGTCGAAGCGGGCTCCGTCCGCCTCATTACCCAGGACCCGAACCAGGGCAAAGGCAAGGCGCTGCGCCGCGGTATCGAAGAAGCGACGGGTGAACTGCTCACCATCCTCGACGCAGACCTGGAATACGACCCTGCAGATTTCCCCGCCTTACTCCGGCCCATCCTGGATGGAGATGCCCGGGTCGTTTACGGCGCTCGTTCCTATGGCGGGCATGCCGCCTATTCATTCTGGTTTGTGCTCGGAAACAAGATGCTGGCGCTTTGGGCTTCGTTCCTCTTCGATGCATGGCTCACTGATATTGAGACCTGTCTCAAGGTTGCGCCTACCGCAACGTGGCGGAACGTGGACCTCCAATCCAACGGCTTCGGCATAGAAGCGGAGCTCACGGGCAAATTGCTGGCCATGAACGAACGCATCTTCGAGGTGCCGATTTCCTATCGGGCCCGCGGCCGTGAGGAGGGCAAGAAGATCCAGTGGACAGATGGAGTGGCTGCACTCTGGATCCTGGCCCGGATCCGCGTTCGCGGGAAGTAACGAGCGTTCCTGCTATTTGGTGCAGGGTTCTTGCAATGGATCGTTCGGGTCGAGCGGCGGCGTCGGCGGCGGGGGGTCCTGGAGGTATATCGCGGAGGGGACGCCACCGAGCACCAGCCGAGACGCAGCCTCGGCTACATCTTGTGGTTGGGCAGGGTCCAGCACGAGCAGGTTCATGTGCTGCTCAATTTCTTCGTTGGTCAGGTGCCGGCCGTGGGCGGCGAGCGCCGTTTTGAGCTCCGCCATCGCTCGGTCGTAGCCGTTGGTGCTGGCCCGGAGATCGACCGTCGCAACCCGCTCCGCGTTTGCTATGCCCGCCCATTTCTCTAGGGCGGCCCGACCGGTCACGGTGGTGAGCACGGCGTCGTACTGCCCGGGGCACAGAACCCGGCGGGGCTCTACGGCGGCGGAGAAGCGTGGCTCGGCGCCAACGGTGAACCCGCGACGCTCAAGATCGAGGATCAGGCCGAACCCCAGCCCGCCGAGATACGCAGGATCATCCCAGGTCACGAGATAGCTCTTGGTCGGGTCCAGATGGGGGATGACCTGGCGCGAAAGCGCCCGCTCCATCCGCCATGACTGGTCATACGGAATCTGCTGGGCGACCAGGCGCTGGCTCGTGAACACACTGAGTACCAACAACCCAACCGCAGCGCCGCCCGCCAATCGGCGAGACCACACGGGCAGGGGACGAGGAAGCAGCGTGGCCACGCCCCACCCCAGCGCAAATATCTGCAAGGCGATGATGGCCACGAACCACCGGAACACATAGAGATAGAGGGCCCCGAAAATCCGCGAAACTGTAAAGATTCCGAGCACCGTTCCCACCGCCAGCACGGCATTGAGACGAGTGAGCCCAGGTTCACGACGTCGACGAGCTGCCAGCGCCGCCACGGTGGCCCAGGCCCCCAGGAGCAATGCCCCGGGGACGACGGATCCGGTTACTTCCTCGCCGCCACGTACCCAGGCCCCAACGGGAGAGGCGGACTGGAAGGCTGACTCGACGGCGCGGCCCAGGCCGATGGGAGGCTCCGATGGGTTCCCAAAGTTGGCGGCAAGTTTGTCCACGTTGTTGGGCTCATGACCAATGACGTCGATTATCGGCCCAGACCAGGCGGCCAGGCCGAGAAGAACGGCCAGCAGGGTGGGCACAAGCCAGACGCCTGGCCCCGGCCTCGGAGGTGCATCCTGTGCCTGTCGCTGCGGGTTCCGACCGGACATCCACCACCGAGTCACGGGCGCCACGGCACTCATGGCCACCAGCGGTAGGGCAACAGGCGCGTAGCCGACGTGGCCCTGGATTGCGTACGAGGCGGCGGCCACGGCCAGCACCGGGGCCCAACGGTCTCCCTCCAGCGAGGACCACGCCGCCAACATCAAAACGGTGAAGGGAAGCAGACCCACCCAGGGGTTCCACGGCTGCGTAAGAGCATTGAGGCCGTAACCCCCGATGAGGACCAGGGTCACCGCGCCGTACCAGGCGGTGACCCCTAGCCCCACCCGGCGCTTCACGAGCCCGACCGATAGCAACAGCCACGCCAGGTTTACCGCGGCTGTTGCAGCCTCCAGCGCCCAGGACGAGCGGCCCAGGAGGGCATAGAGCGGCCAGGTGACCCAAAACATCAGGGGCCCCGGGTGGCTTCCCTGGCGTCCTTGGGAGTCGACGATGCGCCCAGCAGCGCCCACCAGTGGGGGGTGGTGGGGAAGCGACCGCATCCGCAACTCGGCCTGGGCCAGGTCTCCCGTCGGGTACCAATTGCGTTGTGCCAGCGCAATGACCAGCACAACGATTGGAAGCCCGACGACGAGGGCCACCAAAAGCCAGCCGGTGCCGGTCCTGCGCAAGATTCGGGGCACCGGAGGAGCGTAGTAGGGGGCTGCCCGTGCCCAAGGGCGCTGCAAGCGGGGCCCTAAGATGGTCGACCATGCCCGTCACGAGCGTCACCGCGTCTTCGGTGCCCGCGCCCGTGGTCAAACCGTCCTCGCGCAACGCGGAACTAGAAGGGGTTCGGGCCATCGCCGCGTTGGCGGTCTTGGTCACTCATGTGTCGCTCAATGCCATGGGTAACCGGGGCCCGTTCGGCGGACTGCTGGCTCGCCTCGATGTTGGCGTCGCCGTGTTCTTCGTGGTGTCTGGCTACCTGCTCTACCGCCCCTTCGCCGCCGCCTTGCTCCGTGGAGACGATCGCCCGAGCACTCGTCGTTATCTTCGCCATCGCCTGGTTCGGATCGTTCCGGCGTACTGGGTTGTGGTGGTGGCCTCCTTTCTGTTCGTTGCCTCGAGTGGTTTGGTCCTGCCCACCACAAACTTCAACCCGGCTCCGTCGGGGGTAACCAGCGTTCCGTTGTGGACCATGGCCCGGTTTCTCACGTTCACCCAGGTGTACTGGCGGGACAGCTTGGCTGGGCCGTTTCCGCAGGCCTGGACCCTCGCGGTCGAGCTGTCGTTTTATTTGGTGCTTCCCGTCTTGGCCTTTGCGTTGGCCCGGCGTGCCCCCAGGTCGCGGGCCGCCCGGCTACGGCGGCAGTGGTGGTTGCTCGCTGCCATGGTGGTTACGGCCCAATTGTTCCGCCTCGGCATCGTGCTGCTCGACCCTGCGTACCGGGGCAACATCGGGCTGGCCTACACCCAATACAAGGCCTGGTTGCCTAACCACCTCGATTTGTTTGCCCTGGGAATGGCCATGGCGGTGCTCTCGGTCGAGCGGGATGATAATGGGCCGGGTTCGGCATTGGGTCGGGGGCTAGACCGACTCTTTGCCCGGCGTTGGGCGGCGGGGCTCTCGCTCCTGGTGGCCTTCGGCGCGCTATGTCTGGCCGGCTACGGACTCGGCCTTTCCCGAACGGACCTCAGCTATCACCGGGTGGGGGAATTCACCCGGCATTGGGCCTATGGCGTGGTTGCTCTGGGTCTGGTGTTGCCCGCAGTGTTCGGACGATCTGGCCAGGGCTGGTTCCGTGCGTTCCTGGCGGCGCGGCCCATGCAGTTCCTTGGCAAGATCTCCTACGGCATGTACCTGTGGCAGATCCTGGTGATCGGCCGTTGGGTGAGTGCGCCGTCCTACACGGGCGGAGAACCAGGGCCGGCCCGTCATCCTGGCGGCCAGTTCAACGTGGGCTTCTGGCCCACGCTGGCGTGGACGCTGGTGGTCACCATCGGGCTGGCGACTGCCACCTGGTACCTCGTCGAGCGGCCTTGGTTGCGGGTGCGGGACCGGAAACTGGGCCTCTTCGGCGGGGGAATGTGGGTGATTGGCCTCACCAGTTTTGCCAGCCGGATTTGGGCCATATCGACGGTAACGGCGGGCAATGCCGGCAACGGTGACCCGTTCTACTACCACGCCCAGGCCAACATGTTGGCCGACGGGGTGGGGTTCGGTGAGCCCATTCAGTGGCTCACCCAGGGTCGATTCGTGCCGACCGCCATTCATCCCCCGTTGTTCACCTTATGGCTCACGCCCGCATCGGTGCTTGGGGCAAGGGGGTTCCTGACCCACAAGACCATGGCCGCCCTGGCTGGCGTTGCCGTGGTGGTGGTGGCCGGGTTGCTGGCCCGCCGGTTCGCCGGTGATCGGGCCGGGCTGATGGCGGCGGCCCTGGTGGCGGTCTATCCAAACCTGTGGCTCATCGATGGCACGCTTTGGCCGGAGGGCCTCTACACCGCGGCTGTTGGCTTGGCGCTGCTGGCCGCGTACCGATGGCGAGATGCTCCATCGTTCGGCCGAGCGGCCCTGGTTGGCGCCGCCGTTGGCGCCGCGGTGTTGGCGCGTGGCGAGGCGCTCCTCCTCCTTCCGTTCTTGTGCTTGCCCATGGTGTTGTCCCAGCGCGGGCGGGTGGCTCGGTGGGCCATGCATGGAACCGTCATGGGCGCCGTAGCTCTTGCTCTGCTGGCCCCGTGGCTGGTTCGTAATGCGGTGGAGTTCCACCGCCCGGTGCTGTCCACCAACAGCGAAGAGGTCTTGTATTACGCGAACTGCCCGGACACATACTCGGGGCAATTCATCGGGTACT
This sequence comes from Aquihabitans sp., assembly GCA_025353965.1. Lineage (GTDB taxonomy): Bacteria > Actinomycetota > Acidimicrobiia > Acidimicrobiales > Iamiaceae > Aquihabitans. The sequence continues at coordinate 15,652 of JANXNS010000238.1, forward strand.
GGTCGTTCAATTGCCAGGAGCGCGCCCGGGCCCAGCGGGAAGCGCAGGGCCTGCCCCGAGACCCGCCGGGCGACGAAGCGGAGCGGGCCAGCGCATGGGGTGCCCTTGGGCGCCAGTACGCCGTTGAGAACAAACAACGGCTTCCCTATGTGGCGGCGGCTCGGGTGAGTCGCGTCTGGGACCTGCGCTATGGCGAGAACAACGCCAGGGTGGTGGCTATAGAGGGCCGCCCGGTGCTCTGGGCCAAACGCGGGCTATGGCTGTATCGCCTGCTGCTGATTCCCGGCCTGGTCGGGCTTTTGGTCATTCGCCGACGCCGGGATCGTGAGGCCTGGCCGTTGGTGGCCATGCTGGCCATGATCACGACCACGGCCGTCTACGCCTACGGTCATATCCGCTTCCGCACGGTAGGGGACCTCGTTCTGATCGTGGGAGCTGCCGTGACCATCGATGCACTCATCTCGCGATGGCGCTCACCGCCGGCAGAAGGCCCGAACCCAGACCTCGCCGGTCTGGCCCACCGTTCCGAAAGCAACGCCATCAAGACCGATACAGAACTCAGCGCTGCCGCCCGTGCCCCCCGCGGGGCTCAGAGGCGCATGCGGGGTCGTCCTGCGTGGGCGAGGTTGCGGCCGCAGTGGCGAACGGTCGTGACTGTCGCGGTGGTGGGCCTGGTCTTTGGACTGCCCCTCCGGGCGCTGTTTCGCTATCAAGGACCACCGATGGAAGAAGGCTTCATGCTTGTCTTCCCGGAGCAGATCCTGAATGGTCGGGTCCCGCATCGGGACTTCCTCCATCTCTACGGACCCGGCTCGCTCTGGGCTTTGGCCGGTTGGTACAAGCTGCTCGGCGTCTCGATCACCGCGGAGCGGATCTTTGGAATGGTCCAGTTGGGCGCCATCGTGGCCGGGGTCATGGCGTTGGCCCGTCCGTGGGGCCGCCGGGTCATGGCGGCAACGGGCATCATCGGCGCCCTCTTGACCGTCACCGCTATCGGGCTCACCGCTCTGGCATGGGACGGGGCCGTGGCCTTTCTGGTGGCTTCGTTGTGGGTGGGTCTCCGGGCCCGGCGGTGGATCACCGATGCTCGCGGGGTTGTCCCTCGCGATGCCTACCGCCGGGCTGGCACCTTGGCCTTTGTCGCTGGGGGTCTTGCTGGGCTCGGTTTGCTGTTTCGCCCAGACACCATCGTTGCCGTCGTCCTAAGCGCGTTGGCGGTTGGGGCCGGGTTGGATCGGTTGGTGCGGCGGCGTTGGGTTGCAGGCGCCGCGTTCGGGCTCCTGCCCTACCTGGTGCTGTTGGCCATGGCCGGGCCAGGTACGGCACTCGACGGCATGGTGATCCAGCCGGTGTTCAAGCTTCGTGGCGGCCGGTCGCTGCCGCAGCCGCCGTCGTGGTCCCATTTCGACGGGGCATTGCAGAAGGTTGCCTCGCTGCGGGAACCCGCCTGGTCGTTGCCGTCGTTGGCGTCTCCCAACCAGGCCTTCATCTGGTTCTTTCTGCTGCCAGCGGTGGTGGCGTTCATTATCGGCGTGGGTTGGTGGCGGGTTCGCGCTGAGCCCGAGCGCTGGAAGCCTCGAGTCCTGCTTGCGGTGGGGTTGTTGGGCCTCGGACTCATGCCGCAGGCGCTTCAGCGACCAGATTCCACTCATTTGGCCTGGGTGAGTTGCGTTCCTCTCGCGTTCCTTCCGGCGGCCATTGCCGAGCTCCTTGGGCAGGTTCCGTACCGACTCGTGCGGCGCCAGGCGGCCACCTTGGCAGCTGGTTCGGTCCTGTTGATTCCGTTGCTGGTGATCCCCCATTTCACCACTCGGACCTGGGTGGATTTGGTCAAGCAGGGTAAGCAAGATCAGGTTTTTGGGTGGCCGATCAGCCATGGCGATCGGCGCTTCTATCTTGGTTCGCCCACCATTGCTGTTGCCGCCCAGCACCTGTTGGATGAGGTTGCCCCTCAGACTCGTCCGGGCCAGCGGCTCTTCGTGGGTACTGCGGACCTCCGCAAGACCCCGTATTCGGACGCTTACTTGTATTACCTGCTCCCAGATCTCGCACCGGCCACTCGCTACATCGAGATGGACCCTGGCGTGGCCAACGCAGAGGACTCCGGTTTGGCCGACGAGGTTGCCTCGTCGGATTGGCTGATCCTGAGCCATATCTGGGATGGCTGGGTGGAGCCCAATGACTCGCGCCGATACGGCCCCAATGCACCGAACTTGGTCGTGCAGGACAACTTCTGCCGGTTTGGTAACTACGCAGGCCCACCGGACGAGTTCGGCAAGGTCACGGTCTACTTCGAGGTGTATCGCCGGTGCGTAAGGCCCTGAAGGCGGGCCGATAGTGTCGCCGGTGATGCGCAGCCTTGTTGTGGTTCCTACCTACCAGGAGGCTGAGAACGTGGGGCGCTTTCTTCGGGCGGTGCGCCTTGCCGTTCCCGAGACGGAAATTCTGGTGGTGGACGACAACAGTCCAGATGGCACCGGAGCCTTAGCAGAAGCGGTGGCCACCGAATTGGCTCAGATCCATGTTCTCCATCGGGCGCAGAAAGAAGGCCTCGGTGCGGCCTACCGAGAGGCGTTTGCGTGGGCGCTGGCTGAGCGTTTTGACGTAATCGTGCAGATGGATTGCGACTTTTCGCATGACCCCGCCGTCATCGAAACGTTGATCCAAGCTGTCACCGAGGGTGCCGACTGTTCTATTGGCAGCCGCTATGTCCCCGGCGGATCGACCCCGAATTGGCCGGTACACCGCCAGGCGCTGAGCCGTTACGGCAACCGCTATACGTCGGCGGTCTTGGGGCTCGGCCTGAAGGATGCAACGTCGGGCTTTCGGGCCTACCGAGCCGAAACGCTCAAGCACATAGACGTTGGCACAACCAAGTCGAACGGGTACGCCTTCATGGGTGAACTCGCCCATCGGATGGTCGAGCAAGATCACCGGATCGTGGAGGTTCCGATCACCTTCGTGGATCGGGCATACGGAATTTCCAAGATGTCGGCCAGGATCATTGCGGAGTCCATGGCGATTGTGACAATGAACGGCGTGCGTTCTCGGCTGACCCGAAAATCGCCGACAGCGCAACACCGGTGAGTAGGCAGGAAGCGACGTCGTAGGGCAGCCGGAAGCGGACAAGCCCATAGAAGGCGGAACTCACGATCACCACAATCAGCACTGACGCCGCGAACGGGATCAGGCTTACTCGGCGTCGTCTGAGCACGAGTGCTCCGCCTGCGCTCACGGGTAGCAGCGCCCAGGTTTGAAAGAAGCCCCAGCGGGAAACCCAGCGTTCTCGCCCTTCGGCTACCCCGGCCCCAACACCTTGGTCCCACCGATAGAAGCCCCACACCCGGCCATTACGGGCCAGGATGACCTTCGCTACGTCGGCCTTGTGATGGGTGATGTACGTGATGGCTGCTGCTCGCATGAGCTTCGAGACCTTCGACGCGTCCCAGCAGGGGAGTCGCTTCTGAAACGGATCGTCGCACAGCTTTTTGGGTGGCTTGGCCAACTTGGCGGCTTGTTGTGCATCCCGTTGTTCGGGGGTGAGCGGAGGCTTGTGGTCGTCGATCGTGGTGTAAAGGTCGGTGAGGCAAGGCTGGATCACCCAACCACCGGTGAGGGAGCCGTGGTAGGTCGTGGCGCAGTTGGCTCCGAGCAGGGTGACCCCATCGTTGTTGGAGAGGATCACCGGCTCCTGGAAACGGGTGAGGTTGAGCACCGTCCACGGAGCAATCACCGCCAGCATTGCCGCCGTGGCGAGACCAGCCAATTGCAGCCGCCGTTGCCAGTTATTGGCTCGGTTGAGCGCAAGGATGGGCCACACCATGAAGGGGAGAAAGAGTCCCGTCTCGGCGCGAGACAGCGTGGCCAGGCCACAGAGGAGCCCGACGATCAGGACCAGGCGGCGGCTTTGGTGGTCGGCCAATTCGATGCCTGCCCAAAGGATGAGCGCAATGAGGAGAGCCGCTGGGGTCTCGCTCATGATCAACACGTCGCTGACCCACAGCGTTGGCGCCACCGCAGCAACTCCGGCGGCAATCAAGCCAGCCCGAGGACCGCCAAGGCGGCGTGCCGCGAGGCCGATCACGGCGACGGTGCTGGCTCCCAGCAGGACCATCGTGACCCGCTGGGCATAGGCGCTGTTGCGGAACAACAGCGATGCCGGGGCCAGGATCACCACCGTGAGGGGCGGGTGATCCGCGGTTGGGTGGCCGGTGAACGCGCCCAGGAAAAGCTTCCCCTTGGCCAGATTCTGGGCCGTGGTGCTATACCAAAATGCGTCGCCCTGAAAGATGGATGCGGTGTCGTCGACCTTTGATCGAACGAGATACATGAACCGCCCGACCAAAGCCGCCAGGGTGATCGCCATCAAGCCGGGCGTGAACCACCGATCCGTGTCGCCCGGTGACGACGGTTCAGGTGTTTCGCTCATCCACCGTGAGGAGAGCTAGCGGCGTCCAGGGTTGCACGCGACAGCACGGGGGCGTCTCGGCCCGTACCAAGGGAGCCCGCCGACTTCTCGGGGCTGCCGAATTCCTCGTGGTAATCCTCTTCCACGTTGACCTCCCACACATCGTGGTCGGTGCCGGTGGCAATGTTCTCCACCGTAAGCATGGCGGTGAACATGGAGTGGTCGGCATTGTTGTACCGGAACATGCCATTGCGGCCCACGGGGAAGACGTTGTCGGTGTTCTTGGCTAGCCAGGCCCGCAGGACGTCGACGTTGGCCCGGTAGCGATCGTCGTAGATCGGGTAGGCCTTGGGCTGACGGACCACATAGCCGTCTTCGATGTCGTCGTAGGCCATGAGCCCGAGCTTCTCCAGCTCGCGCTTGCCTTGCTCGATGAGCTCTTCATCTGGCGCCGACCAGGCCGCGTCACCCTCAAAGACCGTGTATTCGAGGCCCAGCACGTTTCGGCCATCCTTCACCAGGTACGGCGACCAGGAGCCGAAATTCTGGATGCGCATGGTCCGGACCGAGGTCTCGTGGATGTAGATCCAGTTATCGGTCCAGGCCACCTTTTCGGCCGGCACCACGAGGGCGACGGTGAGGAAATCCCGGTAGCGCAGATCATGGGCCGCGGCGGTGACCTCGGCTGGGACGGCAGGCGACATGGCCTCTAGGAGTTGGGAGATGGGCATGGAGGAGATGATCTCCGTGGCCGGGTAAATGGTGGAACCACCACCGCGGTGCTCGGCCACCACGCTGGTGGCCCGCCCGTTCTCATGATTGATCGTGGTGACCGCGGTTTTCAGTTCTACCGTTGATCCCTGGGCCAGGACCTTGTCGCAGCAGACCTCCCACATCATCCCGGGCCCGTATTTGGGGTACTGGAATTCCTCGATGAGCGAGGTGATTTCCTTCTGGTTTCGCTTGGGCAGCAACGCGTTCATGATGGCGTTTCCTAGCGAAAGGCCCTTGACCCGCTGGGCAGCCCAGTCGGCTGGCATCTCGCTGACGGGGACACCCCACACCTTTTCGGTGTAGGTCTTGAAAAACGTGCGATAGAGGCGCCAGCCGAAACGAGCTACCAGCCAGCCCTCATAGTTGGTCTGGTCCTTGGGGGGCCGGATGCGGGCCCAGGCATAGGAACCCACACAGCGCAGCGCCTCGACGGGGCCCAGGTTTCGAAAGGCGTTGGTGGCCTTTATTGGGTAGTCGTAGTACTTGCCGTTGTAAAAAATGCGGCTCTTGCGGGGCCGCAGCAGAAAGTCTTCGTCCGGCAGGATCTCATGCCAGAGATCATTGACCACCTTGACCTTGGTGAAAAACCGGTGCCCGCCAATATCGAAGCGCCAGCCGTCACGGGCCACCGTTCGGGAGATGCCGCCAACCTGCTCGTCGGCCTCGAGCACGGTCGAGGAAATCCCATGCTTGTGAAACTGGAACGCGGCCGTGAGTCCGGCGGGTCCCGCACCGATGATCACGATCTCGTGCTCTGCACGTGCGGTGTCCGGTGCCGATGGGCTGACGTCGGGCGTGTGTTCGGGCATTGGGGGCAAAACCGTCCTACGAGATGAAGGCGAGAGAGTGCCAAAACTACCGGACCCGTCTGGAGACAGTTGCATTTCCGCCATCGGGCACCAGCCCACCAATCCCTTACGGCGGCCGAGCCGCCTTGGGCCAGGCCAGGGGGCCAAGTAGCGTCGCCGGTCGTGTCCTTTCGTACCGAGACTCCGGCCCCGGGCGGTCCCAAACACCAGGCTGGCGTCGTCGATCCGCTTAGTACCGACGCTGGCTGGGGCGGGTGGCTTTGGCCGATGCGCGTCCTCATCGGCCTCGCCATGTTCTGTGGGCTGGTTTTGCGGTTCGTGGCGCGGTCACCGTTGTGGCTCGACGAAGCGTTGAGCGTGAATATCGCCCGGCTCCCGCTTCATGCCATCCCCGGCGCCCTGAAAATGGATGGACACCCTCCCCTGTATTACCTGCTTATGCACGGTTGGATACACGTGTTCGGGCAAAGCCCAGTGGCGGTCCGGGCCTTTTCTGGGATTTGGTCCGTGGCGCTCATTCCCCTGGTGTGGGTCGCGGCCCAGCGGCTTGGGGGCCGGAAGGTTGCTACCTTCGCCGTTGCCCTGCTGGCCCTGTCTCCGTTCGCAATCCGCTACGGGACCGAGACACGGATGTACTCCCTGGTCTCGTTCCTGGCGCTCGTGGGCTGGCTGCTGGTCGACGATGCGCTTCGTCGGCCCACCAAGGCGCGTCTCGCGGGGATAGCTCTGGTCGTTGCCCTCCTGTTGTGGACCCATTACTGGGCCATGTGGTTGCTGGTAGCCGGCGGTATTGCCCTGCTGGTGCACGGGTGGCGGGCCCAGCGGGACGGCCGGGCCAAGGACGTATCGGCCACCGTGGCCGTGGTCGTGGCCTTTGTGATCGGCGGTATTGCGTTCCTGCCATGGCTACCCACCTTGCTGTACCAAGGCGCACATACCGGCACCCCATGGGCTCGGCCGGTGCGGCCCACAGAGATGATCGTGTTCACGCTCTCCGACTTTGGTGGTGGCCCAAAGCCGGAGGCCGTGTTGCTCGGTTGGCTGTTCGGGCTGACCCTGGTGCTCGGCATCTTTGGCAGAGCAACCGGCCGGTTCTTGGTGGAGCTTGACGTGCGGTCGCGCTCGGAGGCACGGCCGTTTGCCGTCTTGATTACGGGCACGCTGGCGGTGGCGTCGGTGGCTGGGTATGCAACGGGGGCTACGTATGCCAGCCGGTATGCGGCAGTGTTTTTCCCGTTCGCTCTACTCCTTAGCGCCATGGGCTTGGATCGCCTCAGAAGCCGGCCAGTCGTTTTCTCCGCGCTCACCGTGCTCGTAGTGCTCGGCGGTATTGGCGGCGTGCGCAACGCCGTGACGGATCGATCGGACGCCCGTCGGTCCGTTGCGGCCATAGAGGACCGTGGGACGCGAGGCGACGTTGTCGTGTACTGCCCGGACCAGTTGGGGCCATCCGGTTCCCGCCTCCTTGCCGCCGGGTTCGACCAGGTCACCTATCCCAATTTCGCCCGGCCTGAGCGGGTCGATTGGGTGGACTACAAAGCCCGGCTCGCGCTCTCTGACCCCGAAGCCTTTGCCGCCAAGTTGCTCGAACGTGCAGGCAACCATCGGATCTTTCTGGTGGCCAGCACCAACTACATCACCCACCGAAAACGCTGTCCGGCCCTCCAGAACGCCATTGCTGCGCACAGGCCCGCGGAGGTGCTGACCGTGCCGACCGATGCCTACGAGCCCGCGCAGGTCGTGCTGTTTGAGGGGACCAAAGCCCTGAATTAGTCCTTGGTGGCCACGGCGTTGGGGGTCACATTCATTTTTGGGACGTAATCCGCCTGGACGACCTCTCGCGCTTCGAGCCCCTGGGTGGCCCGAAGTTGGGTGCGGCACGGACCGCACGGCCCGTACCAGGCCTCGGTTACGTCGGTCCCGCACCGAGGGCAGGCGTAGGTCTGCATGGAGGGAGCCTCAGGCACTTCGGAGATCCGTCACCGTTGCGTGCTCAACCGCCTCAAGCCGGCGGATGATCACCACTTCCGAGGTGCGAAAGCTGGCCACCCGGGTACTCCAGGTGTCAACCACGTTGCGGCCTGATCCCGTCTGGAAGAACGTGGTCATCTGACCTTCCTGCTGATAGGCGTCGGCGCCGTCTATCCGCTCCATCGAGCGGTCTTTGAGGGTGATCTGGTAGGTGGACATGGGGCCTCCTCGCATCCGTAGGTACACGGTACGACGGATGGCATGTGGGCAACGAGTGGCCCCGCCCTGTGGATTGTGGAAGTTATCCACAGTTCTAGGCGTCGCGGATATCTCGGGGTGAGTACCGGGGGCCATGGCGAGGAGCGTGGATCCCGCCGGCACCGAGCAGCCGGATCACCCGACCGCGGTGGCCAGAGAACGGTTCGAGAATCTCGAGCATGGCGTCATCGTCGTCGATCGCCTCGCCACCGAGCGCATAGGTGACATCCGAGGGGAGGTGGGCGTCACCGACCGGGACGGCGTCGGGGTCCCCGAGCGAAATCAGGGCGACCTCGGCTGCGGTCCAGGCCCCGATTCCGGGCATTTGCAGCAAACGCAGGTGGGCGGCAGCCGGAGGGAGCAGGGCGAGGGCATCCAGCCGACGGGCATTGGCGGCCACCCGGCGCAGCGTGTCGGCCCGTTTCTTCTCTACCCCCAGGACGTGGAGGTCGTAGTAGGCCACCCCGGCCAGGATCTCTGGATCCGGCGGAACCATGAGATCGCCGGGGCCGGGCGCGGGTTCACCCCATCGGCTGACGAGCTGGCTCTGTGACCGGCGGGCCTCGAACGTCGTGACGCGCTGCTCCAACACGGTGGCCACCAACACCTCGGTGATAGCGCCCGCCCGCGGGATTCGAAGACCGCTGTGGTCCCGCCAGAGCCGGGCGACCAGCGGGTGGACGTTCGGTTCGAAGCCATCCAGGTTGTCGTCCATTCCGATCAGAGCGGGGACGGCCTCCAAGGCCGCTTCGGCTCCGTCCCCCCAGGCGGTTGCCTCGACACGGTCCGGGTGGGTGACCAGCCGAAGGCTGGCTGGGCCAGACGCAAATCGCGATGCCCGCCAAATTCCCTCGCCATCGAAGCGACACGTTGGGTCATGCGGACCACGCCGCAGCCCGAAGAGGGTCCGGGGGAGATCGAGCGGAGTGGAAGGGAAGACGGCGCGTTGGAGCATGAGGTCTCAGGTGAGTTGGTCTCGGGCCCAGGCGTAGTCGGGTTTGCCGCTCGGGCTTCGCGAGATCGACTCCCGGAAGACCACGGTTTTGGGGAGCTTGTAGCGAGCCAGGTGCTCGGCGGCGATGGCCCTCAGTCCCTCAAGGTCGACAGTCATCCCCACACGCACGGCCACCACGGCCACAACTTCTTGGCCCCACCGTTCGCTTGGACGGCCGACAACCAGGGCGTCGTAGACGGCTGGGTGGTGCTTGAGTGCCTGCTCGACTTCTTCCGCGAAGACTTTCTCGCCACCGGTGTTGATGGTGACCGACTCGCGGCCGTGGAGCTCGATGGTTCCGTCCGAATGCCACGCGGCCCGGTCTCCGGCCACGGCCCAACGGTGCCCGGCAATGACGGGGAACGTCTCGAGCGTTTTGGCTTCGTCTCCGAGATAGCCGCGCGGGATACGCCCGCCCTGGGCCAGCCAACCAATCTCTCGGTCCCCGCAGTCGAGGACGCGAAGCCGATCATCGCTGAGCACAGCCGCGGTGCTGGACGGTGAAAATCGGGTGGGCCCGATGTCGTCGCCCGCTCGGGTGTTGGCTACCGCCTGACGACCGGTCTCCGATGAACCCAGAACGTCGACGATGCGGACCTGCGGTACCTGAGAAAGGAGGTCGGCTCGCAACGCAGGGGAAAGGATCGCTCCCCCCGTGAGGAGGAAACGCAGTGACGATAGATCCCTGGGTCGAAGCCGCTGTTCGTCCAGCAGGGGCCGGGCAAAGGCGTCACCCACGATCAGGAGCGAGGTCACCTGGTGTCGCTCACACGTATCGAGCACATCGGCTGGGGCCATGCGATCAACGATGTCTTGGATCACGATCGTTCCACCGCTGATCCAAGTGCTCAGGGCATTCCACATGGCGGCGCCGTGCATGAGCGGCGGGGCGGGCAATGTGGCCAAATTGCGGGCTAGTGCTGGTTCAACGAGGTCCTGGAGGGAACGGTGATCGCTTCCGTCTTTGCGCCGTACCCCAAGGGCGGCAACCAGGAAGTCTGCTTG
>JANXNS010000258.1 GCA_025353965.1 Aquihabitans sp.
TGCCGATCCTGGATGGCTCGGAAACCGAGTTCAACCATGAATACCTCTACTGGGTCGGCTGTGCGGGCAGCTTCGACGACAAGAACCAGAAGGTGACCCAGGCCATGGCCAAGCTCATGAAGCGGGCCGAGATCGACTTCGCCATCCTTGGCCCCAACGAGAACTGCACCGGAGACCCGGCCCGTCGGTCGGGCAACGAGTACATCTTCCAGATGCTGGCCACCCAAAACATCGCCACGCTGGACGGCATGGGCGTCAAGAAGATCATCACCCAGTGCCCGCACTGCTTCAACACCCTCATGAATGAATACCCGCAGCTCGGTGGGCACTACGAGGTTGTGCACCACAGTCAGTTCCTGGAATGGCTGATCGATCAAGGCAAGCTCGATCTCTCCGAGGCCAAGCTCGAAGAGCGGGTGGTGTACCACGACTCCTGCTACCTCGGCCGCCACAACGACGTCTACATGTCGCCGAGAAACGTCATCGGCAGCCTCGCCGGAATTGAAGTGGTGGAGGCCTCCGCCAACGGCACGCAAGGCATGTGCTGCGGCGCCGGCGGTGCTCGGATGTGGATGGAAGAAACCATCGGCACAAAGGTCAACGATGCACGGTCCGAGCAGCTTTTGGAGACCGGCGCCAGCCGGGTCGCCACCGCCTGCCCGTTCTGTTACATCATGATCGACGATGGCGTGAAGGGACTGGGCAGGGGCGATGACGTCCAGGTGGCCGACATCTCCATGCACCTCCTCGAGGCCATCGAAAAGGGCGAAGCGGACCGCATCGCCAACTTGTCCGCTCCGACCGGCGGCTCGGACCTCTTCGAGACCGTGGAAGACTGAACTCCATGGGCGACAACGGCACCACCATCCTCGTTGCCAATCCGGACAGCCAGGTCCAAGAACTGTTGGCCCGAGTGGTGGAAACGGTGGGCCTGAGCGCGGTCCGCTTGGACGCTGCGGTGGACATTGCCCAAGCGGTTGCGGTCAACGCGGCAGATGGCCTGATCCTCGATCTGGGCGCCGGCAATCTTGAGGCTCTTCAAGCGGTGCGGGCCAGCCCGGAGCCGGCCGGTCTTACCTCCGTGGTCGTTGTGATCGGTACGGGCCCAGCCGGCGGCCGGTTGGCCTGGCAGGCCGGGGCCGATGCGTTTCTGATCCGGCCATTCCATGCCCGGGATCTCCAAGCTGCAGTCACCAATGCGCTCGCGCTGGACCCTGCCGGCCGGGCCGCCCGCCGGGCCGCGGGCCTCGCCGAACTCGCTTCCTGAGCCCACATTCGGCTTCGCCTGGCTGTTCAGGCCGAAGAGTACGGACCGTGAAAACGATGCCACATAGAGCGTTGGGGCCGTAGCATTGTCCTCTAGGTCGTTCGGCCTAGACAGCACAGGCCACGATCCGTACTATTCCGGCCAGGAACGACCGCTCGGCGTGGTCAGGGACAGGGACATCGTGGCAGAACATCGGGGGGCCTCCCCCACCAAAGCGAGCGCAGCGAAGGTCGGGCCGGACAAGTCGGTAGGCCCCATCGGTGGTCAGGCGTTGCTCGAGGGCGTGATGATGCGCCGCGGCGGCTCCTGGGGCGCGGCGGTTCGTCGCACCGACGGGACCATCGCCACCACCAGCCGCACGTTGCCCACTGGTCTTGCTCCGTGGCGTCAACTGCCGCTGATTCGGGGCATCCTCGCCCTGGGCGAGACGGCGACGCTCGGCACCAAAGCCACGCTGTGGGCTGCGCAGGAACGAGGCGACGAATCGGGCGATGGCTACCGCAAGGGAGGGCTGTTTCTCACCGTCGCCATTGCACTGGTGGCCGTGTTCGGGATCTTCGGCCTGTTGCCCGCCGTGGCCGTGAAGGCCGCAGGGGTCACCAACCCGTTGGCATTCTCGCTGACCGAGGGCCTGATCCGGCTGGGCATCTTGGTGGGCTACCTCACCTTGCTCGGCCGCTCCGCCCAGATTGCTCGGGTGTTCGCCTACCACGGTGCCGAACACATGACCATCCACGCTTTTGAGCACCGGGTGCCGCTGGTGCCCGCCGAGATTCGCCAATTCGACCGACGCCACCCGCGCTGCGGGACCGCCTTCTTACTGGTGGTGGTTCTGGTCACGATTCTGGCCCACGCCTTGGTCGGCCACCCCAGCTGGGGTGTGCTGGTTGCCTCCAGAATCCTCGGCCTGCCGATCGTCGCTGGCGTGGCCTATGAGGCCATCAAGTTCGCGGGCCGTCATCAGCACCAGCTGATAGGCAAGATCCTCATGGCCCCCGGCTCCTGGCTCCAGACCATCACCACCAACGAGCCAACCAACGACATGATCGAGGTGGCCGTCGCCGCACTCGAAGCGACCATCGCCGCCGAGCCGTTCGCTGCTACTCCTGTTGCCGGCGTTGCCACGTGAACGAGTTTCCGGTGCTCTATCACGAGCCGATCGCGGTGCCGTCGGCCATGGCGGCGGACCCACACTCCCTGGCCGCCGATGCCCCGCCTGGGTCACGCCGACGCCTAGTGCTGGCCATGGCGTTGTTCACCACGGTCATCGAGATCGCGTCCATCGCCAAGCTGGTGCCAACCATTCCGCTGGGTAGCTTGGACCTCCCGCTATCAGCCATTCCGGCGCTAGGGCTAGCGGTGGCCTGCGGAGAACGCTTGCTCGGGCGATCCAACATTCGTGGGGCCGCCATTGGCTACTGGGTGCTGGTCGCCACAACGTTGCCGGTCCTGGCCATCCTGTTTGCCCGCGGCGGACGCTTCGGGCTCTTCGTTGGGCTGCTGGGCGCATCGGTGAGCGAAGAACTCGTGTACAGGTTGGCTATCCCGGCGGTCCTGGCCACCATCTTGCGGGCCGGACGGGTGAACCCCGGCCGGGCCCGGATCGCTGGGCTGGCGCTGGCCGGGCTGTGGTTCGTGTTACTGCCAGGGCACCGCGAGCAGATGCACTCGGTGGCATCGGCCGTGCCGTTCGCTGCTTTCGCCCTGCTGGCCGCGCTGCTCGTGTACCGGTCCGGGTCTGTCCTGCCCATGGCGTTCGGCCATGCAGTGGTCAACATGCTCACCGTGCTCATGTGGAATGAGGAGGTGGCGGCCGACGCCCGCGGCATGGGGCTGGCCTGCATCCTCGGCCTGCTAGTGGTGGCCTACGGCCGACCCCGCCGGATCACGGTGGCCGACGATGGTGGACTGCTCGACACCCGCACCGGGCTGAGCGTCGCGCTGATCGACCTGCGCGACGGCCTGCCGGCGGCGGTCACCTTGACCAACGGCCGAACCTTCGAGGTAGACGGCCTGCTTCCCAACCGCGGCCACGTCCCGGAGCGCCAAGCCCTCCTCAGCTAACGCGATGGGACCTACCCCAGTACCGTTGAGGCACATGGAGACCCGATCGCGCACCCTGAGCGCACCTTCGGGGCCAACCTGGCTGAGCCGCGCGGCCCGGTGGGGCGTGCTGGTGATTGCGTCGCTGCAGTACCTCGGCGCTGCGCTCACTGCCCCGGGGACGAGAGCCGCCCCGTCCCAAGCCCCAGCGGTGTACCACCTGTAGAACCGGTGTTTGGGGACGTATCGCCCCGCTCGAACTCATTCTCCACACCGGGTCGCCGCATGCAACCCTGGCTCATGCTTGAGGATCACTTCGGCGGCGAGGTCGCCGCCCGCTACGACGACACGCTCGGACGGATGGGATCGCATGAAGTGCTTGGCCGACCGTGGACCTTCTGGTCGGTCTGGTCGGTGACGGGGCCGCCCTCGAGCTGGCGATCGGGACCGGTCGGGTGGCGCGTCTGGCTGGCCTCGAGCTGCGTGACCGGTGGGCTGGCTGGGAGCGAACACCGTTCACAGGCGACAGCCCGTCGCACGTATCCGTCTGGCAGAACCAGCGGTAGGCACAGCGGGTTGCACGGGCGCTGCCTGACATGGCACTAGCTCTTGGTTAGCCGGAGCTAGGGCTTGGTGAAGTTTTCCCAGTAACGAGAAGGCGTGGGGCCGCGCTGGCCTTGGTACTTGGAGCCAACGGCGGCGGAGCCGTAGGGCACGTCGGCCGGGGTGGTCATCATGAGGAAGCTGATCTGGCCGATTTTCATGCCTGGGTAGAGCGTGATGGGCAGCGTGGCGATGTTCGACAGTTCGAGGGTCACGTGGCCGTCCCACCCAGCGTCGATAAAGCCGGCGGTGGAGTGGATGAGCAGGCCTAGGCGGCCGAGGCTGGACTTGCCTTCGAGGCGGCCCACCAGGTCTGTGGGGAGCTTGATGCGCTCGGCGGTGGAGCCGAGGACGAACTCGCCGGGGTGGAGCACGAAGGCGCGTTCGGGGTCTTCTGGGATCTCGATGAGCTCGGTGAGGTCTTCGAGGTTCTCTTTCACGTCGATGATCGGCGTGGTGTGGTTGCGGAAGACCCGGAAGTACCGGTCAATTTTGAGGTCGACCGATGAGGGCTGGATGCACGCCTCGTCGAGCGGGTCTATCTCGATGCGGCCCGATGCCAGGGCTTCGCGGATGCTGCGGTCAGAGAGGATCACGGCTGCAAACGCTACCCGTTCCCTTGGCGCCGGTTCGCGGGCCAGTACGGTCAGCGCCATGACTGCCGTCTTCGTTCATGGTGTCCCGGAGACAACCGACCTGTGGGCACCGCTGGTGGCCCAACTCGACCGGACCGACGTAGTGCTGCTCGGCCTGCCCGGCTTCGGCTCGCCGGCGCCGGCGTTTGAGCCGAATATGGAGGGCTACGCCACCTGGCTGGCCGCTGAGTTGGCCCCGTTCGACGAGGTGGATCTGGTCACGCACGACTGGGGGGCCATCCTGGCCCTGCGGGTCTTGGCATCGGCGCCCGCCAACGTTCGGTCGTGGGCCATGGATGGCGGAGACTTGGCCGCAGACTTCGAGTGGCACGAACTGGCCAAGCTCTGGATCAGCCCCGAGGGAGACGCGTTCATGGCGGATATCGTCGGCGCACCGGTTGAGGACCGGGCGGCGTTGCTGGCCGGGGCGGGTGTGCCCGAGGCAGGGGCACAAGTGATGGCTGGCGCATTCGACGAGACCATGGCCGCCTGCATCTTGACCCTCTACCGCTCGTCGGTGAACTTGGGCAGAGAGTGGGGACCTGGGATCGACGACATCACCGGCCCGGGCCTCATCATCGATGCCGACGCCGACCCGTTCAAGGTTGCCGGGCGAGTCCAACGCCTGGCCGACCGCACCGGTGCACAGGTGACAACGCTTTCCAGCGCCGGGCACTGGTGGATGCTCGAGAACCCCGCTGGTGCCGCCGAGACACTCCAAACGTTCTGGGCACAACCGTCCTGAGCCGGGATTTGGGCCGGCCCGCTGGACGCCAGCCACACCAGGTCAGGTAGGGTCTAAGAGTCGTGCGGGTGTAGTTCAATGGTAGAACATCAGCTTCCCAAGCTGAATACGGGAGTTCGATTCTCCTCACCCGCTCCACTACGAACGGCCGTGGCCGTTCCTGAACGAGAACGAGACCGTTGTCGGAATCGTCGCCGTGATCGTGTTCGTCGTCGCCGGAGTGGCCGGGGCCAACATCGGCGGCGGCGGGGACCCCGAGCGGGCTCGGGCCCAGCTGTGCGCCGCATTGACATGGGAGTACCAGCGGCTCGGTCAGTCCTTGGCAAGCTCGTAGTTGCCGTAACGGATGGGAACCTGGAACCGGGCGACGTCAGGGTGTTCGATGGCGGCGGCGCCTCGGGCCCGGTTGCCCAAGCTGGCGATGATCTCGCCGATGGCGTGGGCATGCTGCGGGCTCGGGAGGTGGCGGATCTCCTTGCCGAACTGCACGATGGAAGGCTCATCACGGTTGCCATAGTCGCCGAACACGGGGTAGATAGCGGCGCCGGCCTGGACGGCGGCGTACAGGTCTTCGCGGGTACCGCTGGCGAAGGGCTCCATCACCACGTAGCCCTGCTCGTCTTTGGCATCTCGGGATCCGCTGCCGGCCTCGATGACGACGTGGCCGTGGTCCGACGTCATCAGGTTCATGAACTCCTCGCGCGTCCGGGCGTTCTGCTTCTTGCGAAAGGTGCGGACTCGACGATTCAGGTCCTCGTCGGTGATGTCGCCTTCGTTGACGGCTTCGCCGCCGCTCACCGGGAACGTCTTCAACACGTTGGCGACCTTGCGCAAGATGTCGTCGATCACATTGAGGCCCATCACCTCCAGGTAACCGAGGAGGCGCCCGATCATCAGCGTGGTTCGCGTGTCGAGCCGGTCGTACCCCTGCAGGTGGCCAGCACGGGTCAGATAGCCGAGGTTGAAGCCCACGTCCTGGAACTCCAGGTGGCAACCCACCAAAATAAAGGACTGACCATCGGCTAGGCGCTCGAAGAACTTCTCGCGTTCGGTGAAGTCCACGAAGAACTGCGCGTTGGCCGGGGCAAAGTCGCCGTGGAGGATCTCGAGTAGGCCGAGGGCCTGTTCAGTATCGGCGGCTGACAGCGGGGACGAACGCAAGAACGCCTGGTCGTGGTTGATGGCGTCGGGCCGCGGTTTCGCGGCCAACCGATCACGTTGGATCGGGCTGAAGATGCTCTCGAACTCCACGCCGCCGACCTGCCTGGCCGATTCGTGGAGGAGCTTGTCCAACTGGCGATGCACGCCGAGCATCTCTTGGAGTTGCTCGGCCGCCAGGTGGAGGAGGCCATCGGACCGGACCGGATCGTGAAGCGATTGCTCGAGTTCTGAGGTCACGATGGTGTGCTCCCGAGGGCCAAGCCCCACTCGATCAGGCGGCAACGGTCGATTCTCGGTGGGGCACCTGCGCTTGGACCCACCCGCGCCCTTCCTGGTTACTCTGGCTCGGCGAGCTGACCAAAGGCCGGGTCATGGCGAGCTGGCTACCAGGCATTCCAGTGGGTGAGGTCGGTGGCAGGCATGCGGCTGGCGCGCTTGAAGTCGGTGCCCTTGGTGTAGGCGATGGGGAACAGGCCCCCCTGCGTGCACGTGTCATACGGGATGCCCAGAAGCTCAGCCACCTCCCGCTCACGGGCCAAGTGGAGCGTGGTCCACGCCGACCCAAGCCCCCGGGCCCGCAAAGCCAGCATGAAACTCCAGACCGCCGGCAGCAGCGAACCCCAGTACCCCGCATGGGCAATGGTGGGCGCACCATCGGGCACCCGGCCCCACTGGCATGGGATGAGCATGGCCGGGACCTCGTGGAAATGGTCACGCAGGTACTTGGCCGACGCGGACACGGCTTCCTTTCGTTGACCCCGCGGATCGTCACCGTCATACGTTGCGCCGATCCCATTCCCAGCGAAGTACGGGTCGAAGCCGGCGGCGTAATGCTCCGCAATCTGAGCCTTCAGGCCAGCGTCCGTAACCACAACAAAATGCCAGCCCTGAGCGTTCGACCCCGTGGGCGCCTGGATAGCCAGCTCGATGCATTCCTCGATCACCGAGCGCTCCACCGGCCGTTCAAGATCAAGGCGCTTTCGCACCGATCGGGTGGTCGACAGCAGTTCGTCGGCAGATAGTTCGAGATCCATGGTGGGGCAGCTCCAATGCAACGGACGGGACCCTGAGCATGACACGGCCATCCTCATGGGCGCCGAATGGGCTCAGCCTAGATCTGGCGGAGCTTGAACAAGGCCCCCAACGGGTCCACCGCTGTAGCCAGCCGGCCGTATGGGGTGTCCTCAGGCGCATGAACAATCGACCCATCTAGCTCGATCACCTTGGCCACCGACGCGTCAGCGTCGTCCACGGCGAAGTAGATCGCCCACGACGCGGACACATCCGCCGGCATGAACCCGGCGGCATCCATCACCCCGGCCAACTGGCCTTCCCCTTCGCCCAGGGTGGTATATCGGAACTCAAGGCTGTCGCTCACCGTGTGGGTGTCCCAGCCGAACACGTCCCGGTAGAAGGCCACCGACGCCTCGTAGTCGCGGGTGTGAAGTTCAAACCAGCTCGGTGCTCCCGGTTCGTCGAGCAGGGTGAAACCCTTGTGCAGCCCGGGCTGCCAGATACCGATGGCCGCGCCGCCTGGGTCCATCAGAACGGCCATCCGGCCCAGTTCCATGACGTCCATGGCTGGCATCATCACCTGGCCACCGTGTCGGGACGCCGCTGCTGTGGTGGCCTCGGCGTCGTCCACCGCGAGGTAGGTCATCCACACCTCGGGCATGCCCGACTGCGGATCGATTCCCATCCCTCCGGCCACCTGGTGATCGCCCTTCGAGAAGTTGACGTAGCCGCCGTAGTCCTCGCCCGCAGTGGCGGCCGTCCACCCGAAGAGTCCGGTGTAAAACGCCGTGCTCCTGTCTGGGTCCGACGTGGCGAGGTCGATCCAACACGGGGCCCCGATCGGGGCCAAGTCACGCTCAGTCATAGAAGCTCCATGGATTTGGGGGCCCGCTCGTCACGCCCGCACCCGAATGGCAGCGGGTATTTCTGGTGCACCCATGGCGCTGCCGCGGCTCATGCCGAGGCTGTACAGCCCATAGCCACCCGCGCTCACAAGGCAGGCCGCCACGACGGTGGTTATCAGGAATTTCTTGTTCATGGC
>JANXNS010000004.1 GCA_025353965.1 Aquihabitans sp.
GTGGCCCGTGGTGTGGCGGCGGTCTCGTCTTGGGCTGGGAGGTGGAGCCGCTTGAGAAGGAGGGCGTTGACGGCGACGATGACGCTGGAGCCGGACATGGAGAGGGCTGCGACCTGGGGGCTGAGGCCGAAGCCGATGAGGGGGACGAAGACGCCGGCGGCGATGGGGATAGCGATCGAGTTGTAGCCGATGGCCCAGGCGAGGTTCTGGCGCATCTTGTGGACGGTTCCGCGGCCGACTCGCAGAGCGACGACGACGTCTTGGGGGTCCGAACGCATGAGCACGACGTCGGCGGTATCGATGGCGACGTCGGTCCCGGCGCCGATGGCGATGCCGAGGTCGGCTTGGGCGAGGGCCGGCGCGTCATTGACACCGTCGCCGACCATGGCGACGCGCCGCCCGTCGGCCTGGAGCTGCTTGACCTTGTCGGCCTTGTCGCCGGGGAGGACCTCGGCGATGACCGTGTCGATGCCGAGCTGTCCAGCGATGCGCTCGGCAGTCGCTTGGTTGTCGCCGGTGAGCATGACGACCTTGATGTCGAGTTCGTGGAGTCGTTCCACCGTGGCCGCTGAGGTCGAGCGAACGGCGTCGGCCAGCCCGATGACGCCGACGGCTTTCCCGTCGATGGCGACCCACACGGCTGTGCGGCCGCCGGATGCAAGCTCATCGCGGCGATTGGCGAGGGCCCCCGGATCGACATTCTCGCGTTCGAGTAGGCGCGTGTTGCCGACTGCGACGGTGTGGCCCTCGACGGTTGCGATCGCGCCGTGGCCGGGGATGTTTTCGAAAGTAGTCGTGGTGGCGATGTCGATGTCGTCGTGCTCGGCTCGGGTCACGACGGCGCGGGCGAGGGGGTGTTCGGATTGGCGTTCGACCGCAGCGGTGAGCCGGAGCAGCTCTCCTTCCGTGATGCCGTCGACGATGACGTCGGTGACCTCGGGCTCGCCTTTGGTGAGGGTGCCGGTCTTGTCCATGACGACGATGTCGATCCCCGCCGCGGCTTCGATCGCTGAGGCGTTTTTGAACAGGACACCTCGCTTGGCGCCGAGCCCGGATCCGACCATGATCGCCGTGGGGGTGGCGAGGCCGAGGGCGTCGGGGCAGGTGACGACCACGACCGTGATGGCGTAGAGGAGGGCTTCGGTGACGCCGCCGCTGCCGAGCAGCATCCAGATGGCGAAGGTGGCCAGGCCGGCGCCGAGGGCGACGAGCACCAGCCAGAACGCGGCGCGGTCGGCGAGTCGTTGGCCGGGGGCTTTGGAGTTCTGGGCTTCCTGGACGAGCTTGACGATCTGGGCCAGAGCGGTGTCCGAGCCGACCTTGGTGGCCTGAACCCGCATGGTGCCATTGGTGTTGATGGTGGCGCCGATCACTGCGGAGCCAACCTCCTTGTGGACGGGGAGGCTTTCGCCGGTGACGACGGACTCGTCCACGTCGCTCTCGCCCTCGGTCACGACGCCATCGACCGCGATCTTGGTGCCCGGCCGGATGATCATGACGTCGCCGACAACGACCTCTGCCGTCGAGATCTCGACCTCGGTGCCGTCGCGGATCACGACCGCCTTGGCGGGAGCCAGTTCCAGCAGGGTTCGGATGGCATCGTTGGCGCCCCCGCGGGCTCGCATCTCGAACCAGTGGCCGAGGAGCACGAACGCAGCCAGCATTGTCGCGGCCTCATAGAACACCGTCCCGCCACCAGAGATGGTGACGCCGATCGAGTAGAGCCAGCCGGTCCCGATGCCCACGGCGACCAACACCATCATGTCGAGGGTGCGGGCTCGGAGCGCGGCGACCGCTCCGGTGAAGAAGATCGCGGCCGAGTAGAAGATGACCGGCAGGCTCAGCAGCAGTTGCCAAATGTCGGCTCGGAGCCCGAACGGGATCGGGAGGTCGAGTTTGAGGATCTCCATCCCGATGTGGGAGTAGAGCGTGATAGCCACCGCGAACACGACGGCAACTACGAACCGGTTGCGCATGTCGCGGACCATGTCGTCCATCGACATCCCGCCATGGTGGTGATGGGCAGGCATGTCGGCCATGTCGTCCGGTCCCGCGGCCGGGACCGTTTCGACGGCCGGAACGGCGACCCGACCGTGGTCGCTGCTCGTCGCCATCGGGTCACAGACGTGGCCCGGTACGGACTGGCCGGCGCAGTGGTAGCCGCACTCGACCACCCAGTCGCGAAGCTCGGTCAGCGATGTCGCCTCCGAATCAAAGGTGACGGTCGCCGTTTGAGCGACCGGGTTGGCATCCACCGATCGCACCCCCGGCCGCTGGCCCAGGATCCGCTCCACCCGCGTCTGCTCAGAAGCGAACCGCAGCCCCCGGACGTCGAGGACGACGGTGTCGTCGGTCTTTGGAGGGGGCATGCGGTTCACCTTGTGGGGCTAGATGTGGCTGGTGGGGTGCGGCTGTTCCGAATCGGATGATGTGGTGTCGCCACGGGGCTTCGTGCTCCCGTTGGTGGGCATCATCATCTTCATCATCATGAACATCATCGCTGGGCACGCCAAGACGACACCCAGGAAGAGCAGGGTCGAGGAGTTCACGCCCACTGCGAGCAGCAGCACGACGGCAAGCGCGATTCCCAGCCCGCAGGGGACCAGGTGACTTCTCTTCATGGGATGCCTCCGATGCTTGGTGTAGCTCGATCATCCGTGAAGCGACCCCGGGCTGCATAGGGCCGAAGGTCACTCGGCCACTACGTGGAGGTTGCGGCTGAGGCGCCACAGGGTGACGGCCGGCACCGCCACGGCCCAGCCGATCGTGCCGAGCACGGCGACGATCGGGATGCCGTTGCCGTGGGACAGTGCGGCGTCCATCACCGTGCGGGACCCGGCGTAGCCGGGCAGGACCTCGCCCTCAAGAACGCTGGCTCCGAGAAGGTGACGGCTCTCGCGGAGAAGATCAAGGCGGCGCAGGATCCCGAGATCAAGACGATGGAAGGATGGCTGACTGACTGGGGTCAGACCGAGTCGACCTCCTCCGATGACATGGGAGGCACGGACCATGGTTCCGACACGAAGTCGGCGAGCGGCATGAGCGGCATGGGAATGATGTCGGACCAGGAGATGGGCGACCTCGAAACCGCCACAGGATCCGAGTTCGACAAGATGTTCCTCGAGATGATGGTCGAGCACCACAAGGGTGCGATCGAGATGGCCATGACCGAGAGGTCCGACGGCCAGAACGCAGATGCCAAGGCGCTGGCTGACAAGATCATCACCGCCCAGAAGGGTGAGATCACCGAGATGCAGGCGCTCCTCGACGGGGGCGTCTGAGACTTCGCGGTGGGAGGGTGGCGCCCGCCCCCTCCCGCCGCAAGTCCCGCCAGCAGTGGAACCCTGCTTGACTCGTGAGGACGGCAGGCACGATGGAGGTTTTTATGACGTCGCAGCGCCGCCCGATGGGTGCACTGGAAACGGCAGTGCTCGAGCACGTGTGGGCGAGCCCCCATGGACTCACCCCCCGCCAGGTCCTGGACGCCATGGAGGGTGACCTCGCCTACACGACGGTTATGACCATCATGAACCGCCTGCGGACCAAGGGCGTGCTCGAGCGTGAGCGCGAGGGCAGGGCCTACCGGTACACCCCGGTCGTCTCCGAGTCGGAGCTCGTCGCCGGACGCATGGCGAAAGCTCTCGAGGTGGCCAGCGATCGCGAGGCCACGCTGAGCCGATTCGTCCGGGAGCTCACGCAAGAGGATGAGGTCCTGTTGCGATCGTTGTTGCGCAAGGACCGCTGAACGTGTCGATCGGCTTCATTGCCCCGCTGCTCGTGGCGGCCGTCGTCGCGCTGGCCGCTGGGTTCCTGCAGTCGGGACTTCGTCCACAAGTCGCCGCCCAGAGTCTGGCGGTTGCCTGCGTAGCTGTTGCTGCCGCAGCCGTGTGGGCTCTGCTCACGCTGGTATTGGGTGCTCTGGCAGAGAATTCGTTCATCGATCGATGGTCGGCCTGGTGTCCGGAGCTGTACCGCGCCGACGACCACGTGTCCGCCGGGATCGGCCTGGTTGCTGGCGTGACGCTTGCCGCTGCGTTCCGTCGAGCAGCCTCTGCCGTGCGGCGTGAGCGACGGACGCGCCAGCGGCTACCTGATTGCGAGCATGGCGTGCTCATCGTGGAGAGCACCCTGCCTGCCGCCTACGCGGTGCCGGGCCGTCGCGGCGGCATCGTCGTGTCTCGGGGCATGATCGACGCGCTCGAGCCATCTGAGCGTGCCGTCCTCTGGGCCCACGAGAGATCACACCTGAATCACAAGCACCACCGGTACCTCTTCGCGACCGAGATGGCGGCGGCCATCATGCCTCCACTTCGGGGCCTCGCCGATCAGGTCCAGTTCGCGACGGAACGGTGGGCGGACGAGGATGCCGTCGTCGAGGTCGGTGGGGACCGACCGTTGGTCGCCCGTGCCATTGCCAGGGCTGCTCTCGCCTCGGTCGACCACGGCGGGACGGCGATGGCGATGGCCGACACCGGTGTGGGCGAACGGGTCCGCGCCATGATCGACCTCGATCGTCGCTTCCTCGCCCCGGCTATCGGTGCGGCGGTTGGCCTGCTGGTCATGACGTCGACGCTTGCTGGATCCGGCTTGCAGCTGCACCACCTCTTGGCCTTCATCGCTCACGTTTGCGGGGGAGGCTGACTTCGCGATGCCGCATTATTCAACTACAGTCTGTAGTATTTGGGCATGGCCTCCGACACTCCTGACCGCAACCCGGCGGACACATCTGGTTCGCGGCTGGTGATCGTCGCGGTTGTCCTGGTGGCGCTGCTGATCCTTGGCTACTTCGCACTCGGCATGCCCGGGATGGATCACGACCCTGTGCCGAAAGCCGACCACGAGCAGATGGACATGTGAGCGAAGCAGCCTGACTGCTACAGGTCGTCAGCGTGAGGGCGGGTCGTCTCCTCGGGACCTTCGGCCCTAGTACGACAGGTCGTAGTACTAGACGCTTGGGCTCTACCAGAGGAGCGTTCCTGCTCATAGTCCTGGTCTGTCCACTGATGATGGTGCTCATGATGATGGGCATGGGGGGAACGGGGGGCATGGGCCGTCGCCAGGGCGAACCTCACGAGGAGCAGCCCACGAGCCGAAGGACCGAACGAGCCATGGGGCCTGAGCGGTTCCGCCTCGTCCGGGAGTTCGTTCATCCGGCCGTCAGGCTGCGCAACGACCTGCCAGCGGCGACGACGATCCACTGGCACGGTCTTGCCGTTCGCAATGACATGGACGGAGTACCGGACCTCACGCAACCGGTCGTGAAGCCAGGTGCGGCTTTCGACTACCGATTCGTGGTTCCGGACGCCGGCACCTACTGGTTCCACCCACACATGGGACTGCAACTCGATCGGGCGCTCTACGCACCGCTCATCGTCGAAGAGAAAGATGACCCCGGCAAGTACGACATCGACCACGTCGAGCGCGCTGGGCGGGGACGCCGGCCCCGTCGGCTGCAGCCCGACCGAAGGAGCTCGACGGCAAGCGCCTCGCCTACCGCGACCTCGTTGCCGTCGACGCCGTTCGACTGTCGACGCGTGGCGCGGACCTGGACCGGACCGTCGAGCTGACGGGCTCGATGATGGGTTGCTCCTAGGGCTTCGATGGCAAGCCCTTCGCCGAGCACGCTCCGGTTGCGCCGTCAGGCGGGCGCGCACTTGATCGACACACGGCACCGAGCCGGCTGCGCACCTCCCGCAGCCCCGTCACCATCACTGGGCCCAGGGGTGCGGGTGCGGCATGAACTTCGAACAGCGGGGGACTCGGACGCGCCCGTCAGACCGGGTTTCGGAGGCCCACCAGATATGACTTTCGGCCCTACCGACCCGCCGAACGACCAGGTTCAATCAAGAGGTACCGAGACGACCGAGCATCGGAGAACGAAGATGGCGATCAAGAACATGTTGGTGGCGGTGGCGGTGTGCGCTGCGTTCGTGCTCATACCGAGCGCAGCGGGT
>JANXNS010000020.1 GCA_025353965.1 Aquihabitans sp.
CCTTCCACCGTGCCGACCAGGAGGGGGGCGTCGAGGCGTCGGGCCAGTGCCTGCAGTTCCAGTCCTTCCTTTGCGTGCTGGACGTCGAATTCGGTGTCCACCACATTTTCCGGCCACAACACGAGGTCCATGCCGGGCGGAACTTTGGCGCTGGCGTCGAGGTGGCGCTGGAACACCACCCGGCTGTCCGAGCTGATGGCTCGGGTGCCCTGTTCGCCACCGCCTTGCACGAAAGCGATATTCAGGCGCTTGCCCGTCTCGTGACCCCTCGGGGCGATCGCCGCTATGGCCAAGAGTGCTGCCACGGCGGCGGCGGCAAGAACGGCGGGACGTACCTGTCGACCTACCGCGGCCGACACCGCCACGCCGACGGCCACCGTGGCCACGGCAATTCCCAGGACGCCCCCGAACCGGGCAATGCCCGCCAGCGGGCTGCTGACCTGGCCCACCGCCACCAACGACAGCGGCACCCCGCCGAAGGGCCACACCATCCGCAGAGATTCCGACAACGCCCAGGCGCCGACCAATGCCGGACGCCGCCCCACCCCCGGCGGGACCAGCGTGGCGAACGCCCCGGTGAGCCCAGCGAACAGGGCGAGCGCAATGACGTAACCGGGCGCGGTCAGCTGCGTGATCCAAATGATGGTGGGCGCGAAGAGCGCCAGGCCCAGGACCGTGCCGCGGGCCAGGCGGGATCGCCAACCCACGTCGGCCAACAGCCGGTCGACCAGGGCCATGGCCACGAAGGCCAGCGGCCACCAGCCCCACGGTGGCATGGACCCGGCCAGCAGGATGCCGGCCGCTAGGGCTCGAACCAGTGGCCGCCGCACGAACCGCAATGCCCCTGCTCTGGCCTGCAGCCGGCCGGGTGCGTCAGGTGGCGTGGTCGCGGGCATCAGCCCGAGAGTCTGGCCTACAACTGGTGACCGCAAATGCCGGGTTGGCTAGGCGAGGGAGCGGCGGGTCGGCCAGGTGGCGCCGAGGCGAGCGGCGGCTTGTTCGCCGGTGTGTATGCAGGCCGGGACCCCGACGCCACGGAGGGCGGCGCCCGCCAGCACGATCGGGAGGTCAGCCAGGCTGGCTTCAAGGGCGGCGATGCGGTCCAGGTGGCCGGGGGCGTACTGGGGGAACGAGCGGGGCCAACGGCCGACTCGGACTTCGGTGGGGGCCGCCTTGACGCCGATAATGCGGTCCAGGTCGGTGAGGACCTGCTCGGTGAGGTCAGCGTCGTCCAGGTCGAGTTGGCGATCGTCGCCGAATCGACCCGCCGACACCCGAAGGATCACGTCTTCCTTGGTGGGGTCTTGGAGTTGCGCCCATTTCGACGTTGCGTAGGAAATGGCGGTCACGAGCAGGCCCTGGTCCCGGGGGACGAGGCAGCCGCTCATGGCTGGGTCTGGGGTGAGGCCGCCCTGGTCGAAAGCCAGCGTGAGCATGGAAATCGACGAGTGTTCGATGCGGGCCAGGGTGGCGCTGGCCGCGGGGGCGAGGTCGGCCAGGAGGGGGGCGGCGACGTGGGCCGGTACGGCCAGCACCACGGCATTGGTGTCGAGCACTGCCCCGTCGCTCAGGGTCACCCGAACGGCGCCGAATTTGGCGGGGACTTCGATGGAGGTAACCCGGCAGCCGGTACGAAATTCGACGCCCGGCATGAACCCCAGCAGCGTGTCGACCAGCCGGGCCATGCCCCCGATCGGAGCGGCGAAAATCGGTGCAGCCGGCCCGCCCGGGGTTCCAGTCGCTTGAGCTCGTTCCTGCTGGGCCAGGCAGGAGCGGATGAGGCTGGGGTCGCCCGACCGGGCGGCCGCATCTAATTGCGGAACGACCGCGGCCAGGCTGAGAAACGTGGTGTCGCCAGCGTTGATGCCACCCACCAGTGGATCGATGAGGTGATCGACCACCTCATCGCCCAATCGCCGCCGCAGATAGGGGCCAATGGCCACATCGGGCCCGGACACACTAGGATCGGCCGGGTCAGCGGGCAGGTCAAGCTCCGCGGCCACCCGCGTCATCCCGGCTGGCGACACGAGGCCGCTGCGGGCTAGCGCGTCCAGATTGGTGGGCACGCCGAGCATCTGGCCATCAGGCAGGGCGCGACGGACGCCGTCCACGAACACCTGGGCCGAGCGGGCCGCGGGCGAAATGAGTTCGCCGTCGAGCTCCAGGTCATGACAGAGAGCGAGGGCCCAGGGGACCCGCAAGAGGAACGCATCTGCGGTTTCGTCGATCGGGCGGCCCGCAAACAGGGAGGTCTGCAGCTTCCCGCCCAGCCGACCCGGCTCTACCACCGTGACGTCTACCCCCGCCTGCGAAAGGCGGAACGCGGCGGCGAGGCCAGCGATGCCACCGCCCACCACGACCACATGCTCGGGCGGGGTCCGGCCGTCACCGGTCAGGCCGCCGCCGGTCATCGGGCTGCGCTGGCGGCGATCACCTTGTCGGCCAAGGCGGCCAGGACGGTGGGGTCGTCGTTGAGAACCCGGGTACGGGCGAAGGCGATCCCCACCTCGTCGGCCACCTTCTGGGCCTCGATGTCGAGGTCGTACGCAACTTCCAGATGGTCGGCCACAAACCCTTGGGGGCATACGAGGATGCCGTCGGCCTCGCCACTGGCGGCCACCTCCCGGATCACCTCGAGGATGTCCGGTCCGCGCCACGGCTCCGGCGTTGCCCCCGCGCTCTGCCACGCCATGGCCCAACCGGCGGCCGAGCGGTCGAGTCCACCGGCCACAGCAACTGCTTGGGCGGAAGCCGCCAATTCGTCGGGGTAGGGGTCCCCAGCCAGTACCCGCTCGGGGAGGCTGTGGGCGGTGAAGTACACCCGGGTCTTCTCGGGCAAACCGGTGAGCGCATCGCGAACCGCGGCACCGAGGAAATCTCGGTAGGCAGGCTCGTCGTGCCAGCGCTCGATCCCGGTGAAGCCGATGCCCGCGGCGGCCGCGGTTTCGCCCGCCCGCTGGTGGTATTGGCCGACGCTGAACCCGGAGTAATGCGGGGTCAGGACCAAGCCCACAATGTTGGCGACCCCGGCCTGGACGAGCGCAGCGACGCCATCTTCGATGAACGGTGAGGCGTGCTTCTGGCCCAACGTCACCAGGAAGCGGCCGGGGGCACGCTCCTCCAGCGCGGCCGTAATGCGGTCGAGCTGGTCTCGAGTTCGGGCCGCCAGGGTGGAGATGCCGCCCAGCGCGTCGTAGCGGCGCTGGAGGTTGTCAAGCTGCTCCGGTGTGGGCGGCCGACCGCGCCGAATGTGGGTGTAATACGGCGCCACGTCGGCGGGTGATGCTGGGGTCCCGTAGGCCATGACCAGCACGCCTACCCGGCCAAGGTCGTTGGTCATCGGACCTTCCCTTCGGTGTGAACGAGGTCGACGATCCGCTTGAGCACGTCGGGGTTGGTGTCGGGGAGGACTCCGTGGCCCAAGTTGAAGATGTGGCCTGGGTGGCCGTCGGCCCGGCGCAGCACATCTCTGGCCCGATCCACCGCCACATCGGCGCCGGCCAGCACCGCGACGGGGTCGAGGTTGCCTTGCAGAGCAACGTCGTCACCGAGGCGGGCACGGGCATCATCGAGGTCAACCCGCCAGTCAACGCCCATCACGTCCGCTCCGGCTTCGTGCATGAGCGGCAGCAATTCGCCGGTGGACACGCCGAAGTGAATCCGCGGCACGCCCGTTGAGCCGATTCCTTCCAGGACCTTGCGGGACGCGGGCATCACGTAGCGTCGGTAGTCGCTGGGCGACACGGCGCCGGCCCACGAGTCGAACAACT
This sequence comes from Aquihabitans sp., assembly GCA_025353965.1. Lineage (GTDB taxonomy): Bacteria > Actinomycetota > Acidimicrobiia > Acidimicrobiales > Iamiaceae > Aquihabitans. The sequence continues at coordinate 3,771 of JANXNS010000020.1, forward strand.
GAACGGCCGACGCGCCGGCGCCGACCTGGCTACGTAGGGAGGCAAGGGCGAGATCGGCGAGGCGGTCGAGCAGGGCGAACCACAGCTCGGGGTCTCCGTACATGAGCTGCTTGGTCTTCTCATAGGTCCGGCTGGGTCCGCCTTCCACCAGATACGAGGCAACCGTGAAGGGCGCGCCGGCGAACCCGATGAGCGGCACGTCACCCAGTTCACGTACCAGGTTGCGGACGGTCTCCAACACGTAGGGGGTGTCGGCCTCGGCGTCGAGCGGCCGGATGCGATCCAGGTCGGCGGCCGACGCGAACGGGTGCTCCACCACCGGGCCAATGCCTGGGGCGACGTCCACGCCGAAGCCGATGGCTTCGATGGGCGTGACAATGTCTGAGTACAAAATGGCGGCGTCGGTTCCGTAGCGGCGAACCGGCTGGAGGGTGATCTCCGTGGCCAGATCCGGCGTCCGGATGGCCGTGATGATGGATCCCGGGCCTCGGATGGCCTTGTATTCGGGGAGGGATCGCCCGGCCTGGCGCATGAACCACACCGGCACCCGGTCATGGGGTTCCCGGCGGCAGGCTCGGAGGAAGGGGGCATCGGCGCTGACCATCGCGCTCACGCTACCGGCGGTCCCGTTTCACCCCTCAGTCCAAATCGCCGGGCGAGCCGTGGGACCATGTGTTCATGCGCCGCTCGATCGATGACCACCCCTTCGACCCCTTGCTCGACCCGGTGGTGGCGGACGACCCAGACCTCACCCCCGTGTCGTGGGCCGTGGCCATCGCCGACGACTACGACGACACCGAGGCCCGGGTCGTGCTGACTGTCGACGAACTCGGCAAGGCCGGACAAGGCCTGGTGGCCCACCTACTCCCCGCCGAGGCCCGACGTCTCCGAGCGGCTATTCGTGACGCTCTCAAAGAAGTTGGCCAAGACTCGGGCGACTGATTGGTGACGCGGGGCTAAGCTGGCGAATCCCCGAATTCGGGGTCGTAGCCGCAAAGGACCGCAGCACCCCCTATGGCGATCCACCCCGACCTGGAAGCCGAGCAGGCCTACATCGATCACGCGTACGCCGCTTTGGAGGCGGCGCGGGCGTCGGCAAACCGCCTCAAGGGCATGGTGGAGGTGGGTCAGGGCGGCACGGAGCAGGCCCGTTTCGAGCGTGAGGTCATCTACGACACCGTCACCAACCGCTTGAGCCAGCTCCATCTGGGTGATGCCTCGCTGCTGTTCGGTCGTATCGACCGGGAGCCCCATGCTGGGGGCGAGACCTTCTATGTGGGCCGTCTGGCCGTGTCCGATGGTGGCCAAGAAATAGTAGTGGTGGACTGGCGGGCGCCAGTGGCCGAGCCGTTCTACCGGGCCACTGGACGCCAAACCATGGGCCTGGCCCGTCGGCGCTACTTCGCCACCCGCGGGCGCCAGTTGCTCGGCATCGAGGACGAGCTCTTCGGCGAGCACGCCATAGACCTCGGCGAGAGCGCCGGCCTGCAGGGCCACGGCACGTTGATCGCGGCGCTGGAGACCGCTCGCTCCGGAAAAATGGGCGACATTGTTGCCACCATCCAGGGCGAGCAGGACGAAATCATTCGCTCGCCGTTGGCCGGCGTGCTGGTGGTGCAGGGCGGGCCGGGCACCGGCAAGACCGTGGTGGCGCTGCATCGCGCCGCCTATCTGCTCTACACGCACCGCTTCCCGCTGGAGGATCAGGGCGTGTTGGTGGTGGGGCCGAACCGGCTCTTCCTCGCCTACATCGAGCAGGTCTTGCCGTCACTGGGCGAGGCCGGCGTGCAGCTGGCGGTGCTGGCCGACCTCGTCGACGGGGTGAACATCAAAAGGCGCGACCGGGCCACCGTCGCCCGGTTGAAGGGCCACCAAGTCATGGGCCGGGTCCTGGCCAAAGCGGTGCGGGACCGCAAGCGCCCTCTGCGCACGGCGCTCCGCCTGGGCCATGGGCTTCAGACCCTCACCCTCACCGCCGCGCAGTCCGAGTTGATCGTGCGAGATGCTCGGCGTCGGTACCGCCTCCACAACTCGGGGCGCCGCTACGTCGAGCGTGAGGTGGCGTATCACCTGGCTGAATCGGGCCGCACGCCGCTAGAGCCAGATGAGCTCTGGCGTCAGATTCGCCGCCAGCCGGAGGTTCGTGCCGCGCTGGAAACTATGTGGCCGGTCCTCACCCCTGCGGAGCTGCTTCATGACCTTTATGGCTCCAAGGCGTTGCTCGAACTGGCCGGTGGCTCGGTGCTGTCGGCGGAACAAATTCGGCTTCTTCACCGCCCCCGTTCGGAGTCGGTCAACGATGTCGTCTGGACCCATGACGATGTGCCCCTCCTAGATGAGGCTCGCGGGCTACTGGGCCCGAGGCCCCGCAAGCAGCGCCGTGACGACGACGAGATCCGCACCTACGGCCACATCGTGATCGACGAAGCGCAGGATTTGTCACCGATGCAGTTGCGCATGCTCACGCGCCGATCGCTCAACGGATCAATGACGGTGGTGGGAGACATCGCCCAGTCCACCGGAGCGTGGGCCCATGCGGACTGGAACGAGATCCTGGCCCTGCTCCCGCAGAAGCGGCCGCCCCGTCGAGAAGAACTCACCGTCGGCTACCGGATCCCCGGTCCCAACATGGCGTTGGCGGCCCAGGTTCTGGCCGTATCGGCGCCGGACCTCCGGCCACCCCAGTCCGTCCGCCAAGACGGCCGTCCACCCCGGCTACAACACGTCGGTGAGATGGACGATCTCGGGGCCGCCATTGCTGCTGCGGTCCGCGCCGAAATCGAGGCCGTAGGCAACGGCAATGTGGCCGTGATCTGTCCGGCGTCTCGTACGGAGGAAGCTTCGGTGGCGCTCACCGCCGTGGGCATCGACCACGGCGTGGCCATTGAGCAGGGGCTCAACCATCAGGTCACGGTTGTCCCGGTGGGCATTGTCAAGGGCCTCGAACTAGACGCAACGGTGGTGGTAGACCCGGCCGGTATTTTGGAAGAGGAGGCCCAGGGCCTGCGGGCGCTCTATGTCGCCCTCACCCGGGCCACCAAACTTCTCACCATCGTGTACCCGGGCGAGCTGCCCGACGTGCTCCGGCCCGCAGTTGCCCCCCAACCGCAGCCCGTCGGCTGAGCAGCAGAATTCGTGGACCAGCAACGAGCGCGCATCGTGGTGGTGGGAGCCGGTCCCGCCGGGCTCTGGGCCGGGTGGCAGGCCGCGGTGGCCGGGCATCAGGTCACCATCGTGGACCGGGCCAAGCACGTAGGCGGCATGGCCGCCAGCATCGATGTCGGTGGTCTCCGAGTGGACCTCGGCAGCCATCGGCTTCACCCGTCGACCGATCCCGTCATTCTCCAGCGGCTCCGTGGGCTGCTGGGCGAAGCGCTCCAGACCCGGCCCCGCAACGGGCGGATCCACCTGGCGGGAAACTGGCTTGGCTTCCCGCTCCGGACCGGGGATCTGCTTCGCAACACGCCGCGGGCCTTTGCCCTGGGGGCCGTTCGAGATGCGATCACCGGATCATTCCGTCCGCCCCGGGCCGACACCTTTGCGGAGGTCGTGCGCTCGGGCCTTGGCCCCACGGTGGCCACCGAGTTCTACGGCCCCTATATCCGCAAGATTTGGGGTGTCGACTTCAACGAGCTCAGCGGTGAGTTGGCTCGGCGCCGGGTGAGCGCGTCATCTCCGCAGGACATCGTCCGCCGCTTGGTCCGCGGCAGCCGCCCCGCGGGCCGGACATTCCTGTACCCGCGCCGGGGCTTCGGCCAGATCAGCGAGGCGCTGGCCGAAGCCGCCGTGGCCGCGGGGGCTGACATCCGGCTGGAGGCCGAGGTGGTGTCGCTCGACCCGGGTTCGGCAGATCGCCACGCTCGCGTGGGCTTCGCCTTGCGGGACACCGACGGCAGCGAACTGCCAGTCGACGGCGGGCTCGGTCGAGATGGTGTCGGTCGTGACGGGACCGGAACGTCTCTAGAGGCAGACCTCGTGTGGTCCACCGCCCCTGTCGGCGAGTTGGCCACGCGATCTGCACCCCCGCCGCCCGCCGTGGCGCTGGCCGCCGCCGACCGGTTGGTGTACCGCGGCCTGGTATTGGTGTACCTCGTGCTCGATCAAGCCCAGTGGACTGAGTTCGATGCCCATTACCTGCCGGGCGAAGACCAGCTCGCTGCTCGGGTCTCGGAGCCCCGTAACTATCGCGACTCAACGGCCGATCCTGCTGGGGTGACGGTGCTGTGCGCGGAAGTGCCGGCCACCGTGGGTGATGATACCTGGACGGCCAACGACGCTGATCTGGCCGCCCGCTTGGCCGAGGACTTCGCTCGGATCGGGCTGCCGCCTGTCCGCCCGGCAGAGGTGCGCACCGTTCGTTTACCGAACGTCTACCCCGTGTACCGGCCGGGCTTCGAGTGGGATCTCGCCGCCCTGGAGTGGTGGTTGGCCGATCACCCGCGGGTGGTCACGTTCGGCCGTCAGGGCCTGTTCGTGCCGGACAACACCCATCACGCCCTGGCGATGGCCGACGCCGCCGTCGGAACCATCCGCCCCGACGGGACCTTCAACCACCCCGCCTGGTCCGCCGCCCGAAACCAGTTCCGAAACCACGTAGTGGAGGACTAAGCACCCCGCCTGATCGAAGTTGTCGCAGTTAGGACGAAATGCATTGCTTGACTGCGACAACTTCGGCGATTGGGGTGGGATTTGAGCGGTTTGGGGTGGGATTTGTGCGGTTTTGGCGGCGTACGGCGGGGATGACCTTGCTTAGGTAGGGGCCCAGCTTCACGAAGGATTCGCCGGTGGTGCGGAACCGGTAGGAGATCGGGACCTCGGCGTACCGGAAGCCCTTGGCCACAAGGTCGAGCGTGAGGACCTGGGCGTAGTTGAAGTCGTGGATGACCTCGGCGTGGGCGGCGGCCGAGGGCGACAGGGCGCGGTAGCCGCTTTGGCCGTCGGTCAGGGGTAGCCCGGTCAAGCCCCGAACCCACCGCGTGAGGATCCGGTTGCCGATCATGCGGTGAAGGTGCATGAGGCGGGGCCGACCCTGCGCGAACCGGGACCCGATCACATAGTCGGCCTCGCCAGCAAGGATGGGGGCAATGAGCCGTTCGAGTTCTTCGGGGGCGTATTCGCCGTCGGCGTCGCAGAAGGCCACCGCCACCGCGCCCATGGCGACCCCGGCGGCGAGGCCGGCTCGGACCGCGGCCCCGAGTCCCCGGTTTGTGGTGAAGCGAAGGACTTCTGCGCCCGCCGCCTCGGCTACAGCCGCGGTTTGATCGTGGGATCCATCGTCGATCACCAGGCAGCGGACTGGGTGCCCGGCAACCTGCACGGGAACACGCGCCACCACGCCACCTACGGCGTCGGCCTCGTTGAAGGCTGGAAAGAAGAGAAGCACGGGCGGGTTCACCGGTGTACGTTAGGCATACCTATCATCAAGGGTCAAGGTTTGGGGAACTTCCCCGAGCCGCAGTGGACAGGCTCGAAGCCTGGGCGAGAGGAGGGGCATGGGTATCGTCGCCGCCGTGGCCCTTGCTCCGACGACACACCCTGTTCGTGCGGGTGGCCGCTGGCGATTACGTCACATCGTGGCGATCGTCGGTGTGGTGGTTGCCTTGGCCGCGACAACCGGCATTCCTGGCACGGCGGCGAGGGGCGCCCAGGTCACCGCCGACGAACCCCAGTATTTGCTCACCGCCGGGGCGCTCTACCGCCACCACAACCTGGACATCGGGCCGGATCTGCGGGCCGAAACTTGGCGGGCCTACCACCGCGCCGATTTGCCGCGGCAGACAGCGGTCCTCCCCGGTGGGCAGCGTCTTAGCCCGCATGATCCGCTACTTCCTTTGATCCTGGCAGTGCCGTTCGGACTGGGCGGCTGGGTGGGGGCGAAGCTGGCGATGGCCTTGATGGCTGGCGTGCTCGCGGCGCTGTTGGTGTGGATCGCGGTGGTCCGTTTCCGAGTCCCGCGCTGGGTGGCGGCCATGGTGATGACGGCGTTCGGTGTGGTGCCACCGCTGGTTGCCTACGGCACGCAGATCTACCCGGAGCTCCCGGCTGCGTTGGCAGTCACGGTGGCGATCGCAGCGGTGACGGGCCGTCCTGGGCGTCGGACCACTGCGGTCTGGGTGCTCGCCGTCACCGCCCTGCCATGGCTGGCCGTCAAATACGCACCGGTGGCTCTGGCTCTTGCGCTGGTGGGATTTGGTGTCCTGGCGGCGGCGCGGCGGCCGAAGCTGGTGATGGGCGCCGTCGTTGTCCTCGCGCTTGGCGCGGTGGGATTCGGGGCGTTCCACCAAGGGGTCTACGGCGGTTGGACGGTGTACGCGGTAGGCAACCATTTCGGTGGTGGCGAGCTCACGGTGATGGGTACTGCGCCGGACTACGCGGGGCGATCGCAGCGGCTGATTGGCCTGTTCACCGATCGGGACTTTGGTTTGCTGGCTTGGGCGCCTGCGTTTCTGGCCGCGCTACCCGCCTTTGGTGCGCTGGTTCGTCGGCGGCCACCGGGTTGGTTGGCCCTCGGGCTGCCGCTCGGTGCCGGCTGGCTCAACGCAACGTTTGTTGCCCTCACGATGCACGGGTGGTGGTGGCCGGGGCGTCAGGTGGTGGTGGTGGTGCCCTGCATCGTCTTAGCCATTGCCTGGTACCTCGGCAGGGTTGTGCCGTCTAGGCCGCAGGCCCCGATGTGGGCGAGTTGGCGGCTGAACTTGCTGGGGGCCACCATGTTTGGTGCGATGGCGTGGCTTGGGGTGCAGGTGGCGACGGCCGAGGGCACGAGCACCGTCATTGTCGACTTTGCCCGTACGGCCAACCCGGTCACTCGGGCCTGGCGGATCTTGCTGCCGGACCTTCGGGTCCAGGGTCCGCTCGATACGGTCCGCTCGGTGGTGTGGCTGGTGCTGTTCGCCGGGTTGGCGGTATGGGGTTGGCGCCAGGCCGGGCCTCGTTCAGGCGGGGGCGGCCACGAGAATGCGTGAGCTGGCGAAGGACCCGACGCCGATGTGGCGCCCGTCGATCTCCACGGTGGTGGTGCCGTCTGGCGACGATGCAGTGACGGACCCGGAATGGCCGGGCTGAATGGCGGCATCTTCCAGGAACTCAAGCAGCCCGGGGGTGAACTCAAGTTCTTCCGGGATACGCATGACGGTGAAGCCATCTCCCACGCCGAGAGCCGAGAGGGCGACCGTGTCCGGTGCTTCGTAAGCCGAACCGGGGATCGGGTTGCCGTGCGGGCAGGTGGTGGGATCCTCGAGGAGGCGGATGATGGCCGTCTCCACGTTGTCGGAGATGACGTGTTCCCATTTGCCCGCTTCCTGGTGGGCTTCGGCCCACGAAAGCCCGAGAATGTCGGTGAGAAGTCGTTCGGCCAGGCGGTGGCGACGGACCACTTGCTCGGCCAGGCGGGTGCCAGCAACGGTGAGGCGTACGTGTCGATCGATCTCGACGAGGCCTTCGCTTTCCATGCGCCGGATCATCTCGGAGACGGCCGGGCGCGATACACCAAGCCGCTCGGCGATACGGGCCTGGATGACGTCGACGTCATCTTCGTGAAGCTCGAAGATCGCCTCGCAGTATTCCTCGAATGCCGGGTGAAACTCGCGTGCACGGTTCTCAGCCACCGCCGAAGTGTACGCCCCCATTCCTTGAGTGGGGCCCTTTGTTGCTTGGCGGTCGGTCTGGGTACCGTCGGGCTCTGTGACCAGCCAACATTTCGTCGTCCGCTCTGCGTTCCTGCTTTCGGCCCTGCTCATTGGGGTGCTGGCGGGCTGTGGGGGTGGGGCCAGCAGCAACGGTGCTCCCACCGATTGTCTGACCGTGCACCCCGGGGCCGACGGCACCCCTCGGCTCACTGTCGTGGGCAAGAACCTGGCCTTCGACGTGAGGTGTGTGAACGCGCAGCCCGGCCCGCTCAAGGTCACGTTCGAGAACCACGACGCTTGATCCTTGCGTAAGTTGCGGGTTCCATTGTTTGTTCGGTTAGCTTTACGCCATGAGTAGTGCAAGCTTCCTAATCGCGCTCCGTGAGGGCTTTGAGGCCGCACTCATTGTGGCCATCGTGTTGGCCTTCGTGAAGCGGAGTCCCCGCCCCGAGATGGCCCGAGCGGTGTGGCTGGGCACGACCGCAGCACTGGTGTTGGCCGTTGCTGTGGGCGTGATCATTCACCTCACCATCGACGGCTTGGTAGGCGATGCCCGTACCCGAACCTTCGCCGTCATCTGTTTCGGGGCCGCAGCCCTGCTCACGTGGATGATCTTCTGGATGCGCAAGAACTCGCGCCACCTCAAGCATGAACTCGAAGGCAAGGCAGGCGCCGCCGTCATGGAAAGTTCGGGCTTGGGCCTGGCCATGGTGGCCTTCCTGGCCGTGGCCCGGGAGGGGCTGGAGACCGCCCTCTTCCTGATCTCTGCCACCGCCGAGGACGATGCCCGGAGCGTAATTTTTGGCACGCTGGTCGGGCTCGCCGTAGCCGTTGCACTCGGCTTCTTGATCTACCGAGGTGCTCATAAATTCAACATGCGGCGGTTCTTTCAGATCACGGGTGGCCTCATCATCGTCTTCGCCG
>JANXNS010000026.1 GCA_025353965.1 Aquihabitans sp.
GAATTTGATCGGCCCGGCCGGTTCACGGTCGGCACGTTGGGGGAGCCGGGTCGCCGGGTCTTCTACTTCCAGACCTTTGCCGACGGCACCGAAGTGGCCGTGAAATGCGAGAAGCAACAGGCCATGGCCCTGGCCGAGCATCTGGTAAATCTCCTAGCTGACCTGCCCGGAGATGAAGCCTCGCCTGCGCTTCCCACCGAGGCGCTCCCCCCAACGGACCTGTCCTGGTCCGTCGGGTCCATCAGCATCGGGGTCGACCGTGGCGAGTCTCGGCTGGTAGTCGTGCTGGAAGAACTGGTGATCGACGAAGAGGGCGACGGCGACTCCGCCATCGACCGCGAACCGGCCCGTATGCGGGTGCACCTCACCCGGGAGCAAGTGCGGGCCTACGCCAGCCAGGTCGAGGCGCTCGCCGCCACCGGCCGTCCGATCTGTCGCCTCTGCGAACAGCCGATCGACCCCGACGGCCATGCCTGCCCCCGACTCAACTAGCACCGAGCCCGCCGCCGCCCAGGAAGCACTGCTGGCCAGCGCAGACCTCGTGGTGCTCGGACGTATGCCGTGGAGTTCCAACGCCACCTTCCTCTGCGAGCTCTGGCCCGCAGGGTCACGCCCAGATGCCGGGCTGGACGAGGAGGGGGACGGCGCTGCGCCCGAGAGCATCGGTTCGCTTGGTCGGGCCATCTACAAGCCCCATGGTGGCGAACGTCCGTTGTGGGACTTTCCCGACGGTCTCTTTCGGCGCGAGGTCGCCGCCTATGACCTGGCCTGCGCCATCGGCTGGGACGTCGTGCCGCCCACGATCGTCAAAGACGGCCCGTTCGGTCCGGGTTCGCTCCAGTTGTTCATCGAGGCCGATTTCGACCAGCACTACTTCACCCTCCTCGAGGACGAAGCCACCCACGGCCAACTCCGGCGCATGGCGGCCTTCGATTTCGTGGCCAATAGCACCGACCGCAAGGGCGGCCACGTCCTGGCGGACCCGGATCGCCACCTCTGGGGCATCGACAACGGCCTCTGCCTCCACGCTGAATTCAAGCTCCGGACGGTGATCTGGGACTTTGGCGGCGACCCGCTCCCGGCTGAGCTGGCCGACGACCTCGACCGGTTCGTTCAGGTCGCCCTCTCCCCGGAGGTGGCCGCAGCGCTGGACCCGTTCGAACGCGATGCCCTGCACACCCGGGCGCGAGCCTTGCTGGCCGACGGCCGGCTCCCGACCGACCCAACCGGCCGCCGGTACCCCTGGCCCCTCGTCTAGCCAACAATGTCGGCTAGCCGGCGAGGCGGAGTTGTTCCTTTACCCGGTGGAGCAACGGGTCGGTCAGCTCAGCACGGACGGCCAACTCGGTGGTGGCCCGTTCTGCGGTGAGGACAACAATCTGGCCGTCCATCCCCCAGAACGCCTCCGTCCGGAAGCGCACGGGGCGCGTCCCGACGTGGTCAATCTCGGTGAACGTCGCATCGACAGGGCCGCGGGTAGACGGCAGGCCCACCGCTATGGGATCGTCGGCATGCCAGTTGACGCAGCCATCCGGCGCGGCGCCGAGCGTGATGGTTGCATCCGTCCAGGGGCCCCACCCACGAGCGGAGGTCCGCCGGAGTCGGCAATCGATGGAGATCTGCTCACCCTGCAACAAGGCTCGCCGGGTGAGACCACGTTGTTTGCGATCTCGCCCAAAGGGCGGTTTCATCTGGCGTCAGCCGGATCAGCGGGCCTTGAGGGCCTCAATGAGCTTGGGCAACACCTTGTGCACATCTCCAACAATCCCGAGGTCGGCGACACCAAAGATCGGAGCCTCCGCGTCCTTGTTGATGGCGATGATGTTTTTGGAACCCTTCATGCCCACCATGTGCTGGGTGGCACCGGAGATTCCGGCCGCGATGTAGACGGTCGGCTTGACGACCTTGCCGGTCTGGCCCACCTGGTAGCTGTACGGGACCCAGCCAGCGTCGACGATGGCCCGGGAGGCACCAGGGGCGCCCTTGAGCAGCTTGGCCAGTTCTTCGATCATCTCGAACTTGCCCGACTCACCCAGACCACGGCCACCGGAAACCACCACGGCAGCTTCGTCGAGCTTGGGACCGGAGGTTTCCTCGACGTGACGCTTGAGGAGCTTGGCCGAACCGGCTGTACCGGTGTCCGGCACCGCAATCTCGACGACCGCGGCGGCCGCTCCACCGGTTTCCTCGGCCACGAAGGACTTGGGACGGATGGTGGCAATGGCGGGCGAGCCGGCGACGAACTTGGTCTTGACGATCTGGCTACCACCAAAGATTTGGGTGGAGACGACGATGCCATCAGAGATTTCGACGTCGGTGTTGTTCGTGAGGACGGGCTTGTCCAGCTTGACCGAAAGGCGGGCGGCGATGTCTCGACCGTCGTAGGTGGTGCCGAGCATGATCAGATCGGGGGCGCCCTCGGCCTCGATGGCCGCAGCCAGCGCGGCAGCAACGTGCACGCCCTGAAGCTTGCCGGAGAGGTCTCCGGTGGCGAGCACCTTGGTTGCGCCGTGCTGGCCGACCGTCTCGGCCACCGGGGCGCCGTCGCCGCCGGTAAAGACCTCGACAACCTCAGCGATTTCACGAGCCTTCGCCAAGATCTCGAGCGAGATCGGGGCGACGGTGCCTTCTGGAGTCAGTTCGGCGTGGACCCACACCTTGGAAAGAGCCATCTTGAACTTACCTTTCGAGAATTGGTGTTTCAGAGGACCTTGAGGTCATCGAGGAAGGCGACGATCTTCTGGAACGACTCACCGTCGTCCTCGATCACCTCGCCGGACTCGCGGGCCGGAGCCGCAGACACGTCGATAATCTGCTGGCCAGCACCGGCCCAGCCGACAACCGAAGCGTCGAGGCCGAGGTCCGCCACCGTGAGCGTGTCGACCGGCTTGGACTTGGCGGCCATGATCCCTTTGAACGAGGGGTAGCGGGGCTCGACCACGCCAGCGGTGACCGAGACGAGGGCCGGAAGGGGCGCCTCGCACTCGTCGTAACCGGCCTCGGTCTGCCGCTGCACCTTGACAATGCCGTCGACGATTTCGACCGACTTGGCAAAGGTGATGGACGGGAGGTCCAGCAACGCCGCGATTTGCTCGGGCACGGTGCCGGTGTAGCCATCGGAGGACTCGGTGGCGGCGAGGACGAGGTCCGCGCCCTCCACCCGCTTGATGGCGGCGGCCAGCACCTTGGCGGTGTCCAGCGCTCCGGCACCAGCGAGAGCATCGTCGCTCACGAGGATGGCCTTGGCTGCACCCATAGCGAGGGCGGTCCGGAGACCGGAGACCTCTGCGTTGGGGGCCATGGAGACGAGAGTTACTTCGCCACCGCCAGCCTTGTCGACGAGTTGGAGGGCCATCTCCACCCCGTACGAGTCAGACTCGTCGAGGATGAGCTTG
>JANXNS010000039.1 GCA_025353965.1 Aquihabitans sp.
GGTGACGGCGATGACGCGCATGACCCCCATCATGGCCCGGACGAGACCTGGCACGGGACATGGCCCGTGCCAGGCCCTGGGCTACTGCCCGTTGTAGTCCTTGAGGAGGGCATCCACATTTTTCTGGGCCTTCGTCAAGGCCGCCTTCGGGTCTTGGCCGCTAAAGAGCACGCCCTCCAGGGCCTGACGAATGGCGGCCGAATAACCGGTGAACGGGCCGATGAGCGGTCCGGCCTGATCCGGGTCAGCGGCCGTCAATTGCTCGGCGGCCGGTTTCAGCAACTGACCGGAGAGCTCGGTCTCCTGGAACTTGGCAATTGCCGGATCATCAATGATCGACTTCACCACGGGGAGATAGCCGCCTACCAGATGCCATCTAAGGGCGTTCTTCGGTTGAAGCATGTACTTGAGGAACATCCACGACGCGGCCTGTTGCGCCGGGGAAGACGTCTTCAACATGTAGAAGGCGCCACCTGACGCATAAATCTTGCCGGGCGCACGTACCCCGGGAAATTTGCCGGATCCGGGGATCAATTTGGCAGTGTCCAGCAACGAGGAATCAATGTCGACCCCGGTGCCCGTACTCTTGATCGCGCCGTCAAGCGCTCCCGCAATGGTGCCGGAGGCAGTTGAGGTCTCGATCAACATGGAGCTCTGGCCGGTGAGCAGCGCCAGATAGTGATCGATCTTGCCATCGGTCACCGGGAAAGGATTCAGCAGCCCTTCCTTGTTGGCTTTGGCGATTTCCACCATCAGGTCTTGCACCTCAGGCGTATTGAACGTGGCCTTGGTGGGCGGCTTTGACCGACCATTGTTGTTGTTCACTGCGTCTTGGCCCAGACCGGCAATCCACGTGTTCAGGAACCAATCGTTGGCCAGAAACGAGATCGGCTTGGGCGCAACGCCAGCCGCCTTGATCTTGCGGGCCGCAACTTCCATCTCCGCGAGGGTGGTGGGTGGCTTGTTTGGATCCAGCCCGGCCTTCTTGAAATGGACCTTGTTGTAATAGAGGATCGGGGTGGAGACATTCATATAGCCGGGGTAGAGCACCCCGTCCACGGAATAGGCCCCCCGTGCTGCCGCGGTGATCTCCTGCGGGTCGTACCCGTCGGCCTCCATGCAGGACTGGGCCGGCAGGATCTGGCCCTTGTCCACCAGTTCCCCGAGCATGGTGTCCTCGAGATACAGCATGTCTGGAAGCTGAGCCGGGGTCGACGACGCACCTTCGTATTTGCGCAGGCCCTCGGCCGATGAATTGCCCTGGTAGTCGGCGGTCACCACCACCTTGTCCTGGCTTGCATTGAACGACTTGACCATGCCGGTCAGCACATCCACCGGCGGGGAGACCAGGCCGCTATACCAAAGGTTCACCTTTACCGGACTCTTTGCCTTCTTCAGTGCGTCGAGGGGGCACTTGGGGAGCTTGGAGGGCGAGCCCGCCGCATCACGGCCACCACTCCCACCACCTGAGCTGGGCGGCGAGCCGCACGCGCCGAGAATCAATCCGCCCACCACCACCACGGCGCCGAGGGTTCGGCCCCGGCGTGGATGGCGGGCAGTGGTGCGCTGAGCATGGGAACGAAGCACGGTTTCTCTTTCGATCGGTGTCATTTCACCGCACCGGCGGTGAGACCTCGGATGATTTGCTTCTGGAAGACAACCAACAACACCACCACTGGCACCGCCGCCACTAGTGCGGCAGCAATGGCCTGGTTGGCGTTGATGATCTCGGCTGCGGCCGCGGCCCGAAGTTGAATCTGGAGGGTGTTGAACCCGTTCTTCGAGATCACTGACCGGGGCCAGAGGTACTGATTCCAAGCCCCCAACGCGGAGATCACGGTGAATGAGGCGACGACCGGACGGGTGAGCGGTACGGCGAACTTGGCCAGGAACGACACGTGGCCATAGCCGTCGAGCCTGGTGGCATCTTGGATTTCCGGGGGCAAACCCCGGAAGCCCTGACGGATCAAGAACGTCCCCAGCGCCGTTGCCCCGAAGGGCAGGACCAGGGCCTGCATGGTATTGGTCCACTCGAGCTGACGAATCGTGGCCAGGTTGCCCACCAAAGTTACCTCTAGCGGGAGCAGCAACGTGGCCATGAACACCGCGAAGAGCATCCGCTTGAACGGGAACCGGAGGAACACGAACGCGTAGGCGGCCAAGATCGATGACCCCACCTGGAGCACCGTGATGAGCACCGCCATCACCAAGCTGCGAGCCATGCTGGCGCCAAGATCGAACCGGGTCCAAGCCAAGGTCCAGACCTCCGGGCCAGCAGCAAGAACAGCCAGGCCGGAGATACCGAAGCCCACGAGACCAGCCATCAAGACCGCTAGCGGAAGGCCCCGGCGGCGCGCTAGGGCAAAACCCCAGACCTGCGTAGCGGCGACCAGGCCAACGGCAACCGCCCACCACATTTGGCTGTTCCCGTCCGCATCGTGGAGTGAACCAAATACGGGCCCGGTGGCCACACTCAGTACCAAGGTGCCGCCCAAGATGGCCACCAGATGGGCTGGGTGGAGGAAACCCCGCCAGCGAGACCAGGCGAGCGCGGCGCCAACCTTTTGCAGCCAGGTCAACAGGAGGGCGACCACCAGCGTCCGCCCAACCACCGAGACCAACCCACCGGTCCACCAGGTGCGGTCCTTCCAGACCACCGCAACCGGATGGAGCGGCGTGCCGGCGCGGACATAGGCGAACGGTGGAGACAGGGCTTGAATGGTGACCAGCACCAGCGGTCCGAGTACCAGCGTCGACAGCAGGCAAAGCGCCACGTACTGGCCAATAATGCCAATCTTGCGGCGAGCGTCGGAGCGGCCCACCCGGTGAGCAGCGGTGACGCCGCTGGAGCCGTCGGAATCCGTGACGACAGGAGCGAGATCATTCGTCGCCATAGTGGACCCTCCGGTCGAGGATGACGAACTGCGCAAACGTGATCACCAGGGTCACGAAGAACAGGCCGATCGACAAAACGGCCCCCTCGCCATAGTCCTGGCTCTGACGGAAGATCTTGAAAACCAACGTCTCCGACGCGCCCGAGGGTCCACCGTTGGTGATGATCTCGATTTGGGCGAAGGCTTGGAAGCCGAAGATCACCAAGATCACGAGCAGGAACAAAAGGACGGGCGAAATCAACGGGAGGGTGATTCGAAAGAGCCGTCGGAACGGGCCGTAGCCGTCAAGGGTCGCTGCCTCGATCACTTCGTCGGGCACGGCCTGCAAACCAGCCAACACAATCACGAAGGCCAAGCCCAGGTTCTGCCAGATCGACGGCAGCGCGGCAGCGAAGAGCGCGGTTTTGGGGCGGGCGGCCCAGTCGACCTTCCAGAACCCAACGGTGGGATTGAACAGGAAGAAGAAGATCACCGACGACACGGCGACCGAGCTGGCCAGGGTGGAGGAGAAGATCGCCTGAAAGACCTTGATTCCCTTAAGGCGACGGTGGGCGGTAATGGCCAACAGGGTCCCCAGAATCAAGCCGGCCGGCACGGTGAGAAGAACGAATTGAGCGCTGTGCCAAAGCCCGGCCCGGAAGTCCGGGCCGCTAAGCACGTCTTTGTACTGATGCAGGCCCACGCTCCGGTACGACTCGCCGCCTCGGACAGATTTGTAGGTACCCCAGCCGAGCAGGCGAAAGAACGGCAGGTAGAAGAAGGCAACGAAGACGGCAATCGAGGGCGCCAGAAACGCCGCCGCCAGCCCAACCTCCTTGGCGTTGTACTGGGCGCGTTTGGCCTTGGCGCCCGCCAGCGCGGCCGTCATGTCAGGCGCTCGGTTGTATCGGCATCAAAGAGGTGGACCTCGGCCGCGGCGACCGACATCCGGAGATCGTTACCTACTGCATAAGCAGCGAGCCCGGGCTCGCGCAGGGTGAACAGCTGACCGTCGGCCTCGACCGAGATGAGGCATTCGTGCCCGAGCCATTCCACGGCACGGACGTTGGCTACCAGCGTTCCGGCGTCGTCGGCCACGAGGTGTTCGGGGCGCACGCCCACCACGGTGGCCCGGCCCGGTTCCACCTTGGCCTGCAACCCGGCGGGGAGCGGGAGGGTGCCGGCGCCGGCCACCTCGATACCGTTCCCGTCGGCGGCGAAGGTGGCCGTGAGGCAGTTCATGGGCGGTGTGCCAATGAACTGGGCAACGAAGGTATTTACCGGCTTGTCGTAGACCTCTTGCGGGGTGCCCACCTGCTGCAGTTTGCCCATTCTCATCACGGCCACCCGGGTGGCCATAGTCATGGCTTCGACCTGATCGTGGGTCACGTAGACGATGGTGGTGCCGACGCGGCGGTGAAGGTCAACCAGTTCTATGCGGGTCTGGGCTCGGAGCTTGGCGTCGAGGTTCGAGAGCGGCTCGTCCATGAGGTACGCCTGCGGACGCCCAACAAAAGCACGAGCCAGGGCAACCCGTTGGCGCTGGCCACCGGAGAGGGCCGAGGGCTTTCGCTTGAGATAGGGCTCAAGGTCCAGGACCCGGGCCGCTTCTGCCACCCGTTCGTCCCGCTCGGCCTTGGTGAGCTTGCGGGCCGGACTGGTTGGACCATCGACCCGATACGTACGGGCCATGAGCGGCGACTCGATGTTTCGCTGCACGGTCATATGGGGGTACAACGCGTAGCTCTGAAACACCAAGGAGATGTCTCGGCGCGCCGGGTCAACGTCATTGACCACTCGGTCGCCGATGCGCAGTTCGCCTCCGGTGATCTCCTCAAGCCCGGCGATCATGCGCAACGCGGTGGTCTTGCCGCAGCCCGAGGGACCGAGCAGCACCATGAACTCGCCATCGGCGATCGACAGGCTGAGATCGTCTACCGCGACGACGACCCCGTAGCGCTTTGAGACCCGGTCGAAGGTGACGCTGGCCATGAAACCTCCCCCTCGGAAATGACGATTGAAACCTCACCCTATGTGGTGGGCGACAGCTACCGGACGACCCTCAGCAAGGATTTACGCCTAGTTCTTGAGTACGTCACCGTGAAGTTTGCAACGGGCCTTCCAGCCATTGGGACTGACGTTCACCGCCAAACGCGCACCGCACTGCGGACAGAAATGAGGCGGGTCGTATTCCCAGAGGCACCCAGCACACTGGCGGGAGGAACGGCCGCAGCCGGGGCAGTATGCCAATGGGTCCGCCGTCATGGTTGGCTCAGATCACTTTGCTCAACACGCCGACGGGCATGCGCAAATCGTCGAGCATCTTGAGGTCTTCTTGGGGCGAGCGACCGAGATAGGTGAGGTAATTGCCAATGATGAGGGCATTGATGCCGGCCGTCATGCCCATGGCCTGCAGGTCTCCGAGCGTGAACTCGCGGCCACCGGCGTACCGCAGAATCACCGTCGGCAGAGCAATGCGGAACAGGGCGATCCAGCGGATGGCCTCCAGCGGCTCAACCGCCGGCAACTCCGCGAAAGGCGTACCCACCATGGGCTTGAGGAAGTTGAGGGGGACCTCAGTGGGGTTCACCTCGCGTAGCTGACCGAGCAACTCCAAGCGCTGCTCGATGGTCTCGCCCATCCCGAGCAGGGCGCCGCAGCAGAGTTCCATACCGTTGTCGCGGACCAAGGTGCAGGTCTGCTCGCGCTCTTCCCATTGGTGGCTCGTCACCACCTGCGGGAAGTAACTCTTGGCCGTTTCAAGGTTGTGGTTGTAGCGGTGGACGCCGCCGGCAGCCAGCCGCTGAGCCTGTTCGGGGGTAAGGATCCCGGCGGATACGGCAACGTTGAGGCCGGTCTCCTGGTTGATGATCGGCACCAGTTCCAGCAAGCGTTCCATGGTGCGCTCGTCGGGGCCACGAACGGCCAGGACGATGCAGAACTCGCTGGCACCGAGCGCCGCCGTTTCCCGGGCGGCGGTGAGCACCTCATCGGTATCGAGGAAGGGGGTGGCCTTCACCACGGTGTCGAATTTGGACGACTGACTACAGAAGTGACAGTCCTCCGGGCAGCCACCGGTCTTGGCGGACAAGATGCCCTCCACCTCGACCTCAGGACCGCACCAGCTGAGCCGCACCTCATGGGCGAGGGCGGCGAGCGAGGGCACCGACGTGTCCGGAACGTAGGCCAGCTCAGCCAACTCAGCCGCCGTGAGCATGCGGCGCTCATCTATCAGGGCAATCTCGGCCGCCCGAATGATCCGCCGCGCCTCTTCGGCGGAGAGCGGATCCCGTGCGCCCTTGGCCGGCGCAGGCCGCCGACTTATCTGGACTGGCTGCAAGGTGTCCGACATGATCGAAGACTCTACCGAGGCCCCCTCCGGCGGCCCCAACTACTCCCCACCTCGGCTCTGCCCATCAGCCATTCACGAGGTCCGCCACCACCCGGAGATGGTCTGGCGAACCACTGACCAAGAGGGTGGTCATAGCCGTCTTGCGCCACTTCTCGTTCAGCTCGGTCCGGATCTTGTCGATCGGGCCCACCATGGACACGTCCTCGACGAGGGACAAAGGAACCCGCTTGATGGCTTCGTCCTTACGACCGGCGAGGAAAAGGTCCTGGATATCGGCCACCTCATCGCCGTAACCCATACGGGTGAACAAGTTGGCGTGGAAGTTGACCTCGCGAGCCCCCATGCCGCCGATGTAGAAACCCAGCGACATACGCACGAACTCAGCCGCAGTCTCCACATCGTCATTGATCACGATGTTGACCATGTTGGGGATCTCGAACGTGTCGAGGCTGGTGTGGCGAGCCCCCGGACGGGCGAATCCTTCGGCCAGGCATTCGCGATAGTGCGTGTCCAACTCCGGCGACAAGAAGATAGGCAACCAACCGTCGGCAATCTCCGCAGCGAGGGCAACGTTCTTGGGTCCTTCTGCGCCGAGCAGGATCGGCAAGTCGGCGCGCAGCGGGTGGGTGATGCTCTTGATGGGCTTGCCCAACCCCATCGTTCCCTCGCTCAGGTTGGGCACCTGGTAATGCTCGCCCTGGAAATTGACGGGCGCCTCTCGGGCTAGGACCTGACGAACGATCTCGATGTACTCGCGCGTGCGGGCCAGCGGTTTGGGATACGGCTGGCCATACCAGCCCTCCACCACCTGCGGACCGGAAGCACCGAGGCCGAGCATGAAGCGACCACCGGTGAGGTGGTCAAGGGTGAGCGCGGACATGGCGGTAGCCACGGGGGTGCGGGCCGCCATCTGACAGACGCCGGTGCCGAGGCGAGCCTTGGTGGTCTGCGAGCCGTACCAGGCCAAGGGGGTAAAGCAGTCCGATCCGTAGGCCTCCGCCGACCAAATCGACTCGAACCCGAGGTCCTCTGCCGCGGCAATCACCTCGGGCACACCCACCGGCGGCTGCGCAAACCAGTATCCGAGTATGAGTCCGAGCTTGAGATCGTCTACTGACATAGCCAAACGGTAGCCCGCCAAACGAGAACACGTTCTACTTAGCTGGCTAGGGTGCGGACCATGGCCATGCCCACAGACATCGGGATTATCGACCTCATGCTCGACATCCCGGGCGCCGACCAGGCGCACTGGTACGAGTTCCTCAAGCCGCAACTGCGGGAGGAGTCAAAGGACTACGAATTCCCCGCTCAGTACATGTTCAAGGGCGTGCCCCATGTGGAAGCAGCAGCGGACCCCGTCGCCCAGGTCTTGAAGATGATGGACGCCCACGGCATTGAGCGGGCCATGATCGGGGTCGGGTTCGAAGAGGACCGGTCGGACAAGGTCCGTGCCGTTCGGGACCACCCAGATCGCTTCATCGGCTCCTTCAGCGTGGACCCCAACCAGGCAATGGCCGGCGTGCGTGATCTGGTCAAGGCCTACGAGACGCTCAACATCAAGGCCGCCATCGCCTTTCCCGCCGGCTATCTGCCCCAGGTGCCCATCAACGACAAGAAGTTCTTCCCGATCTACGCCAAGTGCATAGA
The DNA here is from genome assembly GCA_025353965.1 of Aquihabitans sp. Classification (GTDB taxonomy): domain Bacteria; phylum Actinomycetota; class Acidimicrobiia; order Acidimicrobiales; family Iamiaceae; genus Aquihabitans. Next base: position 7,873 of record JANXNS010000039.1, read on the forward strand.
GCTGGATATCCCGATCAACGTCTGCACCGGCATCTGCGGGCCGCGGGTCCCATCCGCCTGCCAGGACACCATGCTCATCGACGAGGTCTGCTGGTTCTTCCCGGAGCTGAAATTCGTGATGCGCCACGGTGCCGAGCCGTGGGCCGACCTAGCCGCCAAGCTCCTGCTCAAGTGGCCCAATCTCTACTACTCAACCTCCGCCTTCGCGCCGAAGTACTACCCCAAAGCGATCATCGATTACGCCAATACCCGAGGCGCCGACAAGATCATGTATGCCGGCTACTTCCCCATGGGGCTGAGCCTCGACAAGATCTTCGAACAGCTGCCTGGCGTGGGCTTCAAGGACGAGGTCTGGCCCAGGTTCCTCCGAGAAAACGCCATGCGGGTCTTCAAGCTCGACCAGTAGTGGGCGGGGCTAAGACCAGTACCCCGCCCACGCGGTGGCCCGTTCTCCTATACTAGAACCTGTTCTAGTTTTCGTCGTGAACGAGGTACACCTGTGAGCCAGCAAAGCGCCCCGAGCCGTTATCCCTTCACCATGCCCTCGGGGTGGTTCGCCGTAGCCGAATCGCCGGACCTCGATGTTGGTCAGAGCAAGGCGGCGTACTACTTCGACTCGCACTTGGTGCTGTGGCGGGACGAGACCGGCACCGCTCACGTCTCCGATGCGTTTTGCCCCCACCTTGGCGCTCACCTGGGCCACGGAGGAACCGTCGAGGGTTGCGAGATCAAGTGCCCATTCCACGGCTGGAAATTCGATGCCGAAGGCACCAATACCGACATCCCGTACTCCGAGCGCACCAACGGTCGAGCCCAGATCCGGGTGTACCCCGTCCTTGAACGCAACGGCTTCATCTACGCCTGGTATCACCCCCACGGTGAGGCGCCCGCCTGGGAAGTCACCGAGGTGGCAGAGATCGACGGCGGCGAGTTCAGCGGTCCGAAGCGCACCAACCACTTGGTGCAGGTCGGCATCCAGGAGATGGCAGAAAACGCGGTCGACTCCGCTCACTTTCGCTATGTGCACAACACCGCCGAGGTGCCCGTCATCGAGAAGTACGAGTCCGACGGCCATGTGGCCACCATGGAATCGAGCCAGAAGTTCCCTACGCCACGAGGCGTGGTCAACGGCAGAATCGATTCCATCGCCGACGGCCCCGGCGTAAGCATCATTCGCTTCAGCGGCATAATCGACACGTTGCTGGTGAGCGCGTCCACCCCGATCGACGCCAACACCACCCAGACGCGGTTCAACTTTTATGTGCGCTCCATGGGCGATGACAAGCTGAACTCATCGGTTGGTGCCGCCTTCGCCGCTGAGGTCGACAAGCAGTTCAAAGAAGACATGCCGATTTGGGAACACAAGGCTCACCTCGTGCGCCCGGCCCTCGCTGACAACGACGGTCCGTTCATGAAGTTCCGCAAGTGGTACGCGCAGTTCTACGTCGACGCGATCATTGACGACCGCACCGTCTTCCCCCCTCCGTACTGGCCCGAAAAGATGGACGAGACCCCAGCCAAGGCCACCGCCTCAGCCAAACACGGCACCTCCACCGACTAACCAAACCGGCCCCACCCCCACCCGAACTTGTCGTAGTTATGGCGACATGCACTACTTAACTGCGACAACTTCGGCAAGGTGGGGTGGGGCGCAGGGCTAGCGGGGGCCTAGGACGAGTACTTGGTCGGCTTCGCCTAAGGCGATCGTTTTGGACTTGGGTGGGTTGACCACTACCTCGCCGGTGGCCGCTATCCGCCAGCCGAAGGCCGTCTCGCCGCGTTGGATCGCGGCGGCGACGACCGCTGCGAACGTGACCGGTTCGGCGTTGGCGTAGAGCGGGGCCGGGTGGAGGGCCACGAAGCAGCCGTCGGCATCGAAGAGTTCGTCGAAGACCATGTGGAGTTCCAGCCGTTCGGAAAGCTGGGCGATCATCAGGCTGGAGAGTTCGTCGCTGACGATGAAGTCCTCGACGCCGGTGGTCTGGGCCACGGCCACGTTGGCCCGGTCGAGCATCTCGGCCACCACCCGCGGGGTACCCGGCCCCTGCCCAAAGGCTTTGTCGAGCGTGAGGAGCGTGAGCATGGTGCGGGCATCTGCCTCACCGATAGACACCGGCGCCCGGTAGCCCAACACAATGGCCTGGTTGTATCCCTTGGCCGCCATGGCGATGAGCTCCGCTGGCCCGCCGGTGAGTTGGTGGACGGCAATCTCGCAATGCTCGCAGGCCGACAGCGACGGACCGAGGGTGGTGATGTCGTACAACGCGGGGTCCACCATGAGGTCTACCGATGACCCCGGTGCGAGGAATTCGTCGAGCTCCGAGAGGACCGCGGGACCGAGGTCGCTCCAGCCCACGATCAACACCTTCTGGGGTGCTTCCTCAAACGCCTGGTTGACGTCGACAGCCACCGCTGGAGCGTCGACCACGCCGGTGAAAATCACCTTGTCGTCGTCCTCCGCCACAGAGATCAATTCGTACCCAGCGCCGTACACGGACGTAGCGGGCGGGTTCAGTTCCACCACACCAGCATCGGTGACCCAGCCCAGCACCGAGCAGCCTTCGAACGCCAGGAGGATGTCTCGATAGGCAATGCCCACGAGTTCTTCTACGGCCGAGAAGTAGATCTCGTCGCCGTCGAAGTCCAGCAACTCACGGAACACCGACGCCAGACCGGCCTGATGGCAGGCCTGGGCGGTGACTTGGGCAATAATTTCGTCGGCCTGAATGGTCACGATCCGGCCTTCGGTGAGCATGCGCAGCGTGCGGGCGTGATCGGCGTTTTCTAGCTCGGCCACCACGTGAGCCGAGGTGAACGCGGGGTCCAAGCTTCGGACGGCAAGGACGGCCTTGACCACACCGGCGTCGCCTTCCTCCCCGGCCAGCACGATGATGGAGCGGGCGCCAGCAACGTTGACCATCTCGAGATCTCCGGGCCGCGATGGATCGCCGGTCCGGCACACCACCCGGGTGGTGCCGTGATCGGGAACCCGAAGCCGGAGCTCATCTTCCATCTCGTCCTTGGGCACGAGGGCCAACACCACCAGCGCAGCCCGCTTCTGGTTCGAGTTGGCTTCCACCAGCTCCGTCAGAATCGTCGGAAGGCGAGGCGACCAACCAAGAACCAGGGTGTGGCCCTCTTCTAAGACGGTGGAGCGACCTTTGCGGAGCTGCTCGATCTGCTGGTCCACCGCGTTGGCGATAAGGCCGATCAGGCTGCCAGCCAGGAAGATGCCGGCGAGCGTGATGAACAGGCCAAGGAACCGGGCGGGCCAGCTCGAATCGGCGGCAAACGTACCGGAGTCCAAGACCCGGAGGAGCGCTTGCCAGAATGCCTCGAACGGGTTGTGAATCCCCGAGTTGGAGCCGTTTACTCCCCCGATGCCGGTGATCATCAGGACCACCGCGGCCAGAGCGATGATGATCAACATCACCAAGCCGAGGTACCCGATGACAATCAGCGGGCCTCGCGAAAGCGCAAGGTCAAACTTGTAGCGCAGCTTGGCGGCAAGGCTGGCTGGGGGCCGTGGCGTGCCAGTCCCCCCGGGCTCGGGCGCCGCCTTGGCGTGCCCCTTCGCCCGAGTTGGCGACGCGGTTCGACGGCGCTTCTCGGCATTGACCATGGTGTGCGTCCTCCCGGAGCAGTCGCCGCCTGGCGGGCACCCCCGGAGCGACAGTACCGCCCGCTAGGGCTTGTCCTTGCCGACCACCCACATGGCGAAGAACTGGCTGCCGCCGCCGTAGGCGTGACCCACCCCGCGGCGTACCCCATCGACCTGATGCTCGCCCGCGGTACCACGGACCTGCATGGCGATCTCGCCGAAACGAAGCATGCCCGAGGCACCAATGGGGTTGGTGCAGAGCACCCCTCCGCTCATATTGACCGGAAAGTCTCCATCCAACGCGGTGGCGCCCTGCTCGGTCATCTTCCAACCCTCACCGGGCTCGGCGAAGCCAAGGTTCTCCAACCACATGGGCTCGAACCAGCTGAACGGCACGTACATCTCGACCGCGTCCACGTCTTTGCGGGGGTTGGTGATCCCCGCTTGCTTGTAGACGTCGGCGGCGCAGAGAGCACCGCCAAGCGGAAGCACGGTGTCACGCTCGGCGGACAGCGTGGGTTCGGACCGCATGGCGGTTCCCTGAATCCAGGCCGGCTGACGACCTTCGGCCATGGCATCGTCGGCCACCTTCTCGCTACCGAGGACGAGGGCGCAGGCGCCGTCTGATGACGGACAGGTCTCCGCGTAGCGGATCGGGTCCCAGAGCATCATCGATTCCTTGATGGAATCGAAGCTGATCTCATGCTCGTGAAGGTGGGCGTAGGGGTTCTTGATCCCGTTCTGGCGGTCCTTGAGGGCCACCAGCATGCCGATGTGGTCCGGTGCCTTGGAGCGCCGGATGTAGCTGCGAATGTGGGGAGCGAAGTAGCCACCCGCACCCGCGTGCAGCGGCGGGGTGAACGGGATGGGCAGCGAGAGTGCCCACATGGCCTCGCTCTCGGACTGCTTCTCGAAGGCCACAGTCAGCACCCGCTCGTGCAAGCCGGCCTGGATGAGTTGGCTAGCAACGATGGCGGTGGACCCACCGACAGAGCCAGCGGTGTGGACCCGGAACATGGGCTTACCGGTTGCGCCGAGGGCGTCGGCCAGGAACAGCTCCGGCATCATCACGCCCTCGAAGAAATCGGGGGCCTTGCCGATGACGACGGCGTCTATGTCGGTCCATGTCATGTGGGCATCGTCGAGCGCCCGCTGAGCGGCCTCCCGCACGAGCCCGGCCATCGAGACGTCGCCTCGGGTGGCTTGGTGCTTGGTCTGGCCAATGCCGACCACGGCTACGCGTTCTTTGCCCATCAGGCTTCACCTTCCAGGACGGCAACGAGATTTTGTTGGAGACAGGGACCGCTGGTGGCATGAGCCACGCCTCGGTTCACATCGCCAGCGGAGATCCGGTTGGCGACTTCGCCGATTCGAATGAGTCCGGCGGTCATCATCGGGTTGGCGCTGAGAGCACCACCCGACGGGTTGATGTTCACGTCGCTCGACAAGCCGAGGGCGTCTCGCAAGATCAGTTCTTGGTGGCTGAAGGGAGCGTGAAGCTCGGCCACGTCGATCGGACCATCGGCCACACCGGCCTTCTCGCCAGCGATGCGGGTGCTTTCGCTCACGGTGAGATCCCGCAGGCCCAAGTGGATGGGCTCGACCCGGTGGTCGATACCGCGGATCCATGCGGGCCGCTTCACCTTGGAACGGGCTACGTCTCCGGCGGCCAGAATGACGCACGCGGCGCCGTCGGTGATCGGGGCGCAATCGCTCTTACGAAGCGGGGCGATGTGGTAGTCCTCACCGAGCAACTCCGCCGCCGATCGGTCCCAAGCCAACTGCGCGTTGGGGTTGTCCAATGCGCTCCTGCGGCTACGGGCCGCCACCTCGGCAAATTGCGCCTCGGTGTAGTTGCCTGAGTCCAGCAAGGACCGGGCCTGCAGGGCGGCGAGGCTCACCGAGTCGGGCCACAACGGGGCGACGGTGATGGGGTCGAGCTGCCGGGTCAACACCATCGGCAGGTCACCTGGCGATGACTTGGCGTACGAGTAGACGAGCGCGGTATCGAGCTCGCCGAGTTGGAGTTTGACCCAAGCCTCGTACAGCGCCCAGGCACCATCCATCTCCACGTGGCTTTCCTGGATGGGCGGCCAGGCCCCGACGCCATCAAGCGTGGACACGAAACTAAAACCGACGCCAGCGAGGTAGTCGGTGCTGCCGGAGCAGGTGAAGCCGATGTCATCGATAGTCATGTCCACCTGACTCAGCGCGCCATGGATGGCGGGCATGAGCATCTCGACCTCATTGACCTCCGGGATCCGCCGTACGGCAGGGGTCTGGGCGAAGCTGATGATGGCGATGTCACGCATCAGTGACCACCCTTTCCGGTGCGGGGGTTGCGTACCAGCGCCTCGGTGGGGGCGACGCCGCCCACCCATGAACCGAGGCCCGTGCCATGGTCCTCGCCGGGGATACGGACGTTGGTGTCGTCAGGTTCGCCGGTGGGGCGGAACCACTTGATGCTCTCCAGGGTGGGCTCGATGTCTTCGTCGTCGCGCCACACCGCCTCGACCCGCATGCCGATCCGAACTTCGTTGGCCGGAATCTCCTGAATGAGGTGCATGATCGACAGATCGGCTCCGTCGAGCAGGATCAACGCGCTCGTGTACGGGAGTTCCATGGACGAGCCGTAGAAGGCCACATTGACCATGCAGAACGAGGTGACGGTGCCCACCTGGGCCACCTCGACCTCCTCGGTCGTCGCTTGGCCCCGCTCAGGGTCTGCGCCGCGTGGTGGCACGTACACCCGGCCACCGGGGACCCGCTGCCCGATGATCTTCTTCTGCTGGATGCCCCGGAGGAACCGCGACGAGGCGTTACCAGCGGTGAACTCGTAGTCCAACCGGGCTGGGATCCGCACGCTGCGAACCGCCTCGACCCCTTGGAGGGATTCGGGGAGTGAAATCTCGGGCATCAGGTGTTGCCTCCGTCGACGGGAATCCAGTGGCTGAGGTCGTTGATGTGACCTTCACGCTCGTCGGCCCAGACGGGCGTGACCCGCAGGCCGGTGTGGACCACATCCATGCTGGCGGCGGCGACCGCTCCCAGCATGGGGGTATCGGCCCCGTCGAGCTTGATGAGTGCCCAGGCGAACGGGTCGGTCAGGGGGTGCTTGGCGTGCGGCTTGGTGACCCAAGCCCACGTGGTGATCTCCCCCGCTGGCCCAACCTCTACCAACTCAGTGAGGTCCTCGCCGGAGATCGGGTCGAACTCCGCGGGCGGAACGATCACTCGCCCGTCGTTTGCCCGAGACCCAACCAACACCTTCTCCCTCAGGCCGGTAAGGAATGCGCCAATGACCGGTCCGGTCGTGCGCTTGAACGGGTACTCGATGATGAGCGGGGCAGAAAGGATGTCCCCGGCTTCTTGGCGGTCCGTCACGATGGTGACAATAGAACACGTTTCAGTTTTCGCAAGTCGAACTTCTGGGGTTCGTTGATCGACGCCAACCGTCCTGGTTGCAGACTCGGCCATTGGCGGCCGAATCTGCACTCAGAAAGAAGTCCGAATCGACCCGTGTCGGGCGGCGCCGGCGTTGCCTAAAAGGTGATGACCGTACGGATGACTTCGCCGTTCTTCATGGCGGTGAAGGCGTCGTTGATGTCGTCGATCTTCATCCGCTTGGAGATCATTCCCTCCAGGTTGAGCTGACCGGACTTCCAGAGGCGTAGGAGCTTGTGGAAGTCCGACCGGACGTCGACCGAGCCGTAGTATGAGCCCATGAAGGTCTTCTCCGAGAAGAAGATCTCGAAGCCGTTGAACGAGACCTCTTGGTCCATCGCCCCTACACCGATCACGCAGACGGTGCCGCCTCGGCGGGTGGCGTCGTAAGCCTGGCGCATAACCGCGGGGACCCCAATGGCTTCGAAGGCGTAGTCGAACCCGTCCCCGGTGAGCTCGGCCTGCAGCGCAGCCAACTCATCGGGCTTGCAGGAGTGGGTCGCGCCAAATTCTTTGGCCTGCTCAAGCTTGGACTCCACCAGGTCCACCGCGACGATGATCGCCGCACCGGCTACGTGGGCGCCCTGGATTGCGGAGATGCCGACGCCGCCGCAGCCAAAGACCACGACGCTGGAGCCGGGCTTGACCTTGGCGGTGTTGATGGCGGCCCCGACGCCGGTGCTCACGCCGCAGCCAATGAGCGAGGCGATTTCGAACGGAATGTCGTCATCGATCTTGATGGCGGCTTCCTGCGGCACGGTGAGGTACTCCGCGAACGTGCCGGTTCCGGCCATGCCGTAGACGTCTTCGTCGCCCCGCTTGAACTTGGGCGCACCGGCAATGGCGAACTGGATCATCACGCACAGGTGGGGCTGCTTGCGCTCCACGCAGTTGTTGCACTTTCCGCACGGCGGCGACCACGCCACGATCACGTGATCCCCAACGGCCAGGCCCTCGACCTTGTCGCCGACCTCAGTGATGATCCCCGCGCCCTCGTGGCCCGGTACGAACGGCGCGCCCTGGGGCAATGAACCGTTCATGGCGTGGAGGTCCGAGTGGCAGACCCCCGTTGCTTCGATCTTGATGGTGACATCGGTGGGTCCCGGCGGGATGACCTCAATGTCGTCGACGATGACGAGCTTCTCGTCACCGGTGGTGAGCAGCACTGCTGCGCGCATGGCGGAACTCCTGTACGTGGTTGACCCTTTGGAACCCATGTCCCCTGGCCCTGGGACCCTAGTAGAACGCGTTCCAGTTTGGGATCGCCCCGAACTAGAACGCGTTCCAATTTTCTCCTATGGTCCCCCAGATGGGAGATCTTGGAATCTGGCGCCTGGCCGAAGCCGACCCCGAGCGCCTTGCGCTTGTTGGACCGGACGGCACAGAGCGCACCGCCGGCCAACTACTGGCCACCGCAAACCAGGTAGCCAACGGGCTACGAGCACTGGGGCTCGCCACCGGCGACACCGTTGCGCTGCTGCTGCCCAACTCGATTGAGCTGATCGAGATCTACCTGGGCGCCCTTCAGGTAGGCCTCTACGTGACCCCGATCAACTTTCACTTGGTCGGCCCCGAGGTGGCCTACATCCTCACCGATACCGATGCGAAAGCATTCATCGCCAGCGATCGCTTCGCCGAAGTGGCCGTGAAGGCGGTGACTGAGGCTGGCTTCCCGGCCGGCGCCAGCTTCTCCGTCGGCACCATCGAGGGATTCCGCCCCGTAGCCGAGCTCACCGACGGGCAGCCGACCACGGCCCCAGAAGGCCGAACCACCGGCGCGGCTATGCACTACACGTCAGGCACAACCGGCCGGCCGAAGGGCGTGAAGCGGGGCCTGTTCGAAATCGACCCGAGCGACATGGGCGAGCTCATGACCATGCTCCCCGGCCTGTTCGGCGTCGGAGCGAAAGACGATCACGTCCACCTCACGGTGTCGCCGCTCTACCACACCGCCGTCCTCATGTGGACTGGCTGCGCGCTGCACCTGGGCCACACCGTCGTGCTCATGGACAAGTGGACCGGCGAAGAAACCTTGCGGCTCATCGACGCCTACAAGGTCACCTACAGCCACATGGTGCCCACCCAGTTCGTGCGCCTTCTGGACCTACCAGAGGAGACCAGGGCCAGCTACGACGTGAGCTCGCTTCGCAACATGATCCATGGCGCCGCCCCCTGCCCGCAGGAGGTCAAACATAAGATGATCGCCTGGTGGGGCGACACGATTCAGGAGTATTACGCGGCCACTGAGGGCGGCGGCACCATCATCACGGCCAAGGAATGGCAGGCCAAGCCCGGCTCGGTCGGCCTTCCCTGGCCCGGCTCCGAGATCCGCATCTACGACGACGAAGCCAACCAACTCGGCGCAGGCCAGGTCGGCACGGTGTACATGTCACTGGCCCTGTCGGACTTCGAATACAAGGGCGACAGCGCCAAGACCAAAGCCAACCGAATCGACAATTTCTTCACCGTCGGCGATCTCGGCGAACTCGACGCCGACGGGTACCTATTCCTTCGCGACCGCAAGAGCGACATGATCATTTCCGGTGGCGTCAACATCTACCCCGCCGAGATCGAAGGCGAGCTGATCAACCATCCGAAGGTGGCCGACGTAGCCGTCTTTGGCATCCCCAACGCGGACTGGGGCGAGGAAATAAAAGCCGTCGTCCAGCTCCACCCCACCGAGTCAGCCAGCCCGGAAACCGCCGCAGAAATCCTGGAGTGGGCCGCCACCCGCATGGCCAAGTTCAAGCTGCCCCGCACGGTCGACTTCACCGAGGAACTCCCCCGCGAGCCCAACGGCAAGCTCATCAAGCGCAAGCTACGCGACCCCTACTGGGCCGATTCCGCCACCCAAATTTGACCCACCAACACTTCACCAACACCCCACGGCACCCCACGGCACCCCATTGAGCGAAGTTGTCGCAGTTAAGGCGAAATCGCCCTCCTAACTGCGACATCTTCGTCATGGGCGGGCGGTTAGCGGTTGTAGGAGTCCAGGACTAGATGGGCGGCTAGCTCCACTTCGTCAGCAACCTTTTCCATGCCTGACCAACCGTTGACCCAACCAATCAAGGCCGAGAACCAGACGTGGCCGAGGGTTCGGGTGACCTGGGCCTTGAAGGCCGGATCGAAGTCGTCTCCCAAGGCCAGCGACAAGATCCGGATCATGGAGGCCGATACATCCTCCTGACAGGCCGCCGCGCCGCGGTCAGGCGATAGCAGCGCGGTGACCACAGCTTCGGACAGTTGCGGCTCCTTTTCCATGGCACGGGTAGCCCGACGGAGCACGTCGACCACACGGTCAGCGATGGTGTCGCCCCTTGGCGGTCGTTGGCCGACCCGCCGCTCAAGGTCGTGCACCCACTCCACCATGGCCGCCGCCAGCAGGTGGTCCTTGGACGAGAAGTACCGGTAGATCGTGCCGAGAGCGACCCCAGCGGTGGTGGCCACGTCTCGCATTTGGACCGAGTCGTAGCCGCCGCTGGCCCCGAGATCGAGCGCGGCGCGGATGACCCGCTCCCGCCGGGCGGCCTGGCTCTTGGTGAGGGTGACCGGTTCGAGATCCATGCGGTCCGTCACCCTAGGAGCCGGTGCGGCCCAGGTCGCGGAACGCCGTCTCCCGATCGGCTTGAAGCTCACGGGGAAGGCCCAGGACTCGCTCCGCCACGATGTTGCGTTGTACCTCGTTTGAGCCGCCGGCGATGCGAATGGCCGGGGCGAAGAGGAACCGCTGCTGCCAGTCCTGACCTGCGGGGGAGTCCGCCGACAACAGCGCACCCTCCGGACCAAGCAAGGTCATGGAGGTATTGCCGAGACGCCGCAAGTACTCGGCAGCAAAGAGTTTCATGACCGACGTTTCCGGCCCCGGGGCAAGTCCCTTGCTCATGGCCGTCTGGAGCCGGAACCCGTGATACCGCTGAATTTGCTGACGAATCCAGCAGTCCGCCATGGCCTGACGGAGGAGCGGCTCGCCCGAGCGGCCGCGCTCTCGGGCGAGTTCGATAAGAACGCCAATGTCGCTCGACTTGTTGCCACCAGCGATGAGACCACGCTCGTTGGAGAGCGTGGTCATAGCGCAAGCCCAGCCCTCATTTACATCGCCCAGCACGTTCTCGTGGGGGATGCGGACCTCATCCATGAACACCTCGCTGAAGTGCTCCGAGCCGGTCATCTGGCGGAGGGGTCGCACGTCGAAGCCGGGCGTCTTCATGTCGACGAGGAAGTACGTGATGCCCTTGTGCTTAGGCCGATCGGGATCGGTGCGGGCCAGGAGAATGCCCCAGTCACTCTCCGCCGCGCCTGAGGTCCAAACCTTCTGGCCGGTGATGACCCACTCATCGCCGTCGCGGACCGCCTTGGTGGAGATGTTGGCCAAGTCCGAGCCAGCGTCGGGCTCACTGAACAACTGGCACCACACCTCGTCGCCGCGGAGCACGGGCCGAAGGTAACGGGCCTTCTGTTCGTCCGTTCCGTGGCGGAGAATGGTCGGCCCGGCCATGCCGATGCCCACCGCGAACGTGTTTACCGCCACACCGAACTTGTTGGCTTCTTGGGCCCAAATGACGGAGTCCATAGACCCGGCACCACGCCCGCCATACGCCTTGGGCCAAGTAATCCCAGCCCACCCTTCGTCGACCAAGAGGCGCTGCCAGGCCTTGGCTCGCTCCATGAACTCATCGGGGTCCATGGTCCCTTCGAGGAAGCCGGTCGAGAAGTCGTCGGGGCTGCCCTTCGCCGGGGCATGCGCCACTAGCCAGGTGCTGGCCTCGGCCCTGAATGCAGCTTCTTCGGGAGTGTCATCGAAATCCACCAGGCAAGACTAGAACACGTTCTAATCAGGTCGCTCGCTGCCGATCCTTCGTCGTCGCTGAACCAACACCGCGGCAACGGTGGCAAACTCAGCGGACCAACCCGAGGAGCGGCACATGGAACGACTGACAGGGCTCGACGCGGCCTTCCTCTACCTCGAGAACCCCACCAACCACATGCACGTGGCCATGACCATGGTGCTGGATCCATCCACGGTGCCCGGCGGCTACACCTTCGACAACGTCAAGGAATTCATTCGCGGCCGGCTCCACCTAGTTCCGCCGTTCCGCCGTCGGCTGGTGGAAGTACCGCTCAACCTGGCGCACCCGGTGTGGATCGAAGATCCTGACTTTGATCTCGATTTCCACATCCGTCGCATCGGTTGCCCCGCGCCCGGCGGGCGCCGTGAACTTGGCGAAATGGCCGGGCAAATCGCCAGTACCCCACTGGATCGATCCCGTCCTCTTTGGGAGCTCTGGATCATCGAAGGGCTCAAGCAGGACCGGATCGGTGTGGTCACCAAGGTCCACCACTCAGCCATAGACGGCGCATCAGGCGCAGACCTTCTGGTCCACCTGTTCGACCTCGAACCCAGCCCGCCCACGCCGGACCCGCCACCCGAGCGCGAACTCGAGCACATCCCAACAGACCTCGAGTTGCTCGCCCATGCCGCTGTGTCCCGCTTCCGTAAGACCGTTGCCCTTCCCAAACTCATTGGCGAGACCGCTCAGGCCATCAATCGGGTGGTCCAAGGTCGACGAGACCCGGAGAAGCGGGTCGGCGCGGCACCCCTGGGCGCGCCGCCAACGTCTTGGTGTGGGCCGCTCAGCCCCAATCGCACGGTGGGCTTCGCTCGAGTTCCGCTTGACGACGTTCGAGCCCTCAAGACCGCCTTCGATTGCACGGTCAACGACGTGGTCCTCGGCCTGTGCGCCGGCACGCTCCGCAGCTACATGCTCGATCGCAACGAACTTCCCGACGACCCGCTGGTGGCCGCCTGCCCCGTGTCGGTTCGCACTGACGGCCAGGCCTCTGGTGGGAACAAGGTGTCGGCCATGTTCACCACGCTGGACACCCACCTGGCCGATCCCGCTGAACGCATTCGAGCCATCCAGGCCTGCACCGTCGGCGCCAAGGAAGAGCACCTGGCGGTGGGGGCCGACATGCTTCAAAACTGGGCGGAATACGCCGCCCCAAACACGTTCAACCTGGCCTCCCGGCTGTACTCGAGCTGGGGCCTGGCCGGGACGCACCGCCCCATCCACAACGTGATCATTTCCAACGTGCCCGGGCCATCGTTCCCGCTCTACTACGCCGGCGCGGAGATGGTGGCGGCCTATCCCATGGGCCCAGTCATGGAAGGCGTTGGGCTGAACATCACCGTGTTCAGCTACCACGGGTCGATCGACTTCGGCTTCATGGTGGACGGAGAACTCGTGCCGGACGTTTGGAATATGGCCGACCGGGTCAAGGACGCGCTCACCGAACTTCAAGCGGCGGCGGGCCTCACCTGACGCCCTGCTTGCGGCCAGCCATAACGAGAACGTGTTCTTAGTTTGGTGCTAGAACATGCGACCATGGGGTTCAACATCGCCGACCTGTTCGAGCGCGCCGTGGATGCGGTGCCGGATCGCATGGCGCTGATCTGTGGTAGCCGCCGGCTCACCTACCGGGAGTTCGACGAGGAGGCCAACCGCCTGGCCAACCACCTGCTCGGTAAGGGGTTTGGGCACGGCGACCACATCGGTATCTACGGCCAGAACACCGCAGAGTGGTTGGTGGCCATGGTGGCCATCTTCAAGATCCGAGCCGTCCCGATCAACATCAACTTCCGCTATGTCCAGGACGAGTTGGCCTACCTGTTCGACAATGCGGATCTCGTTGCACTCGTCCACGACCGGGAGTACATCCCTCGGATCGAGGCGGTCACCGCCAAGGTCCCCGGCCTGCGCCATTTCGTGATGATCGACGATGAAAGCGGCGAGGACCCCGCCCGAATCGGTGCCACCGAATGGTCCGCCGCCATTGCCGATGCGTCGCCTGAACGGCCAGTCCTGCCCCGCACCGACGACGACCACTACGTGATCTACACGGGCGGTACAACAGGCATGCCCAAGGGTGTGGTGTGGCGCCACGAGGACGTGTTCTACGCGCTCGGCGGCGGCGTAGACGCTTACACCAATGAGCGCATCACCCACGGCGACCAATTGGCCGACAAGGCCCGGGCCACCGAGACGCCCATGGTGAGCCTCAACATCCCGCCGCTCATGCACGGCGCTGCCCAATGGGGCGCACTGCGGTTCCTGTTCGAGGGCAACACGGTGGTGTTCGTGCCTCGCTTCAGCGCCGAAGCGGTGTGGTCGATCATCGAGGCCGAGAAGGTCAACACCATGATGATCACCGGCGATGCCATGGCCCGCCCGCTCATCGAGACGCTCCAGGAAGACCCCAACCGTTGGGACCTCTCGTCCTTGTTCGTCACGTCGTCGAGCGCGGTGGTGTTCTCGCCCTCGCTCAAGGACGCACTGCTCGACCTACTGCCGAACATCATGGTCATCGATGCCATCGGGTCGTCCGAGAGCGGCATGAATGGCATGGTCATCCAGACCAAGGGGCAGACCGCCAACCACGGCGGCGGTGGCCCCACCGTGAGCGCTGGCCGAGACGCAGTGGTGCTCGACGACAACCTGGTACCCCTCCCCCCCGGAACCGGCGTGGTGGGCAAGCTGGCCCGTGGCGGCAACATTCCGATCGGTTACTACAAGGACCCGGTGAAGACCGCCGCCAACTTCGTACATGCCCCCGATGGCACCCGCTACGTGGTGGCCGGAGACTTTGCGCTGCACGAGGCAGATGGCTCTATCACGCTGCTAGGCCGGGGCTCGGTCTGCATCAACTCCGGTGGCGAGAAGATCTACCCCGAAGAAGTCGAGACTATTTTGAAGTCTCACCCCGAAGTCTACGACGTGCTCGTCGTGGGCGTCCCGGACGATCGCTGGGGCCAAGCGGTGTGCGCCGTGGTGCAGTCTCGCCACCCGGAGAACCCGCCCACGCTGGCCGACCTGGACGCGCACTCCCGCACCCAGCTCGCGGCCTACAAGACGCTGCGCCATCTGGTGTTGGTCGACGAAATCCAGCGCTCCCCCAGCGGCAAGCCCGACTACCCGTGGGCCGCCGAGACTGCCGTCGCCGCGCTCTGAGCCTTATCAGGCGATGAACAACTGGCGTTCCTTCGCCCATCTTGGGGACTGGCCCGATACCGTCTGACAGTTCCCTGAATGGCTTCGGGAAGGTCAACATCATGAGGAGCACTGCCCCGCCCACGCTCGACGTCGTAGTCGAGAAACTGCGCGCCACCCGGCGCCTCACCGAAGACCTCGCCGCCACCCTGGCGCCCGAGGACCAGATGATTCAGTCCATGCCAGACGTGAGCCCCACCAAATGGCATCGGGCTCACACCACCTGGTTCTTCGAAGCATTCGTGCTCGGCCCCCACGCCGATGGCTACCGGCCCGTCCACCCCACTTACGACTATCTGTTCAACTCGTACTACGAGCAGGTCGGGGACCGACACCCTCGCAATGAACGCGGCCTGATTTCCCGACCGACCTGTGATGAGGTGGCCGAGTACCGAGCCGCCGTCAATCGGTCACTCACCGAACTCATAGATGTCGCCGACCAAGACCTCCTGGATGCCATCACGCCGCTCCTCGAACTCGGCACCCACCATGAGCAGCAGCACCAAGAACTGCTTCTCATGGACATCAAGCACGCCTTCTCCTGCAACCCACTGCGCCCGGTGTACCGCCTTGGCACCGCCGCGGTATCCGGCCCGGCCACACAACCGCTTACCTGGATCAAGATTTCCGGGGCCAGCCGGGTGGTGGAAATTGGAGCCGACGGCGACAGCTTCGCTTTCGACTGCGAAGGCCCACGGCACCCGGCGTTGGTCGAACCATTCCTGCTAGCTGACCGCATCGCCACGGAAGGCGAATGGTTGGCCTTCATGAATGACGGCGGCTACGAGCGGGCCGAGCTGTGGCTTTCGGAAGGATGGGCCACCGTGCAGGCCGAAGGCTGGAAGGCCCCCTTGTACTGGGACCGCCAGGAGGACGGCTGGTCGGTCTTCACCCTCGGAGGCACCCGGCCCTTGCTCGACGCCACGCCGGTACTCCACATCAGTTTCTTCGAGGCCGACGCCTTTGCCCGCTGGTCAGGCAAGCGGCTGGTGACCGAAGAGGAATGGGAGCTCGCCGCCACCACATCGGCCGCCGACGAGCCGTACAACGACCTCGCCCACGGTGTGCTCCACGCCCGCCCCCCTCTCGGTACCGCCGCCGGCCGAGTACGCCAGCTCTTTGGCGACGGCTGGGAATGGACGGCTAGCGCCTACCGCCCCTACCCCCGCTTCGAACCGGACGAAGGGGCCATCGGCGAATACAACGGCAAGTTCATGTCCAACCAAATGGTCCTGCGTGGCGGCGCTCCGATCACCCCGCAAGGCCACACCCGGGCCACCTACCGCAACTTCTTTCCACCCGCCTCGCGTTGGGCCTTCAGCACGGTGCGACTGGCCGCAGATGTACCCGCGATCGAAATTGTCGACGTCCGCTCGGCTGCCATCGAACCCGTCATCGATGTCCATCTCGGCCCGGAGGACCTCAGCGCCGCGCTGCGCTCGGACGTGATCGCCGGCCTTCGAGCCGATCAGGCCCACCTGCCCCCCAAGTACTTCTACGACGACCGCGGCAGTGAACTCTTCGACCAGATCACCCGCCTCGACGCCTATTACCCAACCCGCCGCGAGCGAGCAATTCTTGCGCGGGAAGCGGTTGCCATCGCCACCGCGTCTGGCGCAGACACGTTGGTAGAGCTCGGCTCAGGCACGTCCGACAAGACGCGACTCCTCTTGGACGCGTTCACCGCCACCGGTCAGCTCCGACGGTTCGTGCCATTCGACGTCTCGGAAGGCATCTTGCGGTGGGCCGCCACCGCCATCGGCGAGAACTACCCCGGGATAACCGTGCACGGCGTGGTGGGCGACTTCGACCATCACCTGGGCCAGCTCCCGAGCGGGGGGCGGCGCATGGTGGCCTTCCTCGGGGGAACCATCGGCAACTACCAGCCGACACCGCGCGCCCAACTTCTGGCCACCTTGGCGGACACGCTTGAGCCCGGCGACTCGCTGCTACTTGGCACCGACCTCGTCAAAGATCCCCGCCGCATCGTCTGCGCGTATGACGACCCCGAGGGCATCACCGCAGCCTTCAACCGCAACGTGCTGTATGTCCTGGCCCGGGAACTCGACGCCGAACTGGAGCCCGACGGATGGATCCACGTCGCCCGCTGGAACGCAGAGGAGGAATGGATCGAGATGCACCTCCAGGCTCACGGCCCACAGCGAATCATGGTTCCGTCGCTCGGGATAGACCGCTGGTTCGCCGCCGACGAGACCATCCACACCGAAGTCAGCGCCAAATTCCGACGGCCACGGGTAGAAGCCGAGCTAGCCGCCGCCGGGCTCCAGCTCACCCATTGGTGGACCGATGAAGCGGAAGACTTCGCCCTAAGCCTCGCCACCAAGCCCTAACCACCAAGCCCTAACCACCGGACCAAACCCGGCTGGACGGCGGTACGACTGGGTCAGGTGCCCGTGAATTTGGCGGGACGCTTTTCTTTGAAGGCGAGGGGGCCTTCTTTGGCGTCGTTGGTGGCGAAGACGGGCCAACCGATGGTCAGCTCGTGGGCCAGGCCGTCGGCCTCGGTCATACCTGCCGTCTCGCGGATCGACTTGAGTACGGCAGCGACAGCGATCGGCCCGTTGTTCGAGATCTGCTCAGCTAGTTCGCGGGCTTTGACCAGGGCCTGCCCGTCGGGAACGACGTGGCCGATCAGGCCCATCTCTTTGGCCTCCTGGGCGGTGATCATCCTCCCGGTGAGGAGGAGGTCGGCCGCGTTGGTGAACGCGATCTGACGCTGGAGACGCACGGTCGAGCCACCGAGCGGAAACAGGCCACGCCGAACCTCGGCCACACCGAACTTGGCCGACTCGCCAGCCACCCGGATTTCGGTGGCCTGAAGAATCTCGGTGCCGCCGGCCACGGCGTAGCCCTCGACCGCGGCGATGATCGGCTTGGACGGCCGGAAGTGGCGCAGCAGCGCCTTCCAGTGGAGGTCCGGGTCTTCCGACATGCGCTCGGCATCGGCGGGGTCGATGCCAGCCGAGAGAGCCTTGAGGTCCATACCGGAGCAGAAGTCGCCACCGGCCCCGGTGAGGATGCCGACCCGTAGCTCTGGGTCTTCGTCCAACAGCTTCCAGGCGTCGGCCGCGGCTACGAGCATGGAAGGGCTGAATGCGTTCTTGGCCTCGGGCCGGTTGAGGGTCACGGTTAGGACGTGAGCGTCGCGCTCGACGATGAGGTGGTGTTCTTCTGACATGGGGTCAGACTAGAACACGTTTCAGTCTGAGCTCGTCCTGCTGAGATCAGACCCGCTGATCGCGAACCGCGACTTCGACGCGGTCTAACGCTTCGATCAGCCGGTCGGTCTGAGCCTGTTCTTCGACCAGCAGGCGGGCCAGCCAGAACCGCAGCAAGCGGGAGAGGGAGAATCGCAGGAAGAGGCCCAAGCCGACGATGATCAGCGCCAGGCCGAACAGCCCGCCCGAGATGAGCATGGGCATTTGGTCGGCCACATACTTGGTGCCCGCGGCCTGCCACCAAGCAGCAAGGATCAGGACCACCCCAACCAGTGGTAGTCCGATCCCCAGCTTGAGCAGGAGGGCCTCGGTATCGGCCGAGGGCTCCGGGACGTGGACCTCGGCCATGCCCGCCTCAAGACGTTCAGCGGCAGTGGTCGACGGGGAATCGGTCATGAGGAAGCTCCGAGGTAGGCGGCCGAGAGTTCGGCCTCGATGTCTGCGGGAATGCCGGCGGCAATGACTCGGCCGTGCTGCATAATCACGGCTCGGTCAGCCACACCGAGCACGGTTCGGGCGAACTGTTCGACGACCAAGATCGATACGCCGTCGCGAGCAATGGCCGCAACAATCTCGTACAGCTCAGCCACGATAAGGGGGGCCAGGCCCATGGATAGTTCGTCGATGATGAGCAATGCGGGATCTGTGGCCAGACCGCGGGCCATAGCCAGCATCTGCTGTTCGCCGCCCGAGAGCGTGCCCGCCACTTGGCTAATGCGCTCACCCAGCCTCGGGAAGCGGGCCACCGCCCGTTCGAGGACGAGGTCTTCGTCCACCCCGCTATAGCTGGCCATGCGCAGGTTCTCTCGCACGGTCAAGTTGCGGAACACCCCGCGGCCTTCGGGGATGGTGCATAGGCCCATGCGGGCCAGGGCATCGGCTCGCACGCCGTTGGCGTGACGACCCGCAATGTGGACACACCCGGCCGAAGCCGGGAGTTGGCCGGTGGCCACGAGCAGGGTGGTGGACTTCCCGGCACCGTTCGGACCCAGCAGGGCAACCACTTCGCCTCGAGGCACCACCAGGTCGACGCCATGGAGGACTTCGATCCGCCCGTAGGACGCCTTGACCCCGCGGAGTTCCATGAGCGGCGCCGGGTTGGCTGGAACCGTCACGATGCCGCTCCAACATCGGGACCTTGACCGAGGTAAGCCTCGATCACCCGCTTGTCGGACTGAATCTCGACGGGGGTGCCGTGGGCCAACACGCTGCCGAAGTTCAACACCGTGATCTCCCGGCACAAGCGCATCACGAGGGGCACGTCGTGCTCCACCAACAAGATGGCCAAACCGTCGGCGGCGAGTTCGGACAAGATCTCTGCGAAGCGATCCGTCTCATCGTCGTCGAGACCCGAGGCAGGCTCGTCGAGCAAGAGCACGCTCGGCCGACAGGCAAGGGCGCGGGCCAGTTCGACCAACCTGGCGTTGCCCGTGGAGAGTGAATCGGCGCGCCGGTTGGCCACGTCGGTGAGGCCGACCCGCCCAAGCAAGTGCTCCACCACCGCCGACGGTGCCAGGCCAGCTTGTTTATTGAGCTCGGCCGCCGTCAAGACGTTGTCGGCCACAGAAAGCGACCCGAAAAGCTCCAGCCGCTGGAAGGTACGGGCAACCCCCAGGCGGGCCCGTTTGTGCGCAGACACCTTGGTGACATCGCGACCGGCGAGCTCGACCTTGCCCCCGGTGGGTGCTTGCAGCCCGGTGATCACATTGAACGTGGTGGTCTTGCCGGCGCCATTGGGCCCGATCAGCCCGGTGATGACGCCTTCTTCTACCGCCAGGTTCACGGCGTCGACGGCCAGGTGTCCACCGAAGCGAACTGACACCTCATGCGTCTCAAGTATCGGCATGGCAGCGTCCCCAATTCAGGCCCAGTTCCGCGTCGATCACCGCAAGGTCTTCGCCGGACATAGCTGCACCCACCGCAACCCGCTCAGGGACCAGTCGTGGCGGCGCAGGCAACAGCATGGCCAGCGCCCGAGACCCGCCGGTAGGCGGCCCGACGCGGCCGTCGCGCTTGGCCTGGCGCTTGGCCCGGAACTGCGAGACCGTCTGTGCGATGGCGCCGTCCGGGTTGGACGCCAGGCTGATACCGGCAAGCCCCGGCAGGACCGTCATCAGATTGTTCAGCGCAGGGAAGGCCACCCCGACGAGCGGGAAGACAGCCAGGAGCAGGCCAGCAAGAAGCGCGCCCGCCACCGCCGCAATGCCGCCAACGACGGTCAGAAGCACCAACGGCAGGCCGGGGTATTGACCCTGCAAGAGGGAGAACTGATCGATGCCTGCCTGGCCTCGCCAACCAGCCAGCAAGGCACCACCAATACCCGCCATGGCCGCGGAGAGTGCGAACACCTGGAGCTTGAGCGCAGATTGATTGATGCCCAGGGTTGCGCAGGCCGCCGGGCTG
>JANXNS010000071.1 GCA_025353965.1 Aquihabitans sp.
ATCTCGCAGGGGGCGGTCTTGGAGGCGGAGGGCCAGAACGATCGACACGAGGGCTACGGGTAGGCCGGCGAGAAACACCATGGGGATCGCATGGGCGAAGGCTTCGGCGTTGCGGCCGCGGCTGGCGAGACCGGCATTGAGGATGCCGCCAAAGATTGGGATGCCGATGGTCGACCCGAGTGACCGGAACAGCAAGACGGTCGACGTCGCCGTGCCGAGGTCCGCCGTCGGCGAGGCATTCTGAGCGGCCAGCAACGAGGGCTGCATGACAAACCCGACCCCGAGCCCGAGCACGAGGGCCCATGCCCCAACCATCACGGTCGGCGAGGCGATGCCAAGCGTGGAGAGCAGCCCGGTGCCGATGGCCATGAAGACCGAGCCGAGGATCGGCCAGACTCGAATCCGACCCGTGCGTTCGACGTGGCGCCCGGCCATGAGCGTCCCGATGGCGGCGCCGAACATCAGGGGCATGAGGGTGAACCCAGCGCTGGTAGGGCTGGCGCCCCGAACCTTCTGAACGAAGAGTGGGACGAAGAAGATGCCGCACCAGATCAGCGCGCCGCTGGTGACGTTGACCCCGATGCTCGTGCGGATCACTCGGTCCCGCAGGAGTTGCAGCGGTAAGACCGGCTCCGACGCAACCAGTTCCCGTCGGACGAATGCGTAGCCCAAGGCGGGTACCGCCACCGCCAAGGCGATGAGAGCAGGCGAACCCCAAGGGAGCGTCTCGCCGCCCAGCGTCGCCACCATGACCAGGCACGATATGGTGGCCACGAGCAGCGCGGACCCGGCCCAATCGATGGCGTGGGCGATGCGTCGCCGAATGGCTGGAAGTCGCGTCGTCACGATTACGGCGGAGAACAACCCGACGGGCAAGTTCACAAAAAATGCCCAACGCCAGGTCAGGTGGTCGACGAACAGGCCGCCGACCAATGGACCCGCAACACTCGACACCGCGAACATCAGCCCCTGGTATCCCATCCACCGGCCGAGTTGGCGGGCCGGCACCACGTCGGCCAAGACCGCCATCGAGAGAACGCCGAGGCCACCGGCGCCCAGTCCCTGAACGAACCGGGCCACCAAGAGTTGGTCAAGCGTCTGCGCCGCGCCGCACAGCATGGAGGCCCCAAGGAACAGGCCGATGGAGAGCAGGAGCATGCGTCGGCGCCCGTAGAGGTCGCCCAGTTTTCCGTACAGGGGCATGGAGGCCACGCCGGCCAGCGCATAGGTCGTGATCACCCAGGTGATGCGCGAGAACCCGCCAAGGTCGTCAGTGATGGTTGGCAGCGCGGTGGCCACGATCGTTCCGTCGAGCGCACCCATG
>JANXNS010000092.1 GCA_025353965.1 Aquihabitans sp.
GCCACCGCTCCCCCGCCTGTTCCCACCGCATGAACAAGGACTCTTCGCCCGCTCACCCGAACTCGGGTGGGAATCCACGCCAGTCGCGATCGGATCCCGGCGAGACGACCCGCATCCGACGCTCATCAACAACGTCGAAACGCTCTCCAATGTGCCCCACATCCTCGCTCGCGGTGCCGACTGGTTCCGCACCATGGGAACCGCGGAGTCTCCGGGAATGGTCGTCGCCACGGTGATCGGTGACGTCATCGCACCGGACGTCGGCGAGATCGAACTGGGCACGCCACTGCGCACTGTCATCGCCGCGGTCGGCAGCGGGCTGGCGCCAGGTCGGACGATCAAGGCCGTGTTCTCCGGGGTGGCGAACGCCGTGGTGACCGAGGCCGACCTCGATGTACCGGTCAGCTACGAGGGACTCGTCGACATCGGTAGCGGGATGGGATCCGCGGGGTTCATCGTCTACGACGACACCGCGTGCATGGTCGACGCCGCCTACCGGTTCTCGCGCTTCCTCTCCATCGAGTCCTGCGGCCAGTGCTCGCCCTGCAAGCTCGGCTCCGCCGAGATCACCCAGTGCCTGCAACGGATCGAAACCGGCAGCGGAACCGACAACGACCTCGAGGTCATGGGCGGCTGGCTACCGCGCGTCACCGACGCCAGCCGCTGCTACCTCGCCAGCGAAGAGCGCATCGTCATCAGCAGCATCCTGCGCGCCTTCCCCGAGGAATTCGCCCACCACATCGAACACGCAGGGTGCCCGAACCCCCGCCAGGACCCCATGCCCAAACTGGTCAATCTCCGTGACGGCCATGCCACCTACGACGAGACCTTCTGGCGCAAACGCCCCGACTGGACCTACGAGCCCGAATAGCCGCCGGCGTGACGATCCGAAGCGCACTGGAGCTCTTTCCGTTGGCCGGTTGACATACGTAGCAAAATTCATTATATTTATTTCGTAGGCGAAGGGGAGTATCCCTCACGACTCGCATCGTCATCACGGGCCCCGGCCCCGGTGCGGGTACCCGAAATGGGTGGGAGAGACCTTCGGTTCATCACCGAAGGTCAGCCCGAGGAGTATCCAATGGAGTCCAACCCCACCCACGTCGCGAAGCGTGTCGTGATCGCAGTGTTTGGCGGCGCGGTGCTCGTTGCCGGGCTGCTCATGTTGGTGCTGCCGGGCCCAGGGGTCGTGGCGATCATCGCAGGCCTGGCGATCCTGGCGACGGAGTTTTCCTGGGCCGAGCGACGTCTCAGCGACGCGCGGGCGAAGTCTGCGAACGCCGTTGCCGCGCTCCGCCGCCCGCGTCGCTTGCGAAAGGTCCGGGCTGAGGTCGACGGGTGATGACCCGGCGCTTCTGCGTTGGGAGGCACCACCTTCTGCACGCTCTGCCAGAAGTTCCTCGTATCCATCGACAGTGAAAGGAAAACGACATGGGTTTGTTCGACTTGGTCAAGGGTTTCATCGGAGGATCGCCTATTGGCGACCTGATGGAGTCAACCGGCATTGCTGAACAGTTGGGAGACCTGGGTACCCAGGTGGAG
Source organism: Aquihabitans sp. (assembly GCA_025353965.1). Classification (GTDB taxonomy): domain Bacteria; phylum Actinomycetota; class Acidimicrobiia; order Acidimicrobiales; family Iamiaceae; genus Aquihabitans. The sequence goes on from JANXNS010000092.1 coordinate 1,543, forward strand.
GGCCTCGGCGACGCCGCTTCGGAGGCCGCCGGCGCAGCAGAGCCCTTCACCGACCTCCTCTGACCCCCGCCTGAAGGGGGCTGGCCCGGCGCTGCAACCCCGGATCTGGCGCCGTACGCTCCGCTCGCGCCTACCTTGAGCCAACCAGGAGAACCACCATGAGTAACACGTTCGACGCCATCGTGATCGGCATGGGCCCCGCCGGCGAGGCCGTGGCCGGAGGGCTGGCCGAGGCTGGGTTGTCCGTGCTGGGCATCGACCGCAAGCTGGTCGGTGGGGAGTGCCCTTACTGGGGGTGCATCCCTTCCAAGATGATGATCCGCGCCGCGGACCTACTCGCCGAGGCCCGCCGCATCGACGGGATGGCCGGCACCGCCACCGTCACACCAGATTGGGGGCCAGTCGCCCGTCGCATCCGCGACGAAGCCACCGACGACTGGGACGATCGGGTCGCCGTCGAGCGCTTCGAAGGTAAAGGCGGCACATTTGTGCGCGGCGAAGGCCACCTCGTCTCCCCCCGCACCGTCGCGGTCGACGACCGCCGCTTCACCGCGACGCGCGCCGTCGTGCTGGCGACTGGGACCGAGCCCGCCATCCCACCCATCCCCGGGCTCGACCAGGTGCCCTACTGGACCAACCGGGACCTCGTGGAGGCCGAGGAGCTCCCCAGCTCGCTGCTGGTGCTCGGCGGCGGTGCCATCGGCGCCGAGCTCGCCCAGGCCCTGGCCCGCTTCGGGGTCACGGTCACGATCGTCGAGGCCGCCGACCGCCTGCTCCCCCTCGAGACCCCCGCGGCCGGTGAGCTCATCGCTCGGGTCTTCGCCAGCGAGGGCATCGAGGTGATCACCGGCGCAGCCGTAGAACGGATCGAACGCGACGGGGCGCGCATCCAGGCCCACCTTGCCGGCGGGCGGTCAGTAGCCGCCGCCCAGCTGCTCGTGGCCACCGGCCGTCGCACCGACCTGCCCGGCCTCGGCGTCGCCACAGTCGGGATCGACGACACGCAGCGGTTCGTGCCCGTCGGCGACGACCTGCGGGCGGGCGACGGCCTGTGGGCCGTGGGAGATCTCACCGGCAAGGGCGCCTTCACCCATGTCGGGATGTACCAGGCCCGCATCGCCACCGCTGACATCCTCGGACAGCCCCACGAACCCGCCGACTACCACGCTCTCCCGCGTGTCACCTTCACCGATCCCGAAGTCGGCGCGGTCGGCCTCACCCCTGAGGGGGCACGCGATGCCGGCATCGACACCCGCATCGGCATGACCGAGGTGCCTCACACCGCCCGCGGCTGGATCCACAAGGCGGGCAACGACGGGTTCATCGAGCTCGTCGAAGACGCCGACCGGGGCGTGCTGGTCGGCGCCACTGCCGCCGGACCCAACGGAGGCGAGGTGCTCGGCCTGCTCACCCTCGCCGTTCACGCCCAGGTGCCCGTCGAACAGCTGCGGCAGATGATCTACGCGTACCCGACATTCCACCGGGGCATCGAAGACGCTCTGCGTGAACTCGACGCCCCTCGCTAAGGAGGTACACGACCGAACCGTCCCCCACGGATCTCCTTAGGCGCAGGGGAACGTGCTGGCCAACACGTCGTTGGCGATGCGGTGCGAGCGGTACTCACCCTGCACCGCTTCGATGGTCTTGGCCAGGGGGAAC
>JANXNS010000093.1 GCA_025353965.1 Aquihabitans sp.
GCGGTCGAACAGGGCCTCGCGCTCGCGCTCGGTCAACTGCTTCGAGTCCCGGACCTTGTTCACCCTGCGTCCTTGCGGCAGCACCACCGCGCCGATGGTAAGCGGCCCTGCCCAGGAACCACGGCCCACCTCGTCGACGCCCACCACGACCTCGTGGCCTTCGGCCCAAAGCGCTCGCTCGTTGGCGAGTCCGGGCGCCTGCCGCTTGAGCGCCTTACGCAAGGGGGGTGCCGTGCCGGGAGTCATCGCTGCGAAAACTACCGGCTCCACGCCCAGAAATCGGCGCCGCTCCGCCCGACCACGCGCGACACTCCCAGCACCGATCACCGACCTGAGGGGCTAACCATGACCGAGGACTGGCTTGGTACCAGCCGACGGACGTTCCTGACCGGAGTGTTGGCCGCGGCAGGACTGGCCATGGTGGACCCGCGTGGGATGGCGTCGGCCCGCCAAGCGGCGGCCGCGTTGCCGGTCGGTGATTTGTTCCCGCTCGGCGTTGCTTCGGGGGACCCCACCTCCACCGGCGTCATAATCTGGACCCGCCTGTTGGCGGCCGATCCCGGCGATCCGCTCCCCGCTGGAGACGTTGCAGTGGATTGGGAGGTGGCCACCGATGAAGCCTTCGCCACCGTGGCCGCATCGGGCACCGCTCCCGGGGTGGCCGCCTTGGCCCACTCCGTGCATGTCGATGTGTCCGGCCTTCAACCGGACACGGCGTACTGGTATCGCTTCACCGCCGATGGCCGCACGAGTGCGGTCGGCCGCTCCCGGACATTCCCCGGCGCCGGCACCCACCCGGTCCGGACCCGATTCGTGCTCGCCAGTTGTCAGAACTGGGTCGACGGCTACTACACCGCCCATGCCGGGATTGCGGCCGAAGACATCGATTTTGTGGTGTTCGTGGGCGACTACATCTATGAGAACAGCGCCAACCGACCGCCCCGGCCGATCACGCTGGCCGAGAGCGTCGACCTCGCCACCTACCGGGCACGGTATGAGCTTTACAAGAGCGACCCCAACCTCCAAGCCAGCCATCACCGCGCTCCTTGGATTCTGACCATCGATGACCACGAGGTGGCCAACAACGTGATCGGCGACTTCGGCAAAAACGGTGTTGCCCACGGCGACCCGGTGGCCATTGCCGCCTACCGGACCCGTCGGGCGGACGCCTTTCAGGCCTGGTACGAGCACCAACCAGTTCGCCTGCCGGCACCCGCCGGTCCTGACTATCTGATCAACCGGGTGATCGAGCACTCCGCCCTGCTCCGGTTCTTTGTGCTCGATGGGCGCCAATACCGCTCGCTCTACCCCGACGGGCATGCCGCTGGTGGCGATATCGCGGCCCGTCATGCCGAGACACAAACCATGCTCGGCGCGACCCAGGAACACTGGCTGGATCAAGCATTCGCGGCGACCGATGTCCGCTGGAATGTCATCGCTCAGCAGACCGTCATGACCGCCATGCCCCTGCCCGTCGGCAGTTCGTTCTTCTACAACTTCGACCAATGGGACGGGTACGTTGCCGCCCGCAACCGGCTCCTGCGCAGCCTGGTGGCCAACAACGTGCGCAACCCCATGGTCCTCTCGGGTGACGTTCACTTGGCCATCGCCGCGGGCGTACGATTGGACTACGACGACCCCACCTCACCTGACGTGGCCAACGAAATCGTGACCACTTCCATCTCCAGTCGCTTCGACGACGCCGCCATCACCCTTTTCAAACAGGCCTTCGACAAGGCCGAATGGGTCCGGTACGGCGACCCCGTCCACCGGGGTTATGCGCTCGTCACCGTCACCAACGACTCCTGGACCACCGAGTTCCGAACGGTCGACGTCAAGGTGCGCGATGCCGCCGTGGCCACGGGATTCACCGACGTTGTGCAGGCACGAGAGCCCGTCACGCTCGCGCCCGGCACCCCGACGGCCCATCCCGCCACACCCGTCGGCGGTGCGGCGGACTACACCGGCTAGCCAGGCACCCATGACCGGCAACGACCACACGTATCGCAGCGAGCTGTCGTGGGCGGGAAGCACTGGCGCTGGGTACCAGAACTACGACCGCGCTCACCACCTTGCCGGGCCGCCGTCGGTCACCGGCTTGACCCTCAGCGCCGACCCCGCCTTCGGGGGCGACCCGAGCCTCCTCAACCCAGAGCAACTGCTCCTGGCGGCCGCATCTTCGTGCCAGCTGCTCTCCTTCCTCGCCGTCGCCGCCGCCGCCCGGTTGAACGTGGTGGCGTACACCGACGAATCAACAGCGGTCATGCCCGGCGACGACCTCCCCATGCGGATCACCCGCATTGAGCTTCACCCGCACGTCACCCTGACCGACACCCCGAACACCCGTCCCACCGACGCCCGACTGATCCATCTGACCGAGGTCGCTCACCGCCAGTGTTTCATTGCCAACAGCCTCCGCAGCGACATTGTTGTGACCCCCAGTTTTCATTGGGTCGATTGACCGCGCTCACTCGTCCTACGTTGTGGCCATGGCCCGCCGCGTGCATGTCGTCCCACACACCCACTGGGATCGGGAGTGGTACAAGCCGTACCCGCTGTTCCGGATGCAGTTGGTGGAATTACTCGACGGTCTGCTCCCCGAACTGACTGCGGATCGGGGCTACGCCCACTTCCAACTCGACGGCCAGATGGCGGTGGTCGACGACTACCTGGAGATCCGACCGGACCAGCGAGACCGCCTGACGGAGCTGGCCGCGGCAGGCAAACTCACCATGGGCCCGTGGTACACGCTGCCCGACGAGTTTCTGGTGTCAGGCGAGACGCTCGTACGAGACATTCAGTTAGGGCTGCGCAAGGCCGCCGAGTTCGGCGGAGCAATGGACATTGGGTACCTGCCGGACATGTTCGGCCACGTGGCCCAGATGCCTCAGATCCTGCGGGGTTTCGGCTTCGCTGACGCGGTGGTGTGGCGAGGGATCCCCTTCGCCGTGCAGGCCTCCGCGTTCGATTGGGAGGGCCTGGATGGGTCCACCGTTCGGGCGGAGTATCTGTCCGACGGCTACAGCAATGGCGCCCGCCTTCCGCAACAGGGCCCGGAATTGGTCGCCCAGGTCGAGGCCTTTTGGGATGCCCAAGGCCCGCTGGTAACGGACCCAGTGCTGTGGATGAACGGGACCGATCATCAGCTCCCCCAGCCCCGCCTCGGGCGAGTCGTGGCGGAAGCCAACGCCGCGCAAGACGACTACGAGTTCGTCGTCACCTCGTTGGCTACGCACCTGGCCGCCTCGCCCCGCGATGGTCTCCCCCGCTGGGTGGGCGAGCTGCGCTCCGGCGCCCGCACCAACTTGCTCATGGGGGTTGCCTCGTGTCGGGTCGATGTGAAACAGGCCGCTGCTCGGGCCGAACGATGGCTCGAACGGGTGGCTGAGCCCCTAGCTGCGCTGTGGCTGCCTGCCGCCGACTGGCCCG
>JANXNS010000108.1 GCA_025353965.1 Aquihabitans sp.
AGTGTGAACTGCAACAGGTACTGCCTGACCTGGCGGTCGTCGGTGGTCATCCAGTACTGGAAGAACTTATAGGGGCTGGTGCGTTCCGGGTCGAGCCAAACCTTGGCGCCGGTGGTCTTGCCGAGCTTGGTGCCATCAGGAGCGGTAAGCAGCGGCCACGCCAGCGCCCAAGCCGGGCGCCCATGAACCCGTCGGATGAGGTCGACACCAGCCAGCATGTTTCCCCATTGGTCCGACCCCCCGATCTGCAGCTGCACACCGTGGGTTTCCTCCAAGCGGAGAAAGTCGTGGGCCTGGAGGAGCATGTAGGTGAACTCGGTGAAGGAGATCCCGCGCTCCGAAGCAAGGCGGTTCTTCACCGACTCGCGGCCGAGCATGGTATTGACCGTGACGTGCTTGCCTGTGTCTCGGAGAAAGTCCAGAAGGCGGACCTCCGCCGTCCATTCCCGGTTGTCCACCAGCACGGCCCCACCAGGCGCATCAGACAGGTGCACTAGCCGGGCGATCTGCGCCGTGATGGCGGCAACATTGTGCTCGAGGGTTGCTTCGTCGAGCAGGTTCCGTTCCTCCGACCGCCCGCTTGGGTCCCCCACCATCCCTGTTGCCCCACCCGCCAAAGCCACCGGTCGGTGACCGGCGTCCTGAAACCGTCGCAGGACCAGAAGGCCCAGAAGATTGCCAACGTGGAGGCTGTCGGCCGTGGGGTCACACCCGTAATACAGCGTGACCGGGCCCGCGTCGAGGCGGGAAGCGAGGCCGTCGCGGTCGGTGCAGTCCTGCACGAGGCCGCGGGCCTCCATATCTTCGAGGACGCTGACGTCGGTCATAGCCCTATCGTCTCCCGCCCGGGGCCGGGGCGCCAACCAGGTTCTGCGGACGTCATGGTCTGGGTTGGACCTCGCTTGGCCTGCTGGGCGAGGCTGACCCCATGCCCACCAGGACCGCTCCGGTATCCGAGGTCGACGAACCCCTGGGTTTACCGGGGAAACTCCTACGGACGCTCGGCGTGATCACCGCACTCGTTCTTGTGTTGTTTTGGATCTGGATCTTCGCCGGCGGACCAAAGAAGGTCAACCCCGATCGTCTCGATGATCGGGCCTACGTCACCCGCATCGAGCCGCGCTGCCGCCAACTCCTCACTGACCTCAAGACGCTGACCCCGGCGGAGAAGAGCAGTACCGCCAACAGTCGGGCCGACGTTCTCGACCAGGCCAACGTGATGGTGGCGGCCATGGTCGCGGACCTAGAAACCGGCACCCCGACCGGCGAAGCCGACGCCGCCCGTCTCAAGGGATGGTTCACCGACTGGCACGCCTACCTCGCCGACCGGGAGGACTTCGCCACCCGGCTCAGGACGGACCCCAATGCTCAGTTCCTGGTCTCGGAGAACAAGGTGCTTCGAGACTCGGTCGACAAGACCATCGAAATTTTTGCTGATGTCAACGACATGGCGAGTTGCGCCACGCCCGGAGACGTTGGCTAACTCGCGGCAAGCTGGGCTGCGAGGGCCAAACCCCGCCGAACGAGACGCCGTGTGCTCTCATCTACCGGTGGTTCCAGCGAGCCCAGCGCCGCCTCGTCGAGCCACCGCAGGGCCAATGATTCCTCGTTGGCGTGCTCCAGCGCACGCGCTGGCGCCATCACCAGGAACCGTGTGTCCAGGTGGAGGTGGGGTATTTCGTTCGGCGGCTCCACCACGTGCACATCAACATCAATCGCGGGAAGGGCAATGCGTAGCCCGGTAATACCGGTCTCCTCTGAGGCCTCTCGCAGGGCAACAGCCGCCAGGTTGGCATTGCCGTCGGCATGGCCCCCCGGCTGGAACCAGCGACCCAACTTGCGGTGCAACATCAGCAACGTCTTCGTTCCCGCCGCATTGACCACCAACGCAGACCCGGTGAGGTGACCGCTTACGCAGGTGCGCTCGGCGGCATCAGGATGGTCAAGGAAAAAATCCAAGACGGTGTCACGGTGCTCCAGCGCCGCCGCGTCCACCAGGTCTGCCATCTGAAGTTGATGGACGGCCGCTCCCAAAAAGTCCGCCGGCTCCAGGCGAGGGTCTTCGGCGGTTAGGAGCTCGAGCACAGTCACGCTCCCTGCCTATCGGATGGGGAGGGCATTGCCGACGGTGGCCCACCAGAGGCGCCCCGCACCCGTGATCGACAGTGGGCCTGCGCCCGGAGGCACGAATACCGCATCGCCATGATCGATCGAGACGCCGCGGTCCACTCCGGCCACGTCAACATCGCCTCCGGTGGCCAACAGCAACGAGGGACCCTCTGGCTGAATCACCACCGGTTCTGGGCCAGCGTCAACCACGGCCAGGCCGTAGGCGTCCTCACCTGAGTCGTAGGTGGCCAAGCCACCGCCGAGATCCGTGTGGGTCGGACCGGGTGGGACACCAGGGCTGAACTGCAAGACACCCAACAATTCGTCCACGTCGACATGCTTGGCGGTGAGCCCACAACGCAGCACGTTGTCCGAGGCAGCCATGAGTTCGACCCCCGACCCCGTGAGGTAGGCGTGAAGGTTCCCGGCGGGAAGGTGTAGCGCATCTCCCTCGGCCAAATAGACCACATGGAGCAGCAGCGGGGCCAGACACGTCGGGTCGCTGGGATAACTCGCCACCAGCTCCCGCACCCATGACCGGGGATCGCGCTGATCGTGAGAGTCCACGTGGGCCACTGCTTGCGCCACTGAGCGTCCCACCGACTCGGCCAGCGATGGGGATAGGTGAAGGAGCCACGAGAGTGCGTCTCGGTGGGACGCGGCACCTCCGCCCCGAAGCGTGGCAACAAGCGGTTCGAGCTCAAGGACCTGTAGATCCGCAACGAGGTCAGCCGCGTCACCACGCTCGCGAAAGCCGCACAAGGCCCAGGTGTCGCTCAGCGCGACGAGCGACTCAGGCTTGGGACTGCGGTCCCGATAGAGACGGTCCGGCCCGTCGAGAGCAATGCCTGCTGCCTCCTCCCTGTCAAAACCGGCTGCCGCCTGCTCTGCCGATGGGTGCGCCTGCAAGGACAAAGGAGCACCGATGGCCAGCACCTTGAGCAAGAACGGAAGCGCCGTATGTCCCTGGCCGGCAAGGTCCGGACCGAGCCACCGAGCTGGGTCCGCCGCTAGAACCTGGGCGAGCGTCCGCCCCGAAGGATCATCGGCCACCATCGACGGCGCCGATGGGTGAGTGCCTACCCACAGTTCGGCTTCCGGGCCGCCACTCGGCGTGGACCCGAGGATCGCCGCCAGCCCATCTACCGCACCCCACGGGTAGCGCTGAACAGGGTTGCGGAGCAGGAGCATGGCGCGCGGCAGCTTAGGGACGGTCAGGTAGGGGTTGGCGCTTGGGCCAGAGCGGAGCGCATTCGGTCGGTCACCGGGGTGGTCTTGGCCGTCTCTTTCGTGGAACCGGCCACGATGCACACGTAGGTGATCAGGGCAGTGAACACCGGGCGGCCTGCGACCGTGCCTCGAAATGCCACGTCCAGCGAGGTGTTGCCCCAGCGGGCAATGCCGCAGTCCAGATCAACGGTGTCGCCGTAGGTGGCCGAGTCCTGCCAGTCCAGCTGGGCCCTGACCAGCATCCAGTCGAGGTCATCGTCCACTCCTGTCCACCCCAGCGCAGCATCAAACCAGGCCGCGGTGGCAATGTCGCACCAGCCCATGTAGTGGGCATTGAACACCACGTTTTGGAGATCGACCTCCTGATAGCGGACCTTGATGCGTTCCCGGTGGGGCCACCGCTGCTCATCGGTCATCACTCAGCTCCCGTGAACGCGAGCGCGATCGGCGGCAAGGCGGGCATCGAAGCGTTCGAGTTGATCGGCGACCGGGCCGGGACCAGCGCCACCACGGGTGGTGCGGCGGGTGACCGACACGCCTGGTGCGAGCAGTGCCGCCGCCGCCGGGCCCAATTGGGGATGGGCGGCGACCAAGTCGACCATCACTCCCCCGCCGTCGAGCGACGTCCGCACGATCTCCCCGACAATGGCGTGGGCGTCGCGAAATGGCACACCTTGTTCAACGAGAAACTCGGCGAGATCGGTAGCTACCGCGTAGGGCGAGTCTGCGGCGGCCGCCATGGCCTCGGTCTCGAACCGAGACGTGGCCAACAGCCCACTCATGGCCTCTAGCGCTAGGAGAACTTGGTCGATCGAGTCGAACAAGGGCTCCTTGTCCTCCTGGAGGTCTCGGTTGTACGTGAGCGGCAGGCCCTTGAGCGTGGTGAGCAGCCCGGTGAGGTGGCCGATGAGCCGGCCGCTCTTGCCCCGGGCCAGCTCCGCAATGTCCGGGTTCTTTTTCTGCGGCATCATCGACGAGCCGGTGGACCACGCGTCATCCAACTTGAGGAAACCAAATTCGTCCGAGGCCCACAAGCACACCTCCTCGCCCATGCGGGAAAGGTGAATGCCGAGCAGGGCGAGGTCGAACAGGGACTCCGCCACAAAGTCGCGGTCGCTCACCGCGTCCAGCGAGTTGTCGAACACCGCGGCGAAGCCGAGGTCCAGCGCCGTGCCCACGGGATCCAGCGGTAGGGAACTCCCGGCTAATGCCCCCGCGCCGAGGGGAGACACATCGGCCCGGTCCCGGGTGGCGAGCAAGCGGTCCACGTCTCGCGCCAAAGACCAGGCGTGGGCCAGAAGGTGATGGGCCAGTAGCACTGGTTGGGCCCGCTGTAGGTGGGTGTACCCAGGCAGGTAGGCGCCGCCAGCTTCAATCGCTCGGGCTTGCAGCACGTCCTGGAGACCAAGCACTGCGGCGGCTACCTGACGGAGTGCGCGCTTGGTATAGAGCCGGAGGTCGGTGGCCACCTGATCGTTGCGGCTCCGACCGGTGTGGATTTTACCGCCGGCCGGGCAAAGTTCGGTGGCCCGCCGCTCTATCGCAGTGTGGATGTCCTCGTCACTGGGAAGGAAGCGGAACCGACCTTCGGTTAGTTCCTCCTCTACGGTTTCCAACGCACCGAGGATGGCAGCGGCTTCCTCCCCGTCGAGGATCCCGCCGCGCACCAGACCCCGCACGTGAGCGCGTGACCCCGCGAGGTCCTCAGGCGCCAAGCGCTGGTCATAGGGCAGGCTCACCGTGTAGGCCAGCAGTGCCGCGCTGGGCCCATCGGCGAACCGGCCATGCCACAGCGTATTTCCCTCACCCGGCTCAGACACGAGATCAGACCTTCGGCCGAGTGGAGGCTTGACGGGCCGACCAGGTCTCGATGCCGAGGCCCCAGAGCCGCACGAAGCCGGCGGAATCCTCGTGACGGAACGTGTCGGCGGCGTCGTAGGTGGCCAGTTCGTAGTCGTAGAGGCTGGTCTCGCTGCGGCGGCCCGTCACGACGCACGAACCCGATGCCAGCCGGAGGCGGACCTCGCCCGTCACGAACTCCTGACTCTTGTCGACAAACGAGTCGAATGCTTCCTTGAGCGGGCTGAACCACAGTCCGTCGTAGATGAGCTCCGCATAGCGCGGTTCGATACGGGCCTTTTCGCGATCCAGATCCCGCTCGAGGCAGATCGACTCCAGGTCCTTGTGGGCCATGATCAGCGCCAACGCGGCCGGGCATTCGTAGGTCTCGCGGCTCTTGATGCCGACCCGTCGGTTCTCCACCATGTCGATCCGGCCCCAGCCGTAGGCACCGACGATGACGTTGAGCTTCTCGATGACCTCGAGCATCCCGAGACGCTCGCCGTCGATCGAGACGGGCATGCCCTGCTCGAAGCCGATCTCCAGATCGCGGGGCTCAGTCTCCGTGGGCTTGGTGAGCAGCCACACCCCTTGCGGCGGGACCGCCCAGGGATCCTCCATCTCACCGCACTCGATAGCTCGACCCCAAAGGTTGTCGTCGATCGAATACACCTTCTCCTTGGTGGCCTGGATCGGGATCCCGTGGTCATAGGCGTAGTGAATGGAATCCTCGCGGGTCATGCCCCAGCCCCGGACGGGCGCAATGACCTCGAGGTCGGGAGCGAGCGCGCGCGTGCTCACCTCGAAACGGACCTGATCGTTGCCCTTTCCGGTACAGCCGTGGGCCACTGCGCTGGCCCCGGTCTGGCGGGCCGCTTCCACGAGATGCTTCACGATGACGGGCCGCGACAGCGCCGATACGAGCGGGTATCGACCCTCATACATGGCGTTGGCCTTGAGCGCCGGAAGCACGAAGTCCTCTGCGAACTCCTTGCGGGCATCGACCACGATGGCGTCGACCGCTCCCGCGGCCCGCGCCCGCTCGCGCACGACGTCCCAGTCGTCGCTGGCTTGGCCGACGTCGACCGCGAGGGCGACAACCTCCACGCCCAACTCCTCGATCATCCAGCGCACGGCCACGGAGGTGTCGAGACCGCCGCTATAGGCCAGTACTACGCGCTTCGCCACAGGTTGTTCCTCTTTCATTCGTTCGGTTCAGGAAGGTTGGGGGGCTTCGTTTGCGGGTTGCTTAGAGCCCGGCGAGCTCACGGAGAACGTCAGCCACGACTGCGCCATCATGGCCGTCGGCCACCACAACGAAGAGCGTGTCATCGCCAGCCACCGTGCCGAGTACCTGGGGCAGGCCGGACCGATCGAGGGCCGAACCCACCACATTGGCCGTGCCCGGCGGGGTTCGGAGTACGACGATGTTTCCAGAGTGGGCTACCTCCACCACCCAATCACTGAAGACGCGACGGAGGTGCTCATCGGGGGCCCGCTGGTCCTTGGGGAGTTCCGGAATGGCATAGATGGATTCACCACCAGCAGCCCGAATCTTGATGGCCCCGAGGTCATCGAGGTCACGGCTGACCGTCGCCTGCGTGGCCGTGACCCCCTCAACGCTCAGCAGGCGGACGAGCTTCTCCTGACTGGCCACACCATGCGACGCCAACAACTTGGCCACCAAATGCTGGCGCTGGTTCTTGGCCAGACGTAGTGGCTTGCGGTGAGTTCGGACCACAACAGTCACACCCCCTCTCGGTTCTGAGAAACCAACCAGGAGAGCACGCCCCGGGCGGCAGGGAGCCGGTTGGCGGCCTCCGGCCAGACCCGACTCTGGGGACCGTCCAGCACCTCGCTGGTCACTTCCTCACCGCGATGGGCGGGCAGGCAGTGCAGGAAGATGGCGTGCCCGGCGGCCACTGACAGCAAGGAACTATCCACCCGATAAGGCTCGAAAATGGGCTTGCGAACGGCCTTCTCGGCCTCTTGGCCCATGGAGTACCAGGCATCAGTGACCACGACATCAGCGCCGTCGACCATGGCCTTGGGGTCCACCTCGGCCTCGGCC
>JANXNS010000149.1 GCA_025353965.1 Aquihabitans sp.
CGGCGTCAGCCTCGGTTGGCGTCGTAGAACAAACAGTAGAAGAAATAGTGGAAGTCATCAGAAGTAATCCTCTCCAGCCCGCGACCATCAGTCGCGGACCCTCAGATCACGCCCAGTTACACACTTCGTCGGACAGTCCCAGGGCCCGCATTGGCGCGCCCCGGAGCAGCTACTGGTAGGCCTCATGGATGCCGCGGTCAGGAATGTTGGCGGACACGCCAACGGCGATACATGAGCTCAGCGCGATGCAAGAGACACCCTTGAGCTGGTTCTCCGATTGCCCTGCCGGGTTCGGGGTGGCAACGATCGACCAGGCCGTGCCATCCCAGTGCTGGGCCAGCGTCGTCGTGGGGATCGTGCTAGCCAGGCCGACCGAGCCGACGGCGACACAGCGCGTGGCGGAGTCGCAGGACACGGCACTCAGGCCAACCGTTTTGCCCGACAAGTTGGGGTTCGCAACGATGGACCAGGCGGCGCCATCCCAGTGCTCGATCAAGGTTTTGCCAAAGCTCAGGCCGGTGGACGTGCCGACGGCAAAGCAGTTCGTTACCGCGCTGCACGAGACGCCGGAGAGGGACTGGTACTTAGCGGTCGAGCGGTTCGGGCTCGCGATGACCGACCAAGCCATGCCGTTCCACCTCTCAATCAGTGTCTTAGACCCGGTCGCGGAATAACGGGTCCCGACGGCGACGCACCGGGTGGCTGACCGGCAAGTCACTGACCTGAGGGCCATCGCTTCGCCGGGGACAACGGAGCCTGGACTTGAAACGACTGACCAGGCCGTCCCGTCCCAGTGCTCGATCAGGGCTGCTTCACCCGAGAGTCCAACGGCGAAGCAGTTCGTGCTCGACGTGCAGGAGACACCACTCAAAACGCTGTTATCGCTGAGCACTGGGGTGGGGGCGACCGACCAAGCCGACCCGTTCCATTGCGCTGCCAGCGTGTACTGGGAGACCGGGCCCCCGGAACTGTTGCGCTCGCCGACGGCGACGCACCAACTAAGCGACGTGCACGATACGGAGTAGAGGTGACCCTGGGACCCACCGCTGAGTTGGGGGAAGGCCATGTAGGACCATCGGCCCCCGCTCCAGCGCTCGACCAGCGGGTTCGCACTATCGCGGTCCCCTACTGCGAAGCACGTCTTTGGGCCCAGGCACGACACCGATGCCAGTGCGCCCTCGTTGAGACTGGGGCCGGGAACGATCCGCCACGCTGGCGTCACGGAGGCCGCCGATCCCGGCGAACCCACCGCGGTCACCCCGATCACAGCCACCAGCACCAGGGCGACACCAAAGACGCCCCGCATGGAGTTATTTCGCATCACGCCAAGGTAAGCGAGCCAGCGGTCCATCGAGAGGTGGCTCGTTCCGTGCCGCGTTGGCCTTGTCGAACCAAAGCTCGCCCGTTGTCGTTTCAACGTGGACTGCCAGGGACCGGGTGGTCCGTCGGCGCAACAACACCCAGGGTCCCCACAACAGCCAGGCTCCCCAAGTGAGCGGACGACGGTGCTCCTCTCCGAGATCGCTCGACGCGCCGGTTGTTGCACCCATTGCGGCTTCGCCAGCCTTGCGCCGGAGCAGGATGACGCGTGTCGGTATCGCCAGTAGGGCGATCGCCGCAAGGATGACCGCAACGATGAGCAACGTCAGGCCCGGTAGGGCCTAGTGGAGGCGGCGACCATGGTCCACGGGAAGGGGCTGTGGACGGCACGGACGTCGAATCGACGCCCGACCAATTCAGCGAACCCTCTTTTGGACCAATGGTTGATGTGGCCCGGGGTGTTGCCCAGCTCTTTGAGGTACTTGCCGCGGGCCAGGTTTGCCGCCGACCAAATGGGCTCGCGGGGGACGGATACGACGAGGTCTCGACGGGCCACCCGGTTGAGCTCGGCCAGGGCCAGCTCGGGGTAGGGCACGTGCTCGAGGACCTCGATGGCCAGCACGAGATCGAAGGTGTTGTCCTCGAACGGGAGCTTGCCGATATCGCCGAA
>JANXNS010000151.1 GCA_025353965.1 Aquihabitans sp.
TCAAGAAGAAGGCCGAGCTGGACGAGATTGTTGAGCAGGCCCTGCGCGGCGCCGCGCTGTGGGAAGAGGTGAAGGACCGGCTGGCCAAGTCGGCCCTGGGCCTCTCGGGCGGCCAGCAACAGCGACTTTGCATCGCTCGGACCATTGCCGTTCGCCCCGAGGTGATCTTGATGGACGAGCCGTGCTCTGCTCTGGATCCAGTAGCCACGCTCCGGATCGAACAGCTCATGCAGGAGCTAAAATCCGAGTACACGATCATCATCGTCACGCACAACATGCAGCAGGCGGCCCGCGTATCGGACCGGACCGCCTTCTTCTCGGTCGACGTGGATTCCACGTCTGGGGATCGCACCGGAGAACTGGTCGAGTACGACCGCACCGAAAAGATCTTCAGCCAGCCCTCGGATACCCGCACCGAGGACTACGTCACCGGCCGATTCGGGTGAGTTCGAGATGACCCTTGACGACCACGACACCGCACCGCCCCGGTCACTTCGCCCGGGCTACGCCGCTGCGCTTGAGCAGCTCCACCTCCAAGTTGAACTTATGGCCGTGCGCGTCGACCAGAACCTCGAGCGCACCAGAACGGTCTTGCAGACGGGCGACCTTGCGGTGGCCCAGCTGGCCATTGCTGCCGACGACGACATCGACGCCATGAGCGTTTCGCTCACCGAACGTTGCTACGACCTCTTGGCCCGGGAACAGCCCGTGGCGGGAGACCTCCGGTTCGTGGTCTCGGTCCTGCGGGTCCTGGGCGAGTTCGAACGCATCGGGGACCTGGCTTTACGCGTCGTGAAGCTGGCGCCGGACCATGAGCTGCTTACCCGCAACCCCAGTACCTATGACCTGCTCCTGGCCATGGCCGACGCCGCCATAGACCGCTACCGCGAGGCCATGCGCGCTTGGTCGGTAGCCAGCGCGGAGGTGGCCCAGCGCTTGTTGGACACTCCGTCACTTGCCGGGCACCTGGAGGAGCGGCTCACCACCGAACTCGTTGCTCTCCAAGGATCCGACGCGGCTGCGGTGGCTATCCGTACCCTGGTCGCTGGGAAATCCCTCGAACGCATCGCCGACCACGCCGGCATTATCGGGGCTCGGTTGCTCTTCCTGCTCACGGGCGATGCCGAGCACCTTGCTCACGAGGTCCGTTGATGCCCGACCCCGGAGAGGCTCCACCAATGTCCGACATTCGCACGCAATTCCACGCTGAGCTCGATCACATCCAGGCCGATGTGGTCCGCCTCGCGGCCATGGTCACCGAGCGGATTCCCTGGGGCACCGAGATCCTTCTCGGCAGTGATTTGGCGGAAGCCCAACGCTTGATCGACGCGGACGACGACCTCGACGTGTTGTCGATTGAGCTGGAGGAGCGCTGCTACCAGGCGCTCATTCTCCAGGCGCCCATGGCCCGAGACCTGCGGGCCATCGTGACTGCCATCCGGCTCGTGTCCGAGCTGGAGCGGTCCGGGGACCTCATGGTCAACGTGGCCAAAGCCATGCGGCGCCTCTACGGCAGCGAGATGGACCCCAAACTCCGGGGCCTGGTTTCACGCATGGCGGAAGAAGCCCAACGCTTGATGCTGGTGGCTATCGACGCCTACGCCGAGCGAGATGCGGGCAAAGCTGCGGCGATCGACGACATGGATGATCGGTTGGACACACTTCACACCGAGTACATCCAGGCCATCTTCGAAAGCCACCGCGCCGGCAACGCGGACCTCGAGGCGGGGGTCCAGCTAGCGCTGGTCGGCCGTTACTACGAGCGGATCGGCGATCATGCCGTGAACATCGGCGAGCGGGTGCGCTACATGGTCACCGGTTGGCTGCCGGAGCACACCGGTGCGGCGCGGGCGGCGGCGCGGCCCGACCCCGAAGACCTGGACCTCTAAATGCTCCGCGGGGCCCAACTCCGGCGCCGCCTGGACCTCCTACGCGCCCGATTCGAACGGGGTGAAGATTCGACCGGAGTGGATGACTCTGTCGAACAACTGGAGCGGGCCGTCGACCGGCATTTCGCTCAGCATGCCGTAACGGGCGCAACGGCGGGGCGTTTGGTCAGTGCCCTAGACGTGATTCCGCAGGGGATTGTGTTGGCTGACGCGTCGGGCGAGGTCGTGTTCCGCAACCGCTCGGCA
>JANXNS010000153.1 GCA_025353965.1 Aquihabitans sp.
GCGTCAGCCTCGGTTGGCGTCGTAGAACAAACAGTAGAAGAAATAGTGGAAGTCATCAGAAGTAATCCTCTCCAGCCCGCGACCATCAGTCGCGGACCCTCAGATCACGCCCAGTTACACACTTCGTCGGACAGTCCCGCCTGCGGCGGGAGAGTGCCCTCGCCGCGGCAGGCTGAAAGATGCCGCAATAATCTCGGATGGGGTTTGAGGTGATCGTTCAGAGAGCAATGATGGCAGTCGGAGGTTTGCTGTGGATGAGGTTCCCGAGAACTGGTCGCGAGGCATGGCCGTGGTCGCCCACCCCGATGACCTGGAGTACGGCGCAGCCAGTGCCGTTGCTCGATGGACGGGCCAAGGAAAGGAGATCGTGTATGTCCTTGTCACCAGCGGTGAGGCGGGAATCGACGCCTTGGCGCCGTCCGTCGCTGGACCCCTCCGCGAAGAGGAGGAACGCCGCAGCGCGGCCGAGGTCGGGGTGTCCGGCGTTGAGTTCCTGCGCCACACCGATGGTCAGGTCGAGGCGGGGCTCGCTCTGCGGCGCGACCTTGCCGCCGCCATCCGACGGCACCAGCCCGAGGTGGTGATCACCATGACCTTCGATCTCACCCCGTGGGGACAGTCGATCAACCATGCCGACCATCGCGCCGTTGGCCTGTCCACGCTCGATGCCTGCCGGGACGCCGCCAACCGGTGGCTGAATCCCGAACTGGGGGAGCCATGGCAGGGCGTCACCGCGGCCTACGTGAATGGCGGTGAAGCGACCCACTACGTGGACGTGACTCACACGATCGACCGCGGGGTCGCGTCGCTGCGCCAGCACCAGGCATACATCGAGGGCCTCGCCACGGATTTCGACCCCGATGCCTTCTTGCGTGGTGCCGCCGAGCAGGCAGGTCGCTCCGTGGGCTGTGGCGCCGCGGTGCTGTTCCGCCGGTACGACGTCTAACCCGGTCTTATCCGGTCCGGGTTACTGGGCTTTCTTGCCCCTTTTGTCGGCCCGCTTCTCTTTGAGGGTTTTGGCCGGCTTCTTGGCACTGGACTTTTGTGGTGACCTGTCGCCCATTGAATTCTCCTGACGGTGGTCCCAGTAAAGGCGATGGTGCCCAGCGGCGGCGCTATGGCGGCGGCCGGTGATCTGGGCGAAACGCCTGTCCCGAGAGGTGTAACTTGGACGATACCGCTGCGGCCCCGTCGGGGGGTAGCGACGGTGCAGCAGACAAAGGAGCTCCGATGACGGCCCCCAGGTATCGCAATCTGGTGTACGACAGCTCGCGGTGGGAGGGATTCACGCTGCGCAGCGATGACATCATCATCACCACACCGCCGAAGTGCGGCACCACGTGGACCCAGATGCTGTGCGCGCTCCTCATCTTCGACACCGCCGAGTTCGATCGACCGCTTGCGCACATCTCGCCGTGGCTCGACATGCAGACCCGCAGCCTGGCAAGCGTCACCGCCGACCTCGAAGCACAAACCCACCGTCGGTTCATCAAGACCCACACGCCCCTCGATGGTCTCCCGTGGGACTCACGCGTCACCTACATCAGCGTGGGTCGCGACCCGCGAGACGTCTCGCTGTCCTGGAACCACCACTGGGACAACATGGACATCGACGCGTTCATCGCCCTGCGCGCTGATGCGGTCGGGCTCGCTGACTTGGCGGAACTGGGACCACCCCCGGAGCCCGCTCCTGCCGATCCGGTGGAGCGGTTCTGGTCGTGGGCGACGTCGGACACGCCTGCTGCTGGGCCGACACTGGGCACCATCTTGGCCCAGTTCCAGAAGTCGTGGGACCGACGAGACGAGCCGAACGTCGCACTGTTCCACTACAGCGACCTCTCCGCTGACCTATTCGGACAGATGCGCCGATTGGCCGGAGTCCTCGAGATCGAAGTGACCGATCATCGGTTGGAGACTTTGGCCGAGGCGGCTTCCTTTGACCGCATGAAGGCGAGAGCGAATGACCTGGCGCCGAACTCTGACCAGGGGTTCTGGCGCAGCACCGAGGACTTCTTTCATCAAGGGTCCAGTGGACGATGGCGAGAGCTCCTCACTGACGAGGACGAGACCAGGTACCAGCAGATCGCACGGGGACTCGTCACCGCGGAGCTCGACGACTGGGCCCACCACGGCTGGCTCGGCAACTGAGCTACGGCGGCACTGTTGCATGAAGCAGCGCGCCCGCCGCCGCCTAGATGGGAAGCGGAGCCGGCTAGCCGGCTAGTAGCACGTGATTCAGGCCGGTCATCTGGAGCAGTCGCTTGACCGGCTCGCTGGCTGCGCTCACCACGAGCCCAGATCCGGCCTCGGTGCCAGCCTTTTGTGCCGCTAGGAGGACACGCAGCGCAGAGGAGTCGATGAACGAAATCTCGCTGAGGTCCAGCGAAACGCGGCGGCCGTCGACGAGTTGAGCATCAAGTGCCGCCTCGAGCTGCGCAGCAGATGCAGCATCGAGCTCTCCGATCGCCGCCAGGCGCACTACTGCGCCGACCGGCTCCTCTACCTTGATTTCGAGATGGGGCACGCCTAGTTCCACGTCGGCGAGTCTATCAACAGATGCCGGCGAATGGGACTACTTAGGGTTGGTGATATTCGACCAGCAACAGGGTGGCATCGTCGCGCAGGTCGGTAGCGGTATGTGCCACCGTCGCCTCCGCCAGTCGGCGTACGGTTTCGGCCGGCGAAACCTCGTCGAGAGCGGCGCGGGTAAGAAGGTCGGCAAGTCGATCGATCCCAAACTCCTGCCCGTTGGGAGCCGTCGACTCCACCACACCGTCGGTGTAGAAGAGGACGCGATCGCCAGGTTGGAGCACCTCGGTGGCGACTTCTGTAACCGGTCCGCCCAAGCCCATGGGCATCGATGGGCGGCACTGAAGTTCCCCGACGAAGCTGCGATTCCGGACCAGGAGTGGAAGCGGGTGACCGGCGTTGAGCCAGGTGAGTTCCCCGGTATCGAGGGCGAGCGAACCCAACTGGGCCGTCGCGAAGTTCGACTGACCGAACTGGGCGCTGATCGCGTCGCCCGTGCTGAGGTACGCCGTCTCCATGTTCGCCCCCTCCCGACGGGCGTTGCGCAGGCTGTTGATGGCGACCACTGCGATCGACACGGCTCCCATCCCGTGTCCAACTGCATCGACGATGGCGAACTCGGCCCGGTTCGGGTTTAGGGCGTAGTCGAACGAGTCACCACCAATCGAGTAGGCCGGTTGAACGGTGCCGCTCAACGAGACCTGTTCGGTCGAACAGGTGAGCGGTGGCAGTAGATCCCATTGCATCTCGGCGGCCAGCGAGAGTGGCGCGGCCCGGCGGCTTCGCAGCATGACATCGGTGTAACGGCGCTTGGAGATCAGCACCAGGACGAGGAGCCTTACGATTGGGTCCAGGAGGGACTGGAGTTCATCGGACCATGACGGGTGGGTGAGCTCGAAGACGCCTAGACGCTCGGTGCCGTCGGCGAGCAGGACCCATACGGTCGAGGGTTCCTCCCCGGACACAACCACGTCGCCTCGAGCGAAGCATCGCCCAGCGCTCGTCCCCTCGATGGGCTGGAACACGTTGACGGGCCCGTCTTTCCCTAACTCCTGAAGAGCTGTCAAGCCATAATCGGCCACCAGTAGACGGGCATCGGAGGCTCCAAGCGCGTCCCCTGCCAGGCGGACTGCGCTGATGAGATCGCTCGCAGGCACCGCCACCATCTGGTCAAGGAGCGTCAAGAGCACCTCCGCAGGTCTTGGATTCATGAGCGTGCTACCTCCCCGGCGTGTAACGGCCGAGGGTAGACCCTCGGCGCGATCCCCAATACCGGCCCGGAGCACCCGTTGAACTTGGACCCCCACCGTCACCCCGGGCTTGTCAGCCAGGTGCTGCTGAGCCAATTCCCCTGCCTGTCGGCGGGATTTCCCAGGAACGCCTTCTAGGGTCCGCGGCCATGATCAACTCCCGACGTCCCAACCGCTGTGCCCTCGGCCTGTCCGTGCTGGTCCTCGCCTTGCTCGCCGCCGGGTGCGGAAGTTCAGCTGCCACGACGGCGAGCTCATCGACGACCGCGGTCGACAGCACATCCAGCGGGAGCGGCATCACCACGGATCTCACCTCCGGCTTCAAGAAGGCCAAATGGGGTGACAACGTGACGGTCACCATTGCTGCTGGAAAGCTTCGGTATGTCTCAGATGGGCTACCCAACCATGAGCGCAACGCCCAATATGCGTTGCCGAACGCCGGGGTCCAGGTGCCCAACGCCACCAGCGCGACCGCCGGGGACGACCCCACCGTCTTCCAGTCCTACGACTACACGATTCCCCTGACGCCGCGCAGGGCCAGCACGCCAACATCAACCAACCTGGGCGTCATCGGCGTCATGATCTCCGGCGCATCTCTTTTCAACCCATACGAGGGCGATTCCGCCACAGTTGCCACCGCTTCGAACTTCTCGGTGAGCGGCGCGGATGGGACCAAGGTCTGGTTCCTCGACGATTGCTCGGGCCACCCGACACCGATGGGCCAGTACCACTATCACGCACTTCCGAAGTGCGTGACTGCGCAGGTTGACACAGACGGTGGGGCCTCTCACATCATCGGCATCGCCTTCGATGGATACCCCATCTACGGCGATCGTGACGTCGACGGCAAGCAGGTGAAGGCCGCTGACCTGGACGACTGCAACGGCATCACCAGCGCCACTCCTGAATTCCCGGCCGGCACCTATCACTATGTGCTGCTCGATACGGCTGGCTCGAACTCCTCGATCAGGTGCTTCACCGGTGTCGTGGATGATGCACTGAGTTCGAAGACGGCGATGCCCGCCATGCCATGAGTGGCGCCGCGGCACCAGGCCGTCGTGTTGGTCCTGGACGACTACCACGTCATCGACTCGCTGGAAATCCGCGCCGCCGACCTTCGCTTCACGAGTGAGGAAGCCTGCGGTGCGTTTTCACAACGAAGCCGTCCGCCCACTGAGGTCAGCCAGCTACTCCCCACCGGCGCTCGGGCGGTGGTTAAAATCCAGACCCACTCCAATAGTTGACAGAGTCCAGATTATCCGCCACACTGGTCCTTGTGTCGAATGATGTTGAGCAACTCCTTCGCAGCCATGGGGTCCAGATTACTGCCCAGCGGCTGGCCATCATGCGGGCGGTGTCGTTGCGCCCACACGTCACCGCCGACGAACTGACCGATGATGTCCGGGCCCGCATCGGGACCATCTCCCGTCAAGCGGTGTACGACACGCTCGGGGTGCTGGTGGACAAGAACCTCATCCGTCGGATCCAGCCCGCCGGGTCACCCGCTCGGTTCGAGGATCGCGTGGCTGACAACCACCATCACCTGATCTGTCGAGGCTGCGGGAACACGTTCGATATCGACTGCGCCGTCGGGACGGTGCCGTGTCTGACCGCGGCCGACGATCACGGCTTCGAGATCGATGAAGCCGAAGTCGTCTATTGGGGACGTTGCCCGTCCTGCCTGAAAGCCACATCAGTAAAGACCAAGAAACTCACCCCAACCAAGGAGCAGCGATGACTGACGAAAAGGCCCTCGAGATCAACGACAACGCCAACCGGTGTCCGGTGATGGCTGGTCCGGGTGCCGCCCAGACCGCGGTTGGATCTATGGCGAACCAGCACTGGTGGCCCAATCAGTTGAGCCTGACGATGCTTCACCAGAACTCTCCCATGGCAGACCCCATGGGCGAGGACTTCAACTACGCGGAAGAGTTCAAGACCCTTGACCTGCCTGCGGTCAAGCAGGACCTCACCGATCTGATGACGGCATCGCAGGACTGGTGGCCAGCTGACTACGGCCATTACGGCCCGTTCTTCATTCGGATGGCATGGCACAGTGCCGGCACCTACCGGATCGAAGACGGTCGAGGCGGCGCGGCCACCGGCACCCAGCGCTTTTCCCCGCTCAACAGCTGGCCTGACAACGGAAACCTCGATAAGGCACGCATGCTCCTGCTGCCGATCAAACAGAAGTACGGCCGGAAGCTCTCCTGGGCAGACCTCATCATCCTCACCGGAAACGTTGCCTTGGAGTCCATGGGCTTCGAGACCTTTGGGTTCGCTGGCGGACGCGAGGACGTCTGGGCGCCCGAGGAAGACATCTACTGGGGCCCGGAGACCACCTGGCTCGGAGACGAGCGCTACCACGGGGATCGGGAACTCTTGAACCCGCTCGGGGCGGTCCAGATGGGCCTGATTTACGTCAACCCCGAAGGCCCGAATGGCAACCCGGACCCGCTCGCCTCGGCCCGAGACATCCGCGAGACGTTCCGTCGGATGGCGATGAACGACGAGGAAACGGTTGCGCTCGTGGCGGGCGGCCACACCTTTGGCAAGAGCCACGGTGCCGGTGACCCGGACCTCGTCGGCCCCGAACCGGAGGGTGCTCCCATGGAGCAGCTGGGCCTCGGCTGGAAGAACAGCTTCGGTACCGGCAAGGGTGTCGACACCACCACCAGCGGCATCGAGGGGGCGTGGACCCCTACCCCCATCACCTGGGACAACACCTACTTCGACATGCTCTTCGGTTACGAATGGGAGCTGACCCACAGCCCGGCCGGGGCACAGCAGTGGACGCCTTCGAACCCGGAGGCTCAGGGCACCGTGCCCGATGCCCATGACCCGTCTCGGTCGCACGCACCCATGATGACCACGGCCGACATGGCCTTGAGGATGGACCCCATATACGAGCCGATTTCTCGGCGCTTCCACGAGAACCCCGTGGAGTTCGCCGATGTGTTCGCTCGGGCCTGGTTCAAGCTCTGTCACCGCGACATGGGCCCGGTCTCGCGTTACCTCGGCCCAGAGGTCCCTCAAGAGGAGCTGATCTGGCAAGACCCGGTCCCGGCCGTCGACCACGCACTGGTCGACGACGCCGACATTGCTGCGCTCAAGGCAAGCGTGCTGGCGTCCGGGCTGAATATTTCTGAGCTGGTGTCCACCGCATGGGCTTCGGCCTCGACCTTCCGCAACAGCGACAAGCGTGGTGGTGCCAACGGCGCCCGCCTTCGCCTCGCTCCGCAGAACGATTGGGCCGCCAACAACCCGCCCGAGCTTCGCCGGATTCTGACCACCCTCCAGGAGGTCCAGACGGCGTTTAACAGCTCGGGCAAGACGGTGTCCATGGCCGACCTCATCGTGCTCGGCGGATGCGCCGCGGTGGAAGCAGCAGCCAAGGCCGCGGGGAACGACATCACGGTGCCCTTCACCCCCGGTCGGACCGATGCGTCGCAGGAACAGACCGATGTCGAGGCATTCGCAGTGCTGGAACTCAAAGCAGACGGGTTCCGCAACTACCTCGGCAAGGGCCAGGTTCGCCCCGCCGAAGAACTGCTCGTGGACCACGCGCAACTCCTCACGCTGAGCGCCCCGGAGATGACGGTGCTCGTCGGTGGCATGCGCGTCCTCGGTGCGAACGTTGGCGGATCCAGTCATGGTGTCTTCACCGACCGGCCGGGCACGCTCACCAACGACTTCTTCGTAAACCTTCTCGACATCAACACCGAGTGGCATGCAACCGATGACACTGAGGACACGTTCGAGGGCCACGATCGATCGACCGGTCAGCTCACCTGGACCGGCACCCGTTTCGATTTGGTCTTCGGATCGAACTCGCAGTTGAAGGCCATCGCCGAGGTCTACGGGTCCGATGATGCTCAGCCGAAGTTTGCGAGGGATTTCGTGGCCGCCTGGAGCAAGATCATGAACGCTGATCGCTTCGACTTGGCCTGAGGCCGCCGTAAAGGAACCGCGTGACGAAGACGCGGAGCAGCAACGGCTCGGCAATCCACCGTGGTATCCGGAACCGCTTGCCGTCGGGCTGGACCACGGTGAGGCCGTCGTCTTGTAGGCCAACGATCGACCCCCACCGGTACTCGGGGGCGCTGTAAACCTTCAGGCCCTTGTCCCCGCCACGGACAAGGGCCTGAACGTTGGCGACCACCACCCGATAGCCCCAGTTGCGAGCGGAGCTGCGATGGGGGTCGCTGGCGGCCACATCGCCCACGGCAAACACGTTGGGGTGACCGGGCACGCGGAGGTATTCGTCGACCTTCACGAAGCCGTCACCGTCGAGCACCTCGGCAGGCAGGAACGTGCTGTGGGGTCGCACGCCGCCTACCGCCCAGAGAGTGAGGTCTGCCTTGAAGGGCGGCTGCCCGGTGGACCAGGACACGGTGTCGGTGGTGAGGTGGTCGCCGGCAAAGCCCTCGGGGGTACTGGCGCGGTGGTCGGGGTGGACGACAACGCCATCCTTGCGGAGTTCCCCGGTGATCCAGCGGCGGACCTTGGGGTGGTAGCCAGGAAGCGGTTGGTCGCCACTGTGAAAGAGGTGGACATCGGCGCCGCCGCGGCGGGCCAAGTTGGCGGCCACGCTGACCCCGGTGGCCCCGCCGCCGACGACGGCGATGGTGGAGGCCGCGTTGAGTTGAGCGGTGACCCCGGCGAGATCGGCGTCGATTGCCCCGAGGTCCTCGACCCGATCGTGGCGCCAGAAACCATTGGATGCGCCCGTAGCGATCACCAGTACGTCGTAAGGCTCCACCACCGCCGTGCCGTCGGCCCGTTCGACGTGCACCTCGGCGCCACGCAGGTCCACCGAGGTGATTCGGCCGTGCACGGTGCGGGCCTTGTCCAGGCGCCGAAACCGGCGGTAGGGAACCAGGTAGCTGCGCCGCCAACGCTCCGGGTTCGTCAAGCGGTTGCCCAGTTCCTGACCGCTCACCAGCGCCGGTCGTGTCGAGATGCCGACGACCTCGCACGAGCGGGCGAGGCGGGTGGCCACCAGCACGCCAGCGTCGCCCATGCCGGCAACGACTACCCGAGGGCGGGGTCGGGCCCCGGCCCTACTGGTTGGCTGACTGGGGCTCTCGGACACGAGCGGGTTCTCCCTGGGTCGAAGGTCGGTAGGGCCGCCGGGGGCCAGCTAAGGAACCAGAGGATCCCACGCAACACACGAACGCTCAATTCAAGGGCGGGTAACGTGCGTCGGCCAGGGGACGCCTAAGGGGTGGAGTAAATACCTATGTCCGAGGACGTTGATGTCGTTGTCGTTGGGGCCGGATTTGCCGGCATGTATTTGCTGCACCGCGTGCGCGGGCTTGGTCTCAGCGCCCGGGTGTTCGAAGCTGGGGGCGACGTTGGGGGTACCTGGTATTGGAACCGTTACCCCGGGGCCCGCTGCGACATTCAGAGCGTCGATTACTCGTATTCCTTTGATCCTGACCTGGACGAGACCTGGGTGTGGTCGGAGAAGTACGCGGCCCAGCCGGAGATCCTCGCCTACGCGCAGCATGTGGCTGATCGCTTCGACCTTCGTCGCAGTATCCAGTTCGACACCCGCGTGGCGAGCGCCGGATGGGACGACAAAACGAGCCGCTGGGGCGTGCGTACCTCGAACGGCGAAGAAATCGGCTGCTCGTACTACGTGATGGCGACAGGCTGCTTGTCTGTCCCGAAAGAAATCGATATCGAAGGCACCGGCCGCTTTACCGGTGAGGTGTACACCACCAGCCGCTGGCCCCACGACGGCGTTGATCTGGCGGGCAAACGAGTGGCCGTCATTGGTACCGGATCATCAGCGATTCAATCGATACCGATCATCGCTGAGCAGGCCGCTCACGTCACCGTCTTGCAACGCACCCCCAACTTCGCCATGCCCGCGAACAACGGCCCGATTCCACAGAGCAAGATCGATGCCCTTCGCGCCGGCCATGCCGAGTACCGGGCGGCGGCACGGCTGAGTGGGGGAGGGGTACCACTCGAGGTGCCGACCCAAAGCGCCTTGGCCGTGTCGGCCGAGGAACGGCTGGAGACCTACGAGAACGCTTGGAACAACGGCGGCATCCTTGAGGTGGCGTCCTCCTACCTGGACACCATGACCAGCGACACGGCCAATGAGCTGCTGGCCGAGTTTGCCCGGGGAAAAATCCGAGCAGTGGTGGACGATCCTGAAACGGCGGAATTGCTCTGCCCCTACGAGTACCCGATCGGGAGCAAACGCCTTTGCGTGGATTCGGGCTATTACCAAACGTTCAATCGAAGCAACGTCCGGCTGGTCGATCTGCGCAAGCAGCCAATCCGAACGGTGGTCGAGGGTGGCATAGAGCTCGTGGATGAAACGCTCGATGTTGACGTACTGATCTTCGCCACAGGGTTCGACGCCATGACGGGCGCCATGGTGAGCGTGGATATCACCGGCCGCGGCGGGCGTACATTGAGGGGAGCGTGGGCCAACGGGCCGATGACGTACCTCGGTCTGATGGTTGCTGGGTTCCCCAACCTGTTCATGGTGACCGGCCCCGGGAGCCCCAGTGTCTTGTCGAACATGATGGTCTCGATCGAGCAGCACGTTGAGTGGATCACCGACTGCATCGCCGATATGCGCAGCAGCGCGATTGTCACCATCGAGCCGACGACCCCGGCGGTCGAAGGTTGGGTATCGCATGTGAACGATTACGCCGCCCTCACCCTGTATCCGCAGGCAAACTCCTGGTACATGGGCTCCAATGTGCCTGGTAAGCCCCGGGTTTTCCTGCCCTACTGTGGCGGGGTCGCCCGATACCGGGCGGTGTGCGACGAGGTCGTCAGCCGCGACTATTTCGGGTTCATCCGGGGCCGACCCGATGGCACCGATGCCTGCGCCGATGGCGTGATACGACGGGTACAGCCGGACGTGACCATCATGCTCGAGGTCCTCGCCGAACTTGGAATACCAGCGATGGACACGTTGTCTGTCGCCGACGCCCGCTCGTTGATGATGGCCATGGAGGCGCAGCGGCCAGCAGGGCCCGAGGTCGGCGAGATCGTCGACTCGACCCTGCCAGGGCCAGCTGGCGACCTCGACTACCGGCTGTACCGGCCGGCCACACCTGGCCCCCATCCGATCGTTGTCTACCTGCACGGTGGGGGTTGGGTGCTCGGGAGCAGCACGTCCGACGACCCAATCTGTCGGGACCTCTGCCGTCGATCGGGTACCACGGTCATTTCGGTCGACTACCGCCACGCCCCCGAGTCGCCCTTTCCGGCCGCGGTCGACGACGCGTTCTCGGCCCTCGAGTGGATTGCCGCAAACACGATCGCACTGGGAGGGATAGAGGGCCAGCTCGCCGTCGCCGGTTGGAGTGCGGGCGCAAACCTGGCCACCGTGGTCTGTCTCCTCGCTCGGGACAACGGAGGCCCCTTCATCGCTGGTCAACTACTCATCAACCCCGCCCTCGATGGCACTAGGGGCCAACCCTCGTACACCGAAAATGCGGAGGGCTACATCCTCACGAGGGCGCTGATGACCTGGTTCTGGGATCACTACGCCCCGCCCGAGAGCCGCACGGACCCCCGGGCGACCCCGTTGCGGGCGGCGTCGTTGGCAGACCTCCCGCAGGCCTTCATTGCGACCAGCGAGTTCGATCCGCTTCGCGACGAAGGTGCGGCCTACGCCAAGGCGCTCACCGATGCCGGCGTTCCCGTTGAGCATCTGGCGTGCGCGGGGCAGATCCACACCTCGCTGGTGGCGGTGGACCTCATCCCGTCAGGCACGAGCGCTCGGGCCGCTATGGGCGAAGCAGTGCGTGGGTTCTTCCTCTAGCCGCTATGAGCGGTGGTCGTTCAAGGCTTGATCAACACGCTTCATGGCGTTGAGCTTGCGGTCCTCGTAGCCCCGGACCGTTGCGGGAAGTGAGGCGATCTCGATCGCCCGAGGGAGATTGTCACTGGTGAGGTCCTGGAAGATCCGGCCCATTGTTGCGCCGTAGTCCGCCGCCAGCTTTCGTTCCGCCCGCCGGACCTGGGTGTAGCCGAACGGATCCAACGCAGTGCCGCGTAGGCGCTTGCCCTTGGCCAAGAGGGCGAGTCCCGGCGCGGCCCACGTGCCGACCGTGATCTTGCGTTCCATGCCGAGCGCACGGAGCAGCGGGGGGTGCAATTTCCACGAGACCTCGGCCGGCCCGTCGACCAGCGAGGCGGCCGCCGCGAGGGTGGTCGGGTCAACCAGTAAGCGGGCCACTTCGTATTCATCCTTATAGGCCATGACCCGGTACTGCTCGAGGGCGTAGCTCTCGGTGAGTACCCAGGATCCAGGCGAAACCCTCTGTTCGGCGGTTGCGGCACGGGTGACCCGGTCCAGGTAGGTCTCGGCCAACTGCTCGCCGTCGAACCCCACGAGCTCCCACACCCGCAAGGCCGCCGAGGCCATCAGTTCATCGGGAGCGCCCGCGCCACGCAGCTTCTCCAAGTGAGCAAGGAGGGCGGGTGGAAGGAGTTTCTTGGTGGGCGTGCGGGTGAAGAGGGCTGGGTGATCGGCGAGCGAGTTCGAAACGGCGGTGGGGTTGGCCACCGCGGCTCGACCCCACGCAAAGGCTGCCTGGTTGGCGGCCACCGACACGCCGTTTAGCTGGATGGCGCTGGCCATGGATGTCGCGGTAACCGGGAGGATCCCGGCCTGCATAGCCATGCCGATTACCACCAGGTTCGCCGTGGCCGGCGCGCCGACCAGCCTCTCCGCGACTGCTTCGGCATCGACCCAGATGGCTCCGGGCCGACAGGCGCTCTCGATCCGCTCGAGAATGCGTCCGGGATCGATGGGGGGCCGTTCCGGGTGTAACACCATGGTCACGGTGGGCGTGATCGAGCGGGATCCGACGAGCCGAGTCCGATCCGGTGAGGCCGCCGCGAGCGTGGTGTCAGCGGCGGCCACGATGGCATCGAGGGCGATGAGCCCGTCGGCCTGACCCGTCCCCAAATGGTTACCGCCGGTTGAGGTGTCCTCCTGCCCGAACAGCAGGTCGCTCACGACCGGACCCGCCTTCTGCGACAGGCCGGTTTGGTCGAGACCACGGACTTCGAGCCCGTCGAGCATGGCCGCAGTGGCCACGATCTGCGCCGCAGTCACGACACCGGTACCGCCCACCCCGGCCAGGCGCACCTTCGCCGCTTGAACGTCCGGGGTTGGATCGGGGAGGTCCGTTGGCGGCGCAACGAGGAGGGCAGCGGCCCGACCCCCTGGCCCGGAACGGCGGCTGGTCCGCTTCCACCATCGGGTCGTTGCGGGCACAACCGTTAAGAACGAGGGGCAGTCCCCGTCGACGCAGGACTGGTCCAGATTGCAGCTCCCCTGATCGATGCGGGTGCGGCGGCCCAGCGGTGTCTCGATTGGTTGGACCGACAGGCAGGCGCTGCGCTCGGAGCAGTCCCCGCACCCCTCGCACACGCGGTCATTGATGAGGACCCGGGGAGGTTGGCGGACATCGGGGCTCCGCCGGCGATGGCGGCGCAGCTCCGCCGCACACGGCTGGTCGTGGATCATCACCGTGACTCCGGCGGTGGCGGCCAGTTGCTCTTGCGCCTCGATCAGCCGGGCGCGATCCCAGAGGTCCACCCCTGAAGGCAGGTGTGCGTCGCGCGTGCGCCGTACGTCGTCCGAGGTGACGACAATTCGGGCTACGCCCTGGGCCTGCAACATCTTGCAGATGTCGGCGAGACCCCGTTGGCCGGGAGGGAGCTGGCCTCCGGTCATGGCGATGTGGCCATTGTGGAGAAGTTTGAATGTGATGTTGACCTTGGCGTCGACCGCGGCGGCAATGGCCAGCTGACCGCTGTGAAAGTACGTCCCGTCGCCCAGGTTCTGGGTGAAATGCTCCGTGTCGACGAACTCAGACATGCCGATCCACGGCGCGCCTTCGTTGCCCATGGCGGCGATACAGACGATCTCGCCGACGCGGTCGTCGTTGCCGAGCAGGGCCATGGTGTGACACCCGATTCCCGCGCCGACCAGCGATCCCTCGGGCACCCGGGTCGACCGGTTGTGTGGGCAGCCCGAGCAGAAGGCCGGTGATCGGCTCTCAAGAACGGTGAGGTCGATGCGGGCGCGTTCGGGCTTGCGGGGGATCAGCAGGTGTCCCAGCCGACCAGTCAGCGCGGCCCGAAGCGGTTCAACCATTCGATCGGTGGCGAGCGGACCGTGCTTGGGTATCTGCTCGTTACCGGCTCGGTCAACCTTGCCGGTTACCAGTGGCTGGTTGGGGACGCCATAGAGAGCATCGCGGACCAGGCGTTCGAGCGATGGATTCATCTCCTCGATGACCATGACCTCCTCCAGGCCGGCCGCAAAGGATCGCACCACGGCGGGATCGAAGGGGACAGGCATCTGCATCTGCAGGACGCGGATGCCGGCGGCGCTGAGCGCCGCATGGTCGAGACCCAAGCGGGCAAAGGCTTCCATAAGTTCCCGGTAGGTCAGGCCAGAAGCGATGACCCCGAGCCACGCCGATGGTGACTTCACGGTGACGCGATTCAGTTGGTTGGCCACTCCGTAGGCGACCGCAAGATCGGTCCGCACGCCTCGAAGTTGTTGCTCGATCTCCAGCGAGTGAGCCGACAACAACAGGGCATCGGGCTGGAACCGGAAGGGCTCGCCATCGATTGTGGGCATGATGGGCCGAACCCGGTGCGGGTCGAGCTGGATGGTTCCGGAGCCATCCGCCACCGCGGAGACGATCTTCAAGCCGACCCAGAGCCCGCTGGCACGCGAGAGGGCAATGGCGTGGCGCCCCAAATCCAACGCCTCCGCCACATCAGCCGGGTACAGGATTGGTAGATGGAGGTCGATCATGGTTGCATCCGAAGAGGACGGCAACGTTGATGATTTGGCCGCTGGGTCATCGCCGACGATGGCCACCGCGCCGCCCAGGGCGGAGGTCCCGGTGAAAACGGCGTGGCGCAGCGCGTCCGATGCCCGATCCAAACCAGGGGCTTTGCCGTACCAGAGGCCAATGACCCCGTCGTAGCGAGCGTCGGGCCGCCCTGCTGCCAGCTGGCTGCCCATCACTGCGGAGACGCCGAGTTCCTCGTTGACCGCGGGGCGCAAAACGATAGGTAGTCCCGCCCGTTTGGCCGCTCGGGCGAGTTCGATGTCGAAGCCGCCGAGCGGGCTTCCCGGGTAGCCCGACGCGAAGGCTGCGGTGTTGTGGCCCGCAGCGCGGTCGGCCCGGAGTTGTTCGATTGGAAGCCGGGCCAAGGCTTGCACGCCTGTGCAGAAGACGCTTCCCTCGTCGCCGGTGATCCAGTCATCGAGCTGGTAGGCGGTTTGCAGCTGGCTCATCTGATGTCTCCGGTCTGGTGATCATCCCCCGCGTGCGA
>JANXNS010000197.1 GCA_025353965.1 Aquihabitans sp.
GTGCCCGACGAGCGCCGCATCGGCCAGGTGGTCAAAGCGATCCGTCGACTCGACCGGGAGGACTGGCCGCTCTTCGCTGTCACCACCGACGCCCGATCGGCGGCGGTGCTCATTGGCCGAGATGCAGGGGCGACGCCATGAGCGCCGCAATTCAACGCAACACCGTTCTCCTCGGCGACGCGCTCAAGCGCCTTCAGGGTTTGCCCGAGTCGTCGGTCGACATGGTGGTGACCTCTCCGCCCTACTTCCTGCTTCGTGACTATGGGAGGAAGGGTCAGGTCGGCCTGGAAGGGACCGTGACCGAGTACGTCGACCGCATCGTCGCCGTTTGTGACGAGCTGGCGCGGGTGCTCAAGCCCGGGGGCAGCCTGTGGCTGAACCTTGGCGACAGCTACTCCCGTCACGATCGCTACGGCGCCCCGGCCAAGAGTCTTCTGTTGGCACCGGAGCGGGTGCTGCTCGCCCTGGCCGCCCGTGGATACATCGTCAGAAACAAGATTGTGTGGGCCAAGCCCAATCCGATGCCCACGTCCGTGAGGGATCGACTGAGCTGCACCTACGAGCCGATCTATCTACTCACCCGCACCGGCTCCTACTTCTTCGACCTGGATGCCATCCGGGTTCCGCACAAGTCACGGCCGAGGGGGTTGACACCGCGATCGAAATCACAGAGGACGGAGTCAGGCCCGAAGAATCGCCCGAAGTACGACAGCAGTCGCACGGGCTGGGCTGGCCCGCTGGCTGGCCGCAATGACGGTCTCGAACGGGCTCGCCGCGAGGGCCGAGCTGGCCATCGTCTGGGCAAGAACCCGGGCGATGTCTGGACTCTCGCGACGGCGGCATATCGGGGAGCGCATTTCGCGACGTTCCCAGTCGCGCTGGTGACACGCCCGATCCTGGCGGGTTGCCCGGCACGGACCTGCGTGGCCTGTGGCTTGGCCTGGCAGCAACACCGTGGACGGCCTATCCGGGCTGTCTGCGAATGCGATGCCGGGTGGCAGCCCGGCCTCGTACTCGACCCGTTCATGGGCGCTGGCAGCACCGCTGTCGCCGCTCGCACGGTCGGTCGAGATTGGCTCGGTATCGAGCTGAATTCGACCTACCGCGACCTCGCCCTCACCCGCATCGCCTCCACGGCGGCGCCGAGGGCACCGGACCCAGAGGAGATGCACAACCCACAAGGAGCATCACATGGAGCACCCTGACACCCCCACCCCACGGATCTACGTGGCCAGCCTGAGCGACTACAACGCCGGACGCCTCCACGGCGTCTGGATCGACGTCGACCACGACGCTGACGAACTGCAAACCCACATCGACCTGATGCTGCAGGCATCCGACGAAGCGGTCGCGGAGGAATGGGCCATCCACGACTACGAAGGTTTCGGCCCGCTACGTCTCGGTGAATACGAGTCCATCGAGGACATCGCTCGCATCGGCCGAGGCATTGCAGAGCACGGCATCGCCTTCGCCCACTACGCCGCCATGTTCCCGCCAACCGGCTACGGCGAACTCGACCAGTTTGAGGACAGCTACCAAGGCCACTGGGCTTCGATGCTGACCTACGCCGAAGAACTGCTCGACTCGCTCGGTATGGACCCCGACAAGTGCACCGGCCTACCGGACATGCTCCGGCCCTACGTCAGCATCGACGTGGTCGCCTTCGCCCGGGATCTTGAGAGCGAACTGTGGGTCAGCGAGGACAGCGACGGTGTCTACGTCTTCGAACCATGAGTACCGGTCAGGTCAGCGCAGTTATGCGTTGGCCTGGCCCTGCCCACTCCCTCGTCGGTGGACTGCGGCTTCACCAGATGATCCAACCCGGATCGTCAGCCGCAACGCCCCCAAGGAGGCACCCATGCCCAAGACACTCGCCGTACGAATGTCTGACGACCTCCACGCCGCCGCACAAGCGGTGGCCCAGCTGCAGGGAATCTCGCTCACCGAGCTCATCCGCTCATCGATCGAGGGATACCTGCAGACCGTCCGTGAGTCCGGTGATCTTGCCAGTCAGGCCGCGGGTGCCCTGGCTGAGATCGAGGCCGAAGCGGAAACCCGCCGCAACGCCATCGCCAGCCTGCTAGGTCCGTCCGATGAGAAGTCGGCCAAGCCAGCTCCCAGGGCACGCAAGGCCAGCTCCGAGGGCACCTGACCGTCACCATGGGTGGGTCTCTTCACATTATCGAGAGACCCACCCATTTACCCTAAATACTGCCCTTTGGTCATCCCGGTCATGTTTGACACGATGTTCGGAAAATTGGATAATTATAAATGCAAAC
>JANXNS010000210.1 GCA_025353965.1 Aquihabitans sp.
GCAACTGCTGTCGGCGCTCAACCAGGCCATCGGCGGCTACGACGCCGATGGGTTGTTCCAGAAAACCCGAACGTCCGCCACGCAGCCCGCAGTGGCCACCGCCTACGAAACCGGCCGAGTGTCGAGCGGTTCCGGGGACCAACTGAAGATCCCCATGATCGACGTCGACATCTACAACGACCCCGACGGCGACATCCATGACCGGTTCCGGGCCTTCTCGCTCCGCGATCGCCTCACGCGAGGCGGAACCGCCGAGAGCGCCCCCGGCTTTCAGATTTGGACTCGCGATCCCGGCACGCTCGCGGGAGCCGAAGCCCGACTGGAAGTTGTCGCCACCATGGATACGTGGCTCACCGCGATCAACAAAGACACCAAAGGCGGCGAGCGCTTCACGGTCCTGAGCCGGACTCGCCCAGCCGCTGCGGTGGACAACTGCATCCCCCAGGGGACGACCAAACCGACTGGCGGTGGCGACATCTACGACACCTCGGGCCCGTGCAAAGACGACTATCCCATCGCCGGAGACCCCCGCACCGCAGCCGGGGCCCCACGGTCAGACGACGTCATCAAGTGCCGCCTGTCTGCCGTCGACGCTGC
Organism: Aquihabitans sp.; assembly: GCA_025353965.1. Taxonomy (GTDB): domain Bacteria; phylum Actinomycetota; class Acidimicrobiia; order Acidimicrobiales; family Iamiaceae; genus Aquihabitans. The sequence continues at coordinate 598 of JANXNS010000210.1, forward strand.
GGCCTACGGGATCGAGCTGACCCCCGACCAGATCACCAAGCTGGGCACCGTCTTCCCGCAGGGTGTTTGCGACTACTCCAGCGGAGGCCTCGGCCAAACCACACCGAGCATGTCAGACCGTTCCTACGAGGACGTACTCGCCCCCGGCGATCGGGCCTAGCCAGCGGGACGGAGGTGGACCACGTCGCCCACGGCGATCGTCCGACGCTCGCCCTCCACCGTCTCGACGATCAGGTGGCCCTCGTCGGTCATCCCCACCGCGGTGCCCACAACATCGTCGGCGCCAAGATCGACCCGCACTCGTCGACCGATCGTGGCGGAACGGGCTTCCCAGCCGGCGCGCACGGCCTCCACACCGGGGGCAGAAAAACCGGCCATCGAGCCACCCATGAGCGACCCGTAACGATCATCGAGTCGCCGCAAGAAGGCGATCAGCAGGTCCTCCCGGCTCGGCGGCGAGATCGGGCCGAGTATCTCGTCCAACGCCACCGCCGTGTGGGCCAGCTCCGGCGACATCTGGCCCGCCCAAGCCACGTTGATGCCAATCCCGACGGCCACGACGACCTTTGATCCGGGGGCGGGCGGCTGCCAGCCGCCGGCAATGTGGCTGGCCGCTGGCCAGTCCGCCTCGGCCAAGATGCCCGCCAGCTTCCGGTCCTCCAACGAACCGTCGCCCGGCCAGACCAGGTCATTCGGCCATTTCACTTGGGCAACGACACCGGCGAGTTCCTCGATGGCCTCGCTGGCCGCCAGGGCAACGGCCATGGTGGCCATGCCGGCCACGGAGGCCCACGGTCGGAGGAGCACCGTCGCCATGAGGGCGGCCCCCTCGGGTGCCTCCCACGTTCGGTCTCGGCGGCCTCGGCCTGCAGTCTGATGGTCGGCCACGACCACAATTCCTTCCGGCTCGCCTTGGCGGGCCAGCTCCATAACGTCCTGGTTGGTCGACCCGGTTTCGGCTACCCAGCGCACGTCGGCAAAGCGGGTGTCGGTCAGCGCGGCGCGGGCGGCAGCGCCAGAGGTTGGTTCAGTCACGGCCCGAAGTGAACCCGCCAGGCCTTCCACCTGCAAGAGCAGAAGTTTCAGCGACCCTCACGGAGGCTCTAGACATGCACTCGTGCTCACGAAGATCCTGATCGCAAACCGGGGCGAAATCGCCGTCCGGGTCATCCGTGCCTGCCAAGAACTGGGGATCACCAGCGTCGCGGTCTACTCCGACCTCGACCGCGATGCGCTCCATGTCCGCTTGGCCGACGAGTCCTACGCACTTGGCGGTACCACCGCGGTCGAGAGCTACCTCAATACGGACAAGATCCTGGAGATCATCGAGCGCTCCGGCGCCGACGGCGTCCACCCTGGCTACGGGTTCTTCTCGGAGAACACCGACTTCGCCCGGGCCATCACCGAGCGGGGCGTCACCTTCATTGGCCCACCGCCTGAGGCCATTGAGGTCATGGGCGACAAGGTCTCCAGCCGCATCGCCGCTCAGGCCGTTGGCGTGATGGGTGTTCCGGGCACAACAACATTCTTGGACTCAGGCGACGAGGTGGTGGCCTTTGGCGAGGAGTTCGGCTGGCCCGTGGCCATCAAGGCCGCCTACGGCGGTGGCGGCCGCGGCATGCGTGTGGTCGACGCCGCATCGGAAGCCCACGCCGCCTTGGCGTCGGCCCAATCCGAGGCACTCAAGGGCTTCGGCCGAGATGAGTGCTACGTCGAGCGTTACCTCGCCACCCCGCGTCACGTGGAAATGCAGATCATCGGCGACCAGCACGGCAACTGCGTGTGGATCGGCGAACGTGACTGCTCGGCACAGCGACGCCACCAGAAGCTGATCGAAGAGTCCCCGGCCCCGAACTTCCCGGCGGACACCCGCCAAGCCATGGGCGAGGCCGCGGTCAAGGTCGCCAAGGCCTGTGGCTACTTCAACGCCGGCACGGTCGAGTTTCTCTACCAGGACGGCAAGTTCTGGTTCCTGGAGATGAACACCCGCCTACAGGTCGAGCATCCCGTCACGGAACTGGTGTCGGGTATCGACCTTGTTCGCGAGCAGATCCGGGTGGCCTCGGGCGAGCCCTTGTCGTTCACCCAGGATGAGATCGATCTGCGGGGTTGGGCCATTGAGGTTCGCGTCAATGCCGAGAACCCGGCCGAGGGCAAGTTCCTGCCGGCCCCCGGCCACATCGACAAGCTGGTGGCCCCGCAAGGCTTTGGCACCCGCTGGGATGGCGGCTACGAGAGCGGCGACGACGTCAGCCAGTACTACGACAACCTCGTCGGCAAGCTCATCGTGTGGGGTTCGGATCGAGCCACCGCCATCGGGCGGATGAAGCGGGCCATCCGCGAGTTCGTGATCGACGGGATCGATACCACCCTCCCAGCCCAGCTTGTGATCCTTGAACACCCCGACTTTGTGGCCGGGACCCACTCGACCAACTGGGTGGAAAACGTGCTCGACCTCACCGGGGTAACCGGTCGCCTCGGTGGCGCCGACCCCGAGGCGGTTACTCCAGCCGAAGGCGAAGCGCCCGAAGCCAAAGTACGCCGAGACGTCGACGTCGAAGTCAACGGCAAGCGGTTCCAGGTGGCCATGTGGGTGCCCGAATCTGCACTCGCCGCCAGCGCACCCGCGGGTGGGGGTACAGCCGCCAAGGCGAGGCCCCGTCGAGCCAGTGGCTCCGGCGGTGGCGCCGCGGCAGGCACTGGTGCGATCGCCGTGCCGATGCAGGGCACGATCGTCAAGGTCGACGTTGCCGTAGGCGATCAGGTCATTGTCGGTCAGGTGGTGTGTGTGCTCGAGGCCATGAAGATGGAAAACAACGTCGCCTCGGACGTGACCGGCGTGGTGGCTGAGGTAAAGGTCGAAGCAGGTCAGGCCGTTGGCGCCGGCGACATCGCCGTCGTCATCACCCCCGACGCCCCCGCCGAATAGCGGTCACTCGGCCGCGTCACACAGGGCTTCCGCCAGGGCCGGATGCACCAAAATGCTTTCGGCCAGATCGATCACCTTCAGCCCGGCGGTGACCGCTAGGGCAATCACGGAGATCAGTTCCGCCGCGTGCTGTCCCACGATGGAGCCGCCCAACACCACGCCGGTAGCCGGGTCCGACACAATCTTGACGAACCCGCGCGGATCATCGTTGATGAGCGCCTTGGCCGAAGCCGAGAAGGGCACCTTGGTGACGCGGACTTTCCGACCAACCGCAAACGCATCTGCCTCAGCCAGGCCCACGTCGGCAATTTCTGGATCGGTGAAAATCGCCGAGGCGGCCTTGTCGTAATCCAGGTGCCGGTGCGGCCCGGCGTGCATCCCGAGTGCGTGCTCGGCGATCTTTCGCCCCTGCATGGAAGCAACCGACGAGAGCGGCAACTTGCCCGACAAGTCGCCCGCCGCATAGATGTGGCCCACGGTGCTCTTGCAGTTGTGATCGACCACCACGTAGCCGCCATCGAGCTCGATCCCGACCTCCGCCAAGCCCATCCCCTCCGAGTTGGGAATGGACCCAATACAGAGGAGCACATGTGAACCGTGAGCGACGCGGCCATCGTCGCAGCGGACCGAAACCGTTTGGTCGGTGACGTCGATCCCTTCGGCCCGAGCCCCCTTGAGCAGCTTGACTCCCCGCTTGATGAAGTCATCTTCCAGCACCGCGGCGACCTCGGGGTCCTTCTGCGGCAACACCTGCTGCCGGCTCACGATCAACGTGACCTGCGAACCAAACGCGGAGAACATGTGGACAAATTCCACGCCAGTCACCCCGGAACCCACCACGACCAGGTGCTCGGGCAAGGTGGGCGGTGGATAGGAATCTCTCGTGGTGAGCACCCGCTGCCCGTCCACCGGAGCCCACACCGGAATACGTGGGCGGCTCCCGGTGGCCAGCACCACCACGTCGGCAGGAATCACCTCGGTGACCCCGTCCACCGTGGTTGCCTCCACCTCGTGCGGACCAACCAGGCGCCCGGTGCCTTGGATGAGCCGGACCCCTTGACTCTGCAACAGGCCAGTCACCGAAGACTCGAGCCGATTTTCGATGGCGGCGATGCGCGTGCGTAACGCCTCGAAATCCGGCTCGGCCTGCACCGCCACTAGGCCCATGCCGACGGCCCGACGCATCTCCGTCATCGCCCCACCGGTGGCGATCATGGCCTTGGACGGGATGCAATCCCACAGGTGCGCGGCACCACCGACAATGTCCCGCTCAATGAGGGTGACCTGCGCTCCAAGACGGGCGGCGGTGGTGGCCGCCTGGTTCCCGGCTGGCCCCCCACCAATAATCACGAAGCGTTGAGCCATGGCCTACAGGCTACCGAGGTCAGCCGAGCGGTCGATCGCCTCGGCCGCACCGTCCGCGTCCACGTCCGCAACGTGCAGCCGAGCGGCCGCCTTGACCTCGGCCTCGGCATTGCCCATCGCCACGCCCCAGCCCACGGCCGCAATGGCGGGCAGGTCATTGTGACCGTCGCCCACCATCATCACGTCGGCCATGGCCACCCCAAGGTCCCCGGCAACCGCGGCGATGCCACCGGCCTTGGACACGCCTGCGAGCGTGATCGAGACGAAGGCGGCCCCGGGCATGACCGGCGATGTCGCCGCCGACGCCGAGGACCCAGCCGGTGCCGCCGCAATCGCGGCGGCGACATCGTTGGTCGACACCACAAACTGCACCCGTACCACCGGCCCCCGCAGATCGGCCAGCGACCGACGCTCAAACGGCAAGGCCAACAGCCCAGCGTGGTCCCTAGCAAGGTCATGGTCGCTGTCAACCACGTAGTCGTCCCAGGCATAGGCCTCGAACACCCAACCTTGCTCAGCCGCCACCACCTTGCAGGCCAACACGATCGCAGGGTCGAGCACCCGCGTCCGGACCTGTCCGGTGGCCGGATTCCACCGGACGGCACCGGTATGGAAGATGTGCCAACCCTGAGGATCAAGCCGTTCCGCCCACGCTCGCGCCTGGCCGGCGGCCAGCCGAGCCGTGCACATGGTGAGCCGCTGACCCCGCGCTCGGGCCCGTTCGGCCGCGCCCCAGACCGCCTCGCTGGGCGAACCGGCCGAGCCCACGAGGGTCCCGTCGACGTCGAGGCAAATGAGGGGGAGCACGAGGGAGGACCCTAGGGGCCGACTCTGCACGCCTCCGACCGAACATTACGGACGGCTGACTGGCGAGCCGTAAGATCCGCAACCGATGAGCGCCGACGACCCCGCAGGTACCGAACCAACACTCGAAGACTGGAAAGCCCTTGCGGCCAAAGACCTGAAAGGTCGCGAGCCGGACACGCTCACTCGTACCCGGCCGGAGGGAATCGAGGTCAAGGCGCTCTACACCGCGGCCGACACCGCTGACCTCGAGACCGACACGCTTCCGGGCTTCGCACCCTTCACTCGCGGGGTCCGCGCCACCATGTACGCCAACCGGCCGTGGACCATCCGCCAGTACGCCGGGTTCTCGACCGCGGAAGAATCCAACGCGTTCTACCGTCGCAACCTGGCGGCGGGGCAACAGGGCGTCTCGGTGGCCTTCGACCTCGCCACCCACCGCGGCTACGACTCCGACCACCCCCGAGTCGTCGGCGACGTGGGCAAGGCCGGCGTGGCGATCGACTCAGTGGAGGACATGAAGATCCTCTTCGATGGCATCCCCCTGGAGAAGATGTCCGTCTCGATGACCATGAACGGCGCCGTGCTGCCCGTGCTGGCCTCGTTTGTGGTGGCCGGCGAAGAGCAGGGCGTGAGCCAGGATCAGCTGGCTGGGACCATCCAGAACGACATCCTCAAAGAGTTCATGGTTCGCAACACCTACATCTACCCGCCAGAACCGTCCATGCGGATCGTGGCCGACATCATCGAATACACCTCGGCCCACATGCCCAAGTGGAACTCGATTTCGATCTCCGGCTACCACATGCAAGAGGCCGGGGCCACGGCCGAGCAGGAGTTGGCTTTCACCATCGCTGACGGTTTGGAGTACGTCCGGACCGCCATTGACCGGGGCATGGACGTCGACGCATTCGCGGGGCGGCTTAGCTTCTTCTTCGCCATCGGCATGGACTTCTTCATGGAGGTGGCCAAGCTGCGGGCCGCTCGCATTCTCTGGCATCGCGTGATGAGCGAGTTCGAGCCCAAGAACCCCAAGTCGCTCATGTTGCGTACGCATTGCCAGACCTCCGGCGTCTCGCTCACCGCGTTGGATCCCTACAACAACGTGATCCGAACCACCATCGAGGCGTTGGCCGCGGTGCTCGGCGGTACCCAGTCCTTGCACACCAACGCCTTCGACGAGGCGCTCGGCCTGCCCACTGATTTCTCGGCTCGTATTGCCCGCAACACGCAGCTGGTGATCCAGGAGGAGACCGGCGTTCCCCATGTCATCGACCCGTTGGGTGGCAGCTACTACGTGGAGGCCCTGACCAACGACCTGGTCGATAAGGCCTGGGCGATCGTCGAGGAGGTAGAGGAACTCGGCGGTATGACCAAAGCCGTCGCCTCCGGTATGCCCAAGCTGCGCATCGAAGAGTCAGCCGCCGGGCGCCAATCGCGGATCGATCGTGGCGAAGACGTCGTGGTCGGCGTCAACAAATACAAGGTCGAGAACCCCGAGATGGTCGACGTGCTCGACATCGATAACGCGTCAGTGCTGGCCCAACAGGTGGCCAAGCTTGGGCGCATCCGTGCCCAGCGCGACGATGCAACCGTCCAGGCCGCGCTCGCTGCGGTCACTGATGGAGCCCGGGGCAACGGCAACCTTCTGGCCCTGTGCATCGACGCCGCCCGGGCCCGGGCCACCGTCGGAGAAATGAGCGATGCCATGGAAGAGGTTTTCGGCCGCCATGCGGCCACCGTCCAGACGGGAACGGGCACCTATTTCCCGGGCTATGCCGACGACGAGCGATTCCTGTCGCTGGCCGCTCGGATCGAGGCGTTCGCCAAAGCCGAGGGTCGTCGGCCCCGGATGCTCGTGGTCAAGATGGGCCAAGACGGCCACGACCGCGGCGCCAAGGTCATTGCCACCGGGTTTGCGGACCTCGGCTTCGACGTCGACGTTGGCGTGCTGTTCCAAACCCCAGCGGAGGCCGCGGCCGACGCGATCGACAACGACGTCCACGTGATCGGTGTGTCCAGCCAGGCCGCCGGCCACAAGACGCTGGTGCCTCAGCTGATCGAAGAACTCAAGGCCAAAGGCGCCAACGACATCCTCGTGGTGGTGGGAGGCGTCATCCCCCCGCAGGACTACCCGTTCCTGGAGCAAATTGGTGTTGCGGCCGTCTTCGGGCCCGGCACCAACATCGTCGATGCCGCTGGCCAGGTACTGGACCTCATCGCCAAGAAGGTCTGACGCTGGCGGCACAACTACCGTGTTCCTGTGGCCAGGACCGAGGTGGGGCAGCTGACCGATGCGGTCTTGGCCGGGGATCGGCGGGCGCTGGCCCAAGCCATCACTCTGGTGGAGAGCACCCGGCCTGACCATCGGGCCACCGCCGCTGAATTGCTCGATGGGGTGCTCCCCCGCACCGGCTCGGCGGTCCGAGTTGGCATCAGCGGGCCACCCGGGGTGGGCAAGAGCACCTTCATCGAGGCGCTGGGCTCTTACCTCACCGGCGCTGGCCACCAAGTTGCCGTGCTGGCCGTTGACCCGTCGAGCAGCCGTACAGGGGGGTCCATCCTGGGCGACAAGACCCGCATGGAGACGCTGGCTCGAAATCCCCAGGCCTACATTCGGCCCTCGCCTGCTGGTGGCGAGCTGGGCGGTGTCGCTCGCCGAACCCGTGAGGCGATGCTGCTGTGCGAAGCAGCGGGGTTCGACGTTGTGGTCGTGGAGACGGTCGGGGTCGGCCAGTCCGAGTTGGCCGTGGCCGATTTGGTCGATTTGTTTGTGCTGCTGGCCTCGCCCAGCGGCGGCGACGACCTCCAGGGCATCAAGCGGGGAATCATGGAATTGGCGGACCTTGTGGTGGTGACCAAGGCCGACGGCGAGCTGGCCAACTCTGCCCGTCACGCCGCCGCAGATCTCCAGCGAGCCATTCACCTCCTGCGCCCGAAATACGAGGGATTGTCGACGGAGACCCTGCTGGTGTCCTCCCCCGCCGGTATTGGCATCGCCGAGGTGTGGGGCGCGGTCATCAAGGCCCACGCTCATTTGGTCGAAAGTGGCCAGCTCGATGCCGTGCGGGCCGAACAGGCGCGTGCCTGGATGTGGGACGAAGTGAGGGCCGGGCTGGCCGATCGCTTCCGCACCGACCCGCGAGTCACGCCCGCCTTGGATGCACTTGAGGCGGCCGTGCGAGCGGGCGAAATCGCGCCGACTGCGGCCGCCCAAGAACTCCTCGATCGCTTCACCTCCTAGCCCGCTCCCGGCACCGTTGGCAGCGAATCGACGTCGATTCGTCGCCAACTAGTCGCTTGGTGACTAGTGTCGGAGGCCTGGTCAATCAATCATTGGAGCCGACCGATTCATTCGCCGACCAACGTTTTCGCGAGCTTCCTAGTCGGATTCGTCCTGCTCGGCGGGGGCTGCAGCTCCGACACGAGCGCCCCCAAGAGTCCGGGTATCCACGGCGAAATCACGGTCTCGGCCGCCGCGTCACTGACCGAGGCGTTCACCGCACTGGCGAAGGATTTCGAGGCCAAGAACCCAGGCACCCAGGTAGTCCTCACCTTCGACTCATCGTCCACGCTCTCCGCACAAATCGTCGAAGGGGCCCCCGCCAACGTGTTCGCCTCAGCCGACCAAGCCAACATGACCAAGCTCGCCGGAAAAGGCCTCCTCGCCGGAACACCGGCCGTGTTCGCCCGCAACCAGCTCGCCGTCATCACCAAGCCGGGCAACCCAGAGCAGATCAATTCGCTGGCCGACCTGGCCCACGCCGGCGTCATCTCGCTCTGCGGCCAGGACGTCCCTTGCGGCACATTCGCCGCCCAAGCCTTGGCCGCTGCGGGCGTCACCATCAAGGAGAGCGCCGTGACCCGAGGCCAAAACGCCAAAGCCACCCTCAACGCCGTCACTGAGGGCGACGCCGTCGCCGGCATCGTCTACGCCACCGATGCCTTGGCCGCGGGCAACCGTGTGCACGTCGTCAACATCCCAGCCAGTCAGAACGTGATCGCCGACTACCCCATCGCCGTCCTGGCCCCCGCCGCCAAACAAACAGCGGCCAGCCAGGCGATGGCCAAAGCCTTCAAGTCGTTCGTACTCAGCCGGGCCGCCGCCAAGAGGCTCAAGGAGTTCGGGTTCCTTCCCCCGGCGTGAACCGCGCCCGGCAACGCCCGCCCGTTGCGGTGGTCGCGGCGGCGCTGCTGGCCGTCGGGTTCTTCACGCTCCCGCTCGTGGGACTCCTCCAGCAGGTCACCTGGTCGAACCTGGCCGCGGACCTCACCACCCCCGAGGCGGCCGAGGCCATCCGTCTCTCGTTGGTGTGCTCTCTGGCGGCGGTGGCTCTGGCCGCCGCGTTTGGCACTCCCCTCGCCTGGTTCTTGGCCCGTTCGGATTTCCCCGGTCGACCGCTACTACGGGGCCTGGTTCTGCTACCGATGGTCTTGCCACCGGTCGTCGGGGGCGTGGCCTTGCTGTCCGCCTTCAGCCTCCGCAGCCCGGTGGGAGGCTGGCTCAACAACGCTTTCGGCATCCAACTCACGTTCACCACGTGGGGCGCAATCCTGGCCGAGACATTCGTGTCGATGCCCTTCTTCGTCATCACGGCGGAGGCTGCGTTCCGAACTATCGACCGGCGCTACGAGCAAGTGGCGGCTACCCTCGGCGCCCGACGAACCACCGTGTTTCGCCGCGTGACCTTGCCGTCGATCGCCCCATCGTTGGCCGCCGGTGCCGTCCTCACCTGGGCTCGGGCGCTAGGTGAATTTGGCGCAACAATCACCTTCGCTGGCAACGTGGCCGGGCGGACCCGCACCCTCCCGCTCTCGGTCTACCTAGCACTGGAGGCCGACCGGCAGACCGCCATTGCTTTGAGCCTGGTCCTACTGGTGATCTCCCTCGTCGTCTTGGTCGCCCTGCGCGACCGGTGGCTCAGTCGGTTGTGAGCCTCGACGCCGACGTGGCCACCTCAGCCGGGAACTTCGAACTGTCCGTCCGGCTGTGTGCCCCCGCTGGCTCAGTCGTCGCCGTGCTCGGCCCCAACGGTGCCGGGAAGTCCACGCTGCTCCGGGTGCTCGCTGGCCTGACGGCACTCCAAGCCGGCATCGTCTCTCTCGATGGCCACATCCTGGACGACCCTGCGGCCGGGATCTTTGTGCCACCTGAACAGCGAGGCGTCGGCGTGGTGTTCCAGGACTACCTCCTGTTCGACCACCTCAGCGTTTTGGAAAACATCGCCTTTGGGCCGCGATCCGCCGGGATCGGCAAGGCTGCGGCCCGCACCATCGCAGCATCCTGGCTGGAGCGAGTCGGGCTGAGTGATCGATCGTCGGCCAAGCCGCGACAGCTCTCCGGCGGCCAGGCCCAGCGGGTCGCTCTAGCCCGGGCCCTCGCCACCGACCCCCAGCTCCTCCTGCTTGACGAGCCGCTAGCGGCGCTGGACGTTGGCACCCGCGCCGACGTCCGCCGCCACCTGAGGCGCCACCTCCAGCAGTTCGCCGGTACCACCGTGCTCGTGACCCACGACCCCCTTGATGCCCTCGTGCTCGCAGACCAGATCGTCGTCATCGAAGCGGGCCGGGTCAGCCAAGCCGGCCCCATTGCGGAGGTCACCAGCCGCCCCCGCAGCGCGTACGTGGCCCAGCTGATCGGGACGAACCTGTTGCGAGGCGAGGCGAATGGCCACGACCTGCACGTCACCGAGGCGCACCTGACCATTGCGGACCACCACGTCGGCCCGGCTTTCGCCACCATTTCCCCCAGCGCGGTGGCCCTCCACCGGCATGCGCCATCGGGGAGCCCGCGGAATCAGTGGCTGGCCAAAATCACCAGCATCGATCTCCTAGGAGACCGGGTCCGAGTCACGTTGGCCGGAACGCTCGATGTGGTGGCCGAGATCACCCCCGGCGCCGCCGCCGAACTTGATCTGCGCGAAGGCGACGACGTGTGGGCTGCGGTCAAGGCCACGGAAATCAACGTCTACGACATGGGTAGGGCATGACCAACCAACCAGAGCTGGCGCTGAACAGCTGGGCGGTGCTGACCCTTCTCGTCGACGATGGTCCTGCCCACGGGTTTGCCATCTCGACGCTGCTGGCCAGAGGGACCGCCATTGGTCAGGCCTGGTCTGTGTCACGACCGCTGGTGTACCGCGCCCTCGATCAGCTCGAAGCGAGCGGCCTGGTGCACGCCGACCCCGTCGGACCCGGCGACGGTGGCCCCAACCGCCGACCCTTCCGGGCCACCGCGAGCGGCCGGCGAGCGGCCGGCGCTTGGCGATGCACTCCGGTGACTCACCTCCGCGATGTTCGGGCCGAACTGATGCTCAAGCTGGTCCTGGCCGAACGATCCGGACTCGATTCAGCTGAGCTGCTCCGAAACCAACTGGCGGCATTTGCCCGCCAACCAGGCGACCTGGCCACCGGGGCCGTTCCCCCGGAAGGCACCCCGGGCCACGTCCTGGCCGTGTGGCGATACGAGCTCTCCACGGCCATCGAGCGCACTCTCACCGCCCTGCTCAGCGAGTCATCTTGACCGCAACGATCCGTTCAAGGAACAGCTCAGGGCCGCCTTCCAACGGAACACCGGCCACCTTCGGCAAGATCTGAAAGGCCAGTGTTTGCGCGAGGTCCACCCGGTGACGCGGGTCCAACTCTTCACGCCGAATCAAGAACGACCGCACAACTGCCACTTCGTCGGCGGTCACTGCGGAAACGTCCCAACCGACGGACTCCGGGGGCAAGGTCCCCACCATTCCCAAACCTGGATCGATGGCCCCGCGTCGGCCCACGTGCACCACGATGGTCCCCGCCGCAAGGTCTCCGAGGCGCTGATTACGTTCCGTCACGAGCACCGAAACCATTCCCACGAAGTACGCCCCCGGCAACAGGTCGACCACCCGGATCACGTTCCGGATTACCGCCGCCAGAAACGTAACCGGGGTGCCGTCGACCGAAACCACGGCGATTCGCATGACCGCCTTACCCACCGTGCGACCAGAGGCAAAGGCCTCGGCCAAGATCGGGTAGCCGAGCAAAATCAAGAACGAGAAAATTGCGGCGAAGGCCGACCCCAGCCCGCCGTAAGCAAATCCAACCGCGAGAATTACCACCACCGCCAGGGACTGGAGGACGAGATCGATCAGAACTGCGGAACCGCGGGAGCCAATTCCTGCGAGGGACAGGTCCAGGTCGATACCCTCAGCGTTGGCCAACGTCATGCGGTCATCCAGGTCCACGATCCGCGACGCTACTGGCGACGCCAACCTAGGAGGCCCGGTGCCCCAACCTCTCCCCCTGTTCGTGGCCACCCGCCAAGCGTCCTGGGACGAACTCGATTCGTTGGTGCTCTCGGCCAAGGGCCGCGTGGGCCGACTCGACCCGGAGCGCGTGAAACAACTTGGCCGCGGCTACCGGCAGGCCACCGCTGACCTGGCTCAGGCTCGACGTCGCTGGCCGCTGGACCCGGTCACGGTCCGCCTCGAGCAGCTCGTTCGGACCGCTCGGCCGCTTGTCTACGGCACCGTGGTATCCCGCCAGTCACTGGCCGAGTTCGCTACCACCGGTTACTGGCGAAGGGTCCGCGAGCGGCCGGCTTTCCTCCTAGTCGCCGCCCTGGTGCTGTTCGGGCCCGCCCTCGCGATCGGTGGATGGGCGCGTGCGGAGCCGGTCACGGCGGCAAGGGTTGCCCAGGTATCGCCGCTCACCGCAGCCGTGGCCGACGGCCAGGGCCGCAACCCCGATACTCAAAAGGAGACCGATCCCAGCATCAACACTGGCTTCTCCGCTGAAATTTTCACCAACAACGCCAAGGTTGCGCTCATGTCCTACGCCTTCGGCCTGACCGGCGGCGTCCTCACCATTGCCAGCCTGGCCTTCAACGGTCTCCTGCTTGGGCTGGTGGCCGGCCTTTCCGTCAACGCCGGGAATGGAACCCAGCTGGTCCGCCTCATCGCCCCTCACGGATTCCTTGAGCTCTCGCTGATCACCGCCTCGGGCGCCGCCGGGCTTCGCACCGGCTGGGCGCTCCTAAGACCCGGCCACCGCACTCGGGTTGAAGCCCTGTCAGTAGAGGGTCGGGCTGGGGTCGAGATTGCTCTTGGCTCGGCCGCCCTTCTCGTGCCGTGCGGACTGGTGGAGGGTTTCATCACCCCGCGCGGGCTATCGATCTCGAGTGCTCTTGCCGTGGGGATCACCCTCGGTGCGGCGTATTGGATCGCGGTGTTTATACGCGGGCGGCAGCTTTGAGTTGGAGGTACGCCGCGACGCAGGCCGAAGGCAACCGGTCCACCGCAACGTCGACGACAACCGCTCCCGCGCCAATGAGGCGACCGCGGACCTGATCACGTTCGCGCAGCAAGTCATTGGCCACCGAAGCGACGTGGTGATCTCGAGACGTCGCCGGTTCCCGGCGGGCCGAAGCAACGAGATCCGGATCAATCACACCAGCCACCACCACGGCGTGACGGCGCACCAGCACGGGAACTGCCTCCAGCAACGGTTCGGCCGCGGCCGCGTCCAGGATGTCGGTGAACACCACGACCAGCGAACGTTTGGCGTTGGCGATGCGCCCAAACGCCGCTTCGTAGTCACTGTCGACCATGGTGGGCTGAAGGTCGTCGAGAAGCCGGACGAGCCCAGCAGCCGACGCCCGCCGGGGTCGCACCACCCGCTGGACGTCGCTATCGAACACCACCGCCCCAACGCGGTCGCCCACCACATCGGCCACCGCCGCTACCGCCGCCACGGCATCGAGAGCCACGTCGAGACGCGTGCGATCTGCCACCGGCGCCGAGAGCAGCCGGCCAGCGTCGATCACGCACCACACTTCCCGTTCGGTGTCCTCCCGGTACTGGTTGACCATGGGTCGGCCGGCCCGTTCGCTGGCCATCCAGTTCATGCGGCGGATGTCATCATCGGGGGTGTAGTCACGGATGGTCTCAAAGTCGGTACCGAGGCCAAGCGGCCCACGCCGCAGGCCCGGGTCGCGGAACGTGCCGTTGCGAACCGCAGCCGCCAAGCGGCGTGCCCCAGGAAGGTCGGCGTGAGAATCGATCTCCGCCAGGCCACCATGGCTGTGTGACCATCGGGCCAGACGCAGCGGCCCCGTCGAGAGCGTGACCACCGGACCAAGCTCATGGCGACCGCGGCGCGTGGCTACCACCGTCGACACCAATCCCCCTTCGGCCTCCGCCGGCTCGATCCGGACATCGGCTGTTTGGGGCTGACGGACCCAAACGGTCGTTCCGGCTGGGGTCTGCGCGGTAACGGTGAAGCGCGCAGGGGCTCCGCGGACAACCTCGCGGGGCAGGTCCCGAGCCACCACCGGCCCGCGACGCACCGTCCACGCGTCGCCCACAAGGAGAACGGCTACCAGGGCCAACAGCCCTGCAGAAATTTCAGGGGGCAGCCACAACGCACTGGCGGCGGCGGCGGCCAGGAACGCCACAGCCCGACCCGTCGGGGTCACCGCGGGACGGGGGTGGCCGCGATCGCGTTGGCCACCGCCGCATCTGGGGTGAGACGTTCCAGCTCGGCCTCGGGGCGCAACACGAGCCGGTGACGCAAGACGGCGGGTGCAACGCGGATGACATCGTCGGGAATTACGAAATGACGACCCCACAGTCGAGCCGATGCCTTGGCGGCAACCAGGAGGTGGACCCCGGCACGGGGGCTGGCACCCACCGCAACACTCGGCAACATGCGGGTCTGGCGCACCAGGGCGGCCACGTAAGCAATCACTTCTTCAGTGACGGCAGTGGCGTCGACCTCCGCTCGCGCTGCCAGTACGTCGGCCGCACCAACCACGGGCTGAACGAACGCGCTGCCCGTCGGCACCAAGCCCTGTCGACCGAGCCCCAGCAATCGCCGTTCCTGTGCCTCGGTTGGATAGTCGACCAACACCTTCACCAAGAACCGGTCCAGCTGCGCCTCGGGCAACGGGTAGGTGCCCTCGTACTCAATCGAGTTCTGGGTGGCGACGACGAGAAACGGCTGGGGCAACCGATGGGTTTCCCCGTCGACGGTGACCTGCGCTTCCTGCATGGCTTCCAGCAGCGCCGCCTGCGTCTTGGGCGGCGTCCGGTTGATCTCATCGGCCAACAACACATTGGTAAACACCGGCCCGGGCCGAAACACCAGCTCCCGATCGCGCAGGGTCATGGTGCCGGTGAGGTCCGACGGGAGCAGGTCCGGCGTGAACTGCGCCCGGCGGAACTCCAGCCCCAGCGCCTTGGCAAACGTGGACGCCAACAGGGTCTTGGCCACCCCCGGCACCCCCTCAAGGAGCGCGTGACCGCCCACCGCCAACGCCACCAACAGCGCGTCGACGGCCTCCTCTTGGCCAAACACCACCTTCTCCACCTCCGCGTGGAGGCGGCTGCGAAGCTCACGAAGCGAGCCCTCCGGGGGACCGGCAATGGGCGAAGGGGCGACGGTATCGGTCACGGGTTGGCTCCTAGGGAGTCGGATGCGGGGGAATCTGTTTCAGGGTCGCCAGCAGAGCTGGACACACGATCGAGGCTGGCCGCAACCGCCTCCACATGGTCTTGACGAGGCGGTCGGAGGTGGCGCTGTCCGGGCTCCGGGGGGCCGAATCGGCTGCCCGCCGCCCAAAGGCCAGCGGGGACCACAACGAGGAAAAGGGCGAGTGCGGCCCACTTCCAGCCCGACGGAATGGCGTCGAGGCCAACGTTCGACTGGCCGTGCACCGATTCCACGAACACCACCGGCCTGTTCCGGTCCCCGGCGGCGGCCAACCCGAACGCGGCATTGTCGGCTTGGGCTAGCTGACTATTTTGCAGCAACGCCGAGTCGGCAAGGGCCACCACACGGCCCGCTCCAACCGGCCCGACCAACACCGCGGTGCGGCCATTGGCCCCCACCGCGGGAACCAAGGCCCCCGGTTCATTCCACCGGCCGCCATGGTCACCAGCCAGCTCGCGAGCACGACCGGTTCCGTCGACCGGCAGCCAGACCGTGAGCCGATCGACCCGGCCCGCTGAACCCCACCGAACCGGCGACCCAGTGAGAGATTGGAGCAACGGAGCGGACGCCTGGCCCGCCAAGACCAACCGGCCGCCACCGGCCACGAACCGGGTCAGGCGGCGGGCCGCTGCAGGGGTGAGACCGCTGGGGTCGGCCACCACAGCGGTGGCGCCGACCCGTAGGTCCTTGGTGGTGATCTCGAACCGGATCCGGGTCACACGGTGACCGTCGCGCTGGAGAAGCTCGGCGTAGGCCTGCAGCCCCCGCCCTCCGGTTCCGAACGACGATGACACCGGCCCACCCGGCGAACCACCCACCATGGACCCAATCCCCACGAGGGCAACATTTAGGGCCAGCACCATGGCCAACCCCGCCAGCAGCACCCGTTGACCCCGGCCCAGCCCACTCCACCAGGCCGCCATCATCGCGCGACCTTGGCCGAAAGGATCTCCGTCCAACCGACCCTGGCTTCGCTCGCGTCGGCCACCGTGGCTGGCCGGCCGCCGTAGACGACCTCCTCGAACATGGCCGTCAGCCGGTCCATCACCGGATCACCGACCTGGCGAGCGGCGCCCGCCGCGGTGGTTTCGGTTCGTAGTTCCAGCCGCTCGGCCCGCACCAGCAGCAGCAGCCCGGCCTTGTAACGGAGGCGAATCGCCGCGGTCAGATCGCCCGTCGCCTCCGCTTCCTCCGCCTGTCGCAGGAGGTCCGCGGGGTCCACGGCGGGGTCGACTAGACCGCCGCCAGCTCGCCGGTTCACGGTGGCCTTGCTGCGCCGAGCCACCGCAAGGTGGGTCAACATCGCGACAGCACCAACGAAGCCCGCTCCCACAAGAAACGGACCGCCGGGCAGGTCCAGAATCGGTTCAAATACGGAACTCAGGAGGTGTCCGACCGGGCGCAGCCGATCCGCCAGCCAGGCCAGTATCCCCTGGAAAGGCTTGGGCACATCGGGTTCCTGATACTTCCGACCGTCGAGCACACGCTGGGCCGCATCGCGAGCATCAGCCGGGCCGTCCGCCCCGGTCCATCGACGGTGACCGGGCCGAGGTCCACGGCCTGGCCATCGATCTCCGTAACCGCTCGAAGCTCCGACAGGGCGGCCTCGTTGGTGGCCGCCCGACGGGCCAGGCGGGCAGCCTGCTGTCGGGACAACGACACGTCCTGGCCCGCCGAAGTAGCCCCGCCACTTCCCACCAAGACCAGCGCAACCAACGCCCCAGCGGCGACCCGCCCAAGACGACCAGACCAAGGTTTTTCAGCCGTGGGACGATCAGTCATCGATGCGACCAGGCGGCGGCGGTGCCCAGGCCGTCGGCGGGCCAACGATGGGTGCGGGCGGCGGCCCGTACCCGGCGGGAGGCAGCGGCGGTGGGGGCAGATGGCCGTAAGCCGAGGGCGGTCCATAACCGGGTGGCGGGCCGTTACCGGGCGGCGGGCCATAACCGGGCGGCGGGCCGGGCCAACCAGGCGAGACCGCAGGAGCACCCGGTTGGGCCGGAAACACGCCGCCAGCCGGCTGGGTCCCGAGGCGCTGCGCCCAGAGGACCAAATCGAAGCCCTCCTTGCGGACCCGCAGGTCGACGTAGAGCGCCATGCCGTAGGCCGCCGTGAAGGGCGTGACGAGCACCGTAGAGATGATCGAGAAGAAGGCCGTGCCGACCTGGCGGGCGACCGGGCTGACCCCCGCGAAGACCAGCGCGGCGACAGGCGCCCCAATAGCCGCTTGGAACGCGGCGGCCAGCAGGTAGCCCAATAAGACGATGCCGAGCACTCGCCAGGCGGTCCCCCGAACCAGCGCGCAGGATCTTCGTATAGAAGCAAAAACCCCCTGCCCCTCAACCAACAGCACCGGCATGGCCACCGAGAAAAAGGTGTACGGCACCATGGCGCCGACCAGACAGAAGATCAGACCGAAGCCCGTGAGCAACGAGGTGACGAAGCTCAACGCGAGTACCGGCCAGATTCGCGAGAGGCCAAACCGAAGGCTCTCACGCCAGTCAGGATCATCGCCCACATAGGCACCGCTGATGGACCGGTAACAGGCCGCCGTGGCCACCGAACTAGCAACCACGGTGAACAGCAAGGTGACGATGAAGCCGGCGAACATCAGTCCCAGATCGCCACCATCCAACGTAGGCAGACCTGTTGCCGGGTCGGTCTGCTGGCTGGGCTGAGAAGACCACGTGATCAAGGTGGTGAAGATGACCACTGGAATGACGGGAATAGCCACCGCCGCCAGGAGGGTCTTGGCCCGGCTTTTGTAAATCCGGATGGACGCGTCGAGCAGTTCACCGACGCCGAGTGGCCGCAGTCCTTCCACGACGATCGACCCTAACCGTGGCCATCGGGGTGCGAGAGCGGACCGACGCTCGCTCCGCCGCGCTTGCGGCCCGCGAACGGCGCACTGATCAACGCGCTGCCCACGTCGACCAGGATGAACATGATGCGGGCGACGATGGCGGTCGCGGCGGCGACCCCACCGTCCAATCCGGAAGTGGCCGCCAATACGGCCTCGCGGATTCCGGCGCCCGCTGGCACCGGCACAGCGAGGAAGCCCGCTATCCAGGACAACACGGTGGCAAACATCACCTTGGGGTACGAGGCTTCTGGGGTGAGGGACCGGGCAACAGCCCAGGTGGCGGTGCCCACGAAAAACCAAGTGGGGACATAGCGAGCGACCAACAGAAGCGAGTCCCTCCATTGGGGGATCTCGACCGCAATGTCTCGCTTGGTGACCTTGCCCACGAAGGCCACAAGCCGCCCGAGCACGGTGTGATGCAACAAAATCACACCAGCCGGAAGGGCCAAGAGGAACAGCATCCACGGGCTGAAGCCACCGCCCGAGAGGGAGAACGGAAGGAACCCAGTGGCCACGAACATGGCGGCGAGGTAGAGCATGGCCAACGACAGCGCAACGCTGGTGTAGGCACGGGTTCGGGGGACGCCGCCACGCCGGGCCAGCTCACCCCGGCCCAGCACCGGCCACACACCACCAGGCAGGTACTTGCCCATCTCACCCACGAAGTACCACGCGACCACGCGACCAATCGGCACCCGCACCCCGAGCATGGCCATGACGTAGCGCCAGCCCCAGCCGATGCTCGACATAGCCAAAATCGCCAGCACCAGCGCAAGGCCGACCCAGCGTAGATCCGCGTGGGACAGCGCTTCGGAGGCATCCGGCCAGTCCTTGACCAGGCGCCGGACCACATAGAACATGGCGCCGCCACCGAGCAGGAGGCCCACGACCGAGGTGATCGCCACCATCCGGCCCTTGGGTCGAGTCGATCCAGCCACCTCGCCGTCGGGCACGGATGTGCTGGCTGGGTTCTCGGGGGCGGTTTGATCCATAGACGGCACTCGGTTCCTGGCGACGCCCGCTAATCCACGGGCCGAGCGAGCCTACGGCCTGGCTCGGAAGCGGCAGCGCCCACCCCGTCGATGATTGCCCACCGTCCAAGGGACGCGGGTAGCGTTCCCGGCCATGAAGACTTCAAGTAGCTCGTTCGTCGCGCCGGAGAACATCCTCCTTGGTGTGGATGAAATCGGCAGCGAGCTCGACGTGAGCATCGTTCTCCCCGTGTACAACGAGGAAGGTCACCTCCACGAGGAGATCGACCGGATCCGCGCCGCTATGGATGCGTCCGAATTTTCCTACGAAATCATCGTCATCGACGACGGTTCCAGCGACGGGTCCGGCGATGCCCTCCGGGGGGTCGAGGGCATCCGGCTCATCCAGTTCCTGACAAACCGTGGCTCCGGCTCCGCCCGCAAGTACGGCACCCGCGCCTCACGCGGCCGGGTGGTCGTGTGGACCGACGTGGACATGAGTTACCCCAACAACCTGATCCCGGAGCTGGTTCGGGAAATGGAGGGGTATGACCAAGTCGTGGGCGCCCGCACCACCGAGGAAGGCACCCACAAGTTTGCTCGGGTGCCGGCCAAGCTCGCTATCCGCAAGCTGGCCAGTTACCTCGTGCAGACCCCAATCCCCGATCTCAACTCCGGCATGCGTGCCTTTCGGCGAGATGTGGCCTTGCAGTACGTCAGCCAGCTGCCCCCGGGGTTCAGCTGCGTCACCACAATCACCCTCACCTTCCTGGCCCACGGCTACACGGTGAAGTACTGGCCCATCACGTATTCCACCCGGGCCGGCACCTCTAAGTTCCACTGGCTGAGCGACACCCGCCGGTATTTCCTCCAGGTCATCCGGATGACCCTCTCGTTCGACCCGTTCCGCGTGTTCCTCCCCATCGGGTTCGTTCTCCTCTTCCTTGGCCTCGGCAAGCTCACCTTCGACGTGGTCGACAACGATTTCAAGGTGGCCATCAACACGCTGCTCATCTTCCTGGCCTCGTTCCAGGTATTTGTTGTGGGCATGCTGGCGGACCTCGTAGGCCGCGCCACCCGAGCAACCCACGAAGTCCAGCCCGCCGCGGGCTTCATGCGCGATGTTGCGGGCACCTTCCCGGCCGGTCACCAATCGGGTGCCGCCCCGGCCCCGGCTGAGGGCACTGAAGGTTCGTGACCATGACCGACGAGGACATTCCCACCGGCAACACGTACGACAAGTACGCGTCCAAGAACC
This sequence comes from Aquihabitans sp., assembly GCA_025353965.1. Lineage (GTDB taxonomy): Bacteria > Actinomycetota > Acidimicrobiia > Acidimicrobiales > Iamiaceae > Aquihabitans. The sequence goes on from JANXNS010000210.1 coordinate 21,261, forward strand.
CCATCGAGCGCAAGCTCATGGATGGCTTCTTCGCGGCGCTGGATGCGTCGCTCCCCCACACCGCTCCGGCCCGAATCCTTGAGGTTGGCGTAGGAGAGGGCGAAGTCACTGCCCGGCTGGCCGGGCGTTGGCCAGACGCAACCTTCTGCGGTATCGACCTACCGGACCCGGAGCTGGCTGGCCACTGGGACGGCAAGGGCTTCTCCC
>JANXNS010000223.1 GCA_025353965.1 Aquihabitans sp.
CATGGGAGCCGACAAATGGCGACAGGTCAACGATCCGGCCTGGTACGACAACGATCACACCGCCCGGGACGCTGCGCTAGCCCGCCTGCCGCTGGTCCTGGTCGCTCCTCGAGCGGACGATCATCTTCCCGGTGCCCGTGAACTCTCCGGGGTCGAGCTCCTGCCGGTCGGCGAAGACCATGGTCACGTCAACGCCACCGCGATCCGAGCCGGGGACCCTCAGGCTCGAGCCTGGTTGCTCCCCGAGGCCGCCGCCTTCGACGCCCGCACCCACGCATGGTCCGACCCCGCCCACTACCGGCCCGGTCGGGTCTGAACTGGTCGGCCGACCCTCAGGGTGAGGGCGGCTTGGCGTCGCCGTTCCAGCGCTCGTCTTCGTCGTCCCACGCTTCGTTGCGGGCTTCGGTGGTGGCCTTCCAGTTTCGGGCCGCGTCCTCGGTCGGGTACGGACCGAGTGCGTTGTCCGGATCGTCACGCTGATCGCCGGCCTCGACCTGCTGATGGGTCAGGCACCAAAACCATTGCGTCGTACTCATCGGGGGCCTCCATGCGCCAAGCGGACCGCCCCGACGATACTGGCGACTCCCAAGTGCGACGACGAGGTTCGAGCGGCCGGACCGCTGGCAAAAGTCGTCTCGAAATATTTCCCAGAAGCAACCCTGCCCAAAACGGTTGGCCCTACGGGAAACCGGGAAAAACCCCGTGTGGCACTTGACACACGGGGGGGGTACCCCATGGTGTGTTGAAAATCTGTCTTGGTATCACCACCGAGGCACGCCCAATCAGCGCTTCCTCAAAACTGGCGGAAGCAGGAAGAGGGTTTCATGTCCAACGGAAGACGTACTCGGCGAGCACTAGCCGCTGGCGCTATCGGGATGGGTGCTGTGGCTGCGCTTACTCCTGCGGTTGCCTCGGCGGGTGTGCCAGCACCGATAAGCGACCGCGTCCCACCTCTGCAGGTCACCTACACGGCGCCTCAAATTGCCGCAACCCAAGAGTCCCCGGAAGAAAAGGCATCGTCGCCGAGCGTGGCGGAATATCTGGCCAAGGAGAGCCGCCGAGGCAACAACCTCGACCTAAGCATGGTTCGGTCATCGGTACTCCCGGACTCGACCACCGTCGTGTGGGGAGTTGATTCGCAGGTCCAAGCCGTCGGTGTGGTCACGACCGATACAGACCGCGGACTTGGCCTCATAACTTCTGACAGCGGTCAGACCTCGGCAACTGTTCCACAGGGCCCACCCGGCATGGCCATGGGAGCCTTCAATGCCGTCACGAACGGTACGTATCAAAACGGCACCTGCACCACCGCGTCATCGTTCGGAGATACTGCGACCTCGTGTTTCGAGAAATACAAGATCAATAACACCACGAACAACCGCTGGCGCTGGGCCTATAACCGATGGGGCACAGGTGACCCCCAGGGCAGCACGCACAAGATCAACGAGATCACAATCCGGTCCCGCCCGTGGAGCGGGACAGCGAGTGATGTGGCTGCGCTCAATGACTATCAGCCCCGGTCTGGCGGGAACATTTGCACCTCTGGCGGGGAGATCTCCGTCTCATACGCAGGATTTGGCGCCAAGCTGCCCATCGACAACTGCGACCAAACCGACGTTTCGCCGAACGCTACTGCGAAATCAATGATGGCCCAATGGACAGGCAGCTATACCGGCATCGCAAAGTCCGCCCAGTTCATGATGTTTCTCTCCACTTACAACACCGATCTGACAATGGCTGACTACATCTGGACCAATTTCCGCTATGAGTCGAACGGTCAGTACAACTATCACCCGACTTACTGGGCAAATACGGGTTGGTAGGTGTCACCTCCAAGGCCCCGACGACGCCGTCCCGCATTCCGACGACTGGGGCTCGCGTTGGCCGTTCTCTTGGTGGCCCCAGGCTGCAGCCCCGGGGCCACCAAGGACGCATCCCAGCGGAAGCCTCCCGGGCCGGCGCCCGTCACAATGTGCACCGACACGGCGCCAACGGTTGCCTGCCATCAGGTGAGCTCAGCTAACGGCACGGTCAGGTACTCCCTCGTCCGAGGCACCGGCCCATCGGCCTCCGAATCGGCGGTTCTGGTCGACTTTGGCGGGCCAGGCGAGAGTCTTTTCTCAGCACCTTTACTTGCGGGATTCATCGGCACCCTCCCCGCCAAGTGGCAGGGTAAAACCTACGTCGCCCTGGAAGAGCCATGGGTACTTCGAGAGGCGCCCGTAGGCTGCGAGCAGGAGTCAGCTAGATATTACAAGGATGCGCAGCGAACTGACGATTTCGGCCTAGCTACGTCTGCCGCCGCCCTTGGAGAAAGCTGCCACCTAGGCCGCGGAAACGAGGGCTGGAATCCAGATGACTACCAGGCTGCCCTCGCCGCTGTTCTTGCCGCCGAGCACATCGAACTCGAGGGGTTTATAGGAGCTTCGTTTGGCGCGAATCGCCGGACCTATCTGCGGTCAAGCCAGCCCAGCTGGACGGTCCTCGCTACGCCAGCAGAGCCTCCTGGTGCCGCCAAATCTTTCCTCACATCCAGACTAAATGCAGTAGTCCGTCCATTCGCCGCCTGCAGGGCATGCCGAACCGGCCAGGAGGCAGTAATGGACATCGCCCGCGCCCGGGCCGCATCGCTGAATGTCCACTCGGAAACCGTGCCCGATCGAGCCGTCGCCGTCACGGCTGCGGACGTCGGTGCTGCGATATTCGGTCTGGCGAGCCGACCGCAAGATTATGAGGAAGCAGCCGCCCTTGCTCTTGTGCCGAGCCAGGCCGGCGCGCAAAAACTCGGCACGCTCTCCGACTTGGTTTGGGGCCGCTATGGCACAGCGTCCATATCGAACTCTTACTTGGCCTACCTCGATGAGGTCTGCCCCCTTTATACAAACTGGTCCAGGGCATTGGACCATCTTGGCGTCAACCCCGCTGAGCAATTCCTGCGCCGCTACCACCTGCCGTGCGTTGATATTGAGAGGCGCTCAACCGCTGCGAATTTGCGCCTAGCGGAGCCAGAAACCTTTTCGCAGCCGGTATGCATGGTCGGGTCAAAGGCTGACTTCGTGACCGGAGTTGAAGCAGCAGAGGCATGGCAGCGATTTTCACCCCGTTCCACATACGTGATCGACATCAAGGGTCGCCACGGCTCGCCGGACCTCTCGTCTTGCTTAAATGCGATCAAGAACTGAGAAGCATGATGACGACCACGCTCGAGGACCTTCAGAGTCTGGAACAAGGCCTTGCGTTGCTGGTGCCCACGGTCATCGTAGGCCTGACGCCGGAGACTCCAATCCGCGCAATCGCACCGGCAGGGTTGGGCCGCGCGGCCGTGTTTCACGCGCTTCTTCGCTTCGGCGGAGGGCAGCCACCAGAGCTGATTTCATCAATTGATACCGTCGGTGAGGCGATCGACTGGCTACGGGTGCACTGGCGCGGCGCCCTGCCCGAGGATCTCGTGTCGGCTACAACGGCGCTGCAACTTCCATCTCGCGTCAAGCTGCGCGCAGTTGTGCCGTCCGACTATGACGCGATCTATCTGGCCTCCGTCGATCCGGCCAGGGGATTTCGTTGGCGCTTTAAAGGTGAGACTCCGTCTCCCGAGGACGTGATCGGTTCGATGTGGCGCGGCATCCAAGCACAGTTCATCGTCACCGCAGTTGACGCAGAGGTCCCTATCGGCCTCGTGGTGTGTTACCAGGCCTCACTTGCGAACGGGACCGCATACATCGGTTTCCAACGACTGCTCTGGGATCGCGGGGCATCCGGTGAAACCTTCGAAGGCATGTTGCACTTCGTCGAGTTTCTCTTCCGCACCTGGCCGCTCCGAAAGCTCTATGCCGAAGTCCCGGGTTACAACATGGACGGGGTATGGGGCGGCAAGCCGACGATCTTCACCGAGGAGGGGCGGCTGCATGACAACGAATTTCACTCAAACAAATTGTGGGATCTATCGATCCTCACGCTTGACCGCGACAGTTGGTCACGCTGGGTCGGTCCATGGCGGAACTGGTTCGGGTTGGAGCAGGCCACACCCCCTGGTGCCTCACAACCCCGCTGAATCCGTAAGCACTTCGCAGCCCTGCGGTGTCATAAAGGGTAATGGTGCTCCACCGAATGGCTACTGAACCGACCAGCCAGGACTTCGACGAACTTTTCCGCGCCCACTACGCAAGGGCCGTGGCCCTCGCCGCGCATGTGTGCGGCGACCGCACTACCGCCGAAGATATTGCCCAGGAGGTGTTCTGGAGCCTGCATGGCACTTTGGAGTGCGGGCCAATCGAGAACGTTGGGGCCTGGATCACAACGGCGCTGACCAGGCGTTGCCTAAACGAGCGCCGCCGATTAGGACGGGAGTCGGAAGCGTTGAGACGCCATGGACCAGTGTCTCCTGTCGTCGAAGATTTCCCATTCGTAGGCCGATCCAACTTGGCCGAAGCACTGCGCCGGCTTTCCCCGCAGCAGCGGCTAGCCATCCTTCTAACCGGTACCGAGAACATGGCGGTCTCCGAGGTAGCCACCGCAATGGGCTGTGCACCGAGCACCGTCCGGGTTCACTTGGCCCGGGCCCGGAAGCGAGCTCAAGTCTCAATCTTACAAAACGACCACACAAGGGATTGACCAATATGCGATCGGACCTGACAGAACAGCTCACCAAGTCAATCGAACACCTAGCGTCCACCGTCGACGTGGACCAGGGGCTTCGGCGGCTCGGCCCGCCAGCACTGGCCCCGGCCGCCGCAAGCGCTGGCCGCTGGCGCCAATCGCTTCTGGCTGCATCGGTGCTTCTGATTGTGTTTGGCGGAGCCGTAGCGGTAAGCGAGCTTCATCCAAACGCGCAAGGCACTGTCTCCACATCCGATGCCGTGCCGGCCAATGCTGGTGCAACGGACCCGCCGCTGGGCGACCCCTACGCCCCGCAAATCGACGCACTGAAGGGCCAGTTGGCCTTTCCAGCGGAGGCACCACCCAATGTCTCGTTCGCTGACCTCACCGTGGTCGACGGCCACCAGGTCCTTCACGTCCAGCAGGACGACGCCAATATCCTCGTGTGCAGCGTTGCCTGTGGCAGCCCTCGCCAGGTGCTCCGCGAATTCAGCTACCAAGGCACCGACTTCGTGATCGCTGCGATTCCCCTGGGGGAGGGTGATCGAATCGACGTCCCCGCCGCCGACCTCACCTACTGGAAGGGGGTCGAGTTCGTCGGCTCCCGGCCCTCATGGCTCGTCTCGAGTCTTTCGTCGAGCCGGATCGGCATCTCTGAACCAGACAAACCCACCAGCACCGGCGGCTGAGACTGCCTCGCTCCGGTTCACTCGCTCGACGCTTCTGAGTGCAGATTCGGCCACTGGTTGGGCTTTGCACGGAAACGGCCGTCTGCACAGAAACCCGCTTGGCTGCACGCAAACCCTCAGGCTTGGATGAATAGTCGTGACTGACGGCCACTCATCCCAAACTTCGGAGGGACACCTCCATAAACACATAGGTCCTCTCCAGCCACTCAGCGATGGGGATCCGAGGGGTGACCGCTACATGGGCCATCACTCGGAAGCTCACTTCGAGTTTTGGATCGGGACCGAGTGGGGCGGCGGCGATGTAGCCGAGGTTCACGTCCTTCTCGAACAGACCCGGAACCTCGGCTGGGGGCGAGGCATCGCCCCACTCGCAGTCTTGACCCTGAACGATGTGGCAGGTCGCACGGCCGTTGGGGATCAGGTACCCGGGCTGGATTTCCCGGTGCTTGTCGTCGTTGTCGAAGTCGCTACAGATGCGCAGGGCGTGATCTTGAAGGCGCACCGGGTCGAGCCCAGCTTCTCCTACCTGGTAGGGCTGCATGGACTTGACAACTGCGAGGTCGCCGTCGGTGATCCCTGGCAAGCGCTTACCCACCAGGGATCGGAAGTCGGCAGCCGTCTTCGCCACCAGAAAACCGATGTCTCGCGGATCGGATACCTGCCGACCCGGCTCGGACCCCCGCCCGACCATCGCCCACGCGATGTGATCAAGGGCGCACCGGTAGTTGTGCGCCACGTCCCCGACCAAAAGAGAAAGCTCTGGTGGAAGGACCTTGACCTCGGTGGCCTGGAGTCTGAAGCGCTCATTCTCGGGCTCGTACACGCAATCGACTCCGATGCGTATCCCACCAGCTTCTTCAAGTGTGACCTGCCAGGTGTTGAGTTGTTCCTGAAGCGCTACCGCATGGGTCGTGGCCCGGGACCACTTCTGCCACGCACTCTCGAAGACCCCAGCCACCCGACCCCCCACCCCCCTCCGCCCCGCAATGGAGCGGCCAACTAACCGAGTGACCCGGGCGCTGCGTCAACAGCCCCGGGTCCGGACCACAGGAGATTTCGCCTCCCATGATCAAGCAAGAACGTATCAAGCGTCCAGACGCCCGTCAGGCGCGTGCTCCTCACCACTACCGCCGTCATCCGGCACCCCCGAAGGACCGTCGCCTCGAATCACCCGCCCGCCGCAAGTAAGGCGGGGGACCGATGGAAGAACGACAGTCGAAGGCGCTGCACATCGCAGCGACTACTGCCCTAGCGCCGGCGAACGGGCGTTGGAAGGTTCCGTCGCAGTCCAGCGCCGGAAAGTCCTACACCGTTGCGATCACCTCGGACGGGTCGTGGTTCTGCTCGTGCGCCGACCACGAGGAAACGCTGGTTGCCTGCAAACACATCTTGGCGGTCGAGGTGACCATCCAGCGCGAGACCGGCACCAGCGCTACCGCGTTTTCGGAGGTCACGAAGGTGACTTACTCCCAGAACTGGCCTGCATACAACGCGGCACAGTGCAACGAGAAGCCGATGTACCTCGGCTTCCTCGCGGACCTCTGCTCGAACATCCCCCAACCCGAGGGGGCGGCCACCGGACGGCCGCGTCTTCCGCTGGCCGACATGATCTTCGCCGTTGTCCACAAGGCATACGAGGGGCGGTCCGCTCGCAGGTTCACGGCCGATTTAGTCGAAGCTGCCGAGAAGGGATTCATCAGCAAGGCGCCGTCGTTCAACTCGGTTCTGACCTATCAGCGCGACCCGAACTTGACCGCATGGCTCTCGGCTCTCGTGGAAGTGTCGGCCCTACCGCTGAAGGTGGTCGAGACGGACTTTGCGGTCGACTCTTCGGGATTCGGTACGAAGAACAGTCGGACTTGGTTCTCGACCAAGCACGGTCGCGAGATGACGACTCGCGAGTGGCGCAAGGCGCACCTCATGGTGGGGACCTCTACCCACATCGTCACGGCGGTACAAATGTCCGGATCGAACGCGAACGATGCTCCGTTCCTGCCCGAGCTGGTGCGGACCACCGCGAAGGGGTTCACCATGGTCGAGGTGTCAGCGGACAAGGGCTACATCACGAAGAACAACGCGGCCGAGATCGAGGCGGTCGGTGCGATCCCGTTCATCCCGTTCAAGTCGAACAACGTGGAGCCCGAGCCCGGATCGGCGTGGGCACGCATGTACCACCACTTCGCCTACTACCGCGAGGACTTCCTAGCGCACTACCACAAGCGGTCGAACGTCGAAACGGTCTTCCACATGATCAAGTCGAAGTTCGGGGACACGCTGCTCGCCAAGACACCCGAGGGCCAGGACAACGAGGTGCTGGCGAAGATCGTCTACCACAACCTCTGCGTGCTCGTGCAGGCGCACTACGAGCTCGGGATCGACGCCAAGCTCCGTCGGGCGGCCTAACGCTCGCAGGCGTAGCCTCCTGGCGATGCTCAGGGAGGCGAGGCGGATGCTCGGTCGGCTGCGCGGTTCGTCGCCTTGGCGGACCCTCAACGACCTCTCGACGGTGGCATGGCTCGGCTCGCTCGGGGTTGGCGGCTTGAGCGCCCGACTGCTCCAGCAGCTCGGAGCACAGGACCCGTGGTCGATATTGCTCGGCATTTCCGTGTTCCTCCTGGCGCTCGCTCTTACTCTCAGCCGATTCAAGGCCCGAGCTGGGGTGAGATCACCTGGACTCCCGCATCCGGAAAAGGACCCTGTCCCCGTCGATCGACAGCGGACCGGGAGTGCGCCGCTGGTCGGCGCCGGATGGCCCGTGACCGTCGACGGGGGCGGGCCGGGTGGTCGAGTGGCGACTGTGCGCCTGACTATCCGGCGGCCCGACGGAGCCGACGGCAGGCTCTCAAAGTGCGTCGTGAGGAAGTCGGGTGAGACGTGGAGCGTGACGGTCTGGCACAACCAACTCGGTCCCCTTCTACCTGGACGCGACTTCCCGTCGTGGACCGTTGAATTTCCCACCGGGTTCGCGGGAGACCTGACGCAGATGGACGGCGGTATTCCGGCCGGGCGCTACTCGTTCGAGTTCCACGCTGTTTACGGCCCCATGCAGAAGACGGTTCGCACCGTCGCTCGGGGAACCTTCACCTTCGAGGCATCTGAGCATGAGTGACAGCCGAGCCTCTATGATTACTGCCCATGCAGCGGTGGAGTCTGTGGTTCCTAGCGGTCGGCGCCATTGCGCTGGCATCCTGTTCCCCGGGTTCGTCGGGCGAAGGAGCGGTGTCGACCAGGACCTCGACCACCTCAACGTCGACCAGCACGTCCACGACCACGAGTACCACGACAAGTACGACGATCCCGCCAACAACCACGGCGCCTCCAACAACAACCACGACGGCCCCCCCGCCCCCTCCCACGACGGTTCCAGCGCCGACGGGCGCGACGTTGGAACAGTACCGGCGTCTCCACCTCGGCATGTCCGAGGACGAGTTCCGATCGATCGTCACGACCCCTTGCTCTATCGAGATCGAGGGGAACTCTCCAGGCTATTCCGGCAAGCAACTCAAATGTCAGGGCGAGTACGAGTTCTCAGCGATCATCGTCGGCATCGGAAACGGCAAGGTCACGTTCCTTACACAGATCGGACTCGACGGCGGCTTCGGCTGATCGACGCGAATGGCTCGGCGCCGTGAGTACCGTCCGAAGCGTGAAGATCGAAACCGCAACCAAGCTCGCAGCCACTGAAGTCGAGGGGCTGAGTGTCGATGACGCCCGTAAGGTTATCAATGCCCTCGTAAGGCACCTTGTTACGTGTCCCGTTTGCGAGGGCGGAGCCTTCACCGTTGGTCACAAACTCCGAGTCCACCCGCATCCAGGGGCGGACGAAGTAGTCATAGACCCCGGAACCCCCATGACCTGCCCGCGCTGCGGGGGAGGCGCTGGCGACCCCGAACACATCGCGTGGGTCTGTCGGAGCGGAGACTCCACGCGACAGTGTCAGGCCGATCGCACCGGAGACGCCGACCGCGTCGCGCTCCACTCCGGCTGCGGTAGCAACGTCATTCTCCCAATCCCGTCTGCACAAAAACCCGCATGACTGCACGCAAACACCTGCACGAAAACTCGTTTCGGTGCAAAGCCCACTGGTTGCCGGATCTGCACTCAGAAACGTTTTGCAGGCCCAGACCCAGATGCAGGCCCAGCGCCAGCCCTGGGGCAACGGTTAGCGGGCTCGGGCCCTCAGGATTAGGCCTTTGTAGCCGTCGGCGAAGCCGGCGGCTCGGAGGGTGTCGGCGTGGTTGGACTCGCGGGCTGGGGCCCCGTCGATCCGGGCGAACTCCAGTGAGCGGCGCTGCCCTCCGGAGACCACCCCAGCGAGCGCTCCCGTCCAGCGATCGTCCACCACTGCGGCGGGGAACGTGAGCAGGCTGCGTCCACCACGCTCGACATAGACGGCGGCCTCACCGTCGACCATCACGACCAAGGCGCCCGCGGCGCGAGCGGGGCGGCCGTCAGTGGGCGGCCACGGCAACGACGCGCCGTAGGGCTGAGCCGGATCGGTTGCGGCCAACACCACAACATCTTCCCGGTCCGATCCACCTCGACCGTCTCGGCCACCAAGCGCATCGGTCCGACGGGCCTCCCGAGCAGACCGCAACCGATCAACCGCGCCCGGCAGCGCAAACTGCGCCGCGCCAAGCCCAGCCACGAAGTACCCCCGCCGCACGGCCCCGCGCTCTTCTAGTGCCTTGAGAACCGGGTAGACCCCAGCAAAACCACCCTCGATGCCTTCCCCGAGCGCTGCCTCGCGGGTGAGCACCCCGTAGCGCTCCAGCAGTTGCGTCGCCCGGGCATGGGCAACCTCGGTGGGCGTCGCCAGCGCCTGGCCGGGCAGCGGTAACCGCAGCGGGGCGACCAAGGACCAGCGACCCGCGCCGGAAGGGGGACCAAGCCGAGACAGCCGGCCAGGCCGCGGCCGGGCCCGGGCGCCGGCCCGCTTGGCGGCCGCCGACGAGCGCTTCCCCGGCGCGCCGGCAATGAAGGCTCGAAGCGGTGCCATGGAATCGTTGGTGACCTCGCCCGCCCAGACGAGGTCCCACAACGCGGCCAGCACCGTGGGTTCGTCGTAGTCCGTCTCGGCCGCCGCGGCAGCACGCACGAGGTCATCCCAAAACGACGCACCCCGATCAGCCAGATGGGCTCGCAGCGCCTCGTGCACGGGACCCTCCGGCGCATCGTCGACCGAAAGCTCAGGCACCAGCACATCGACCTGATCGCGAAACACCAACCGCACCCGCCCGTCCCCGGATCCGAGTGGGCCAGCACCAACCCACACCACCTGCCCGGACGTGCAGAGCGCGTCCAGATCAGCTCGGTTGTAGGCCTGCATCCGGGCCGGCAGAACGTCGGTCTCCAGCACCGACGCAGGCAACGATGCGCCCGCCAAAACGCCGAGCGCCTCGACCAAACCATCCGGCCCGTGGCGGGGCTGACCTACGCCCTGCCACGAAGGCAAGAAGCGCGCCAGCGCAGCACCGTCGACCGGCTCCACCTCCCGGCGCAGCACGGCCAACGACCGCCGCCGCAACTGACGCAACACCTCGGGATCACACCATTCCCGCTCGGCCCCGCCGGGACGGAACTCGCCGCGGACCAGCGCGCCCGAGACCACCAGCGTGTCCAGCAGCGGACGGACCCGATCGACAGTGATGCCCAGCCGGCCCGCCACGTCCCGAGCAACAAAGGGACCGTGGGTGCGGCCGTGACGGACAATCAGGCCCTCAAGTGGGGCTTCGACCGATTCCGTGTAGGCCGCAGGCAGGCCAATGGGCACATTGCAGCCGAGCGCATCGCGCAGACGGCCAGCGTCCTCCGCCGCCGCCCAGCGCTCCTCCCCGGCAATACCAACCGTGATGACCCGTCGTTCCCTGATCAGCCGAGCAACGGCGGCAACAACAGTCAGGGCAAGGTCAGCCGTGCAGCGCGCCGCGGCCTCCTCCACGGTAAGCGGACCAAGAATCCGCAGCAGGTCATGCACCTCATCGGCATCTCGGGCCCGGCGCCCTTCCGCCAGATGTTGGAGCTCGTCCTCCAGGTCAGCCAGCACGTCTGCGTCCAACAGGTCCCGGAGTTCCTCTGCCCCCAACAGCTCGCGCAGAAGGTCCCGGTCCAGCGCCAGTGCCGCGGCCCGCCGCTCTGCGAGGGGGGCATCGCCCTCGTACATGTAGACGGCCACCCAGCCGAACAGCAACGACGACGCCATCGGTGATGCCGACGGTGTGTCCACGGTGATCATCCGAATCTTGCGCGATCGGAGGTCCCGGAGCAGGCCCCGCAACGCCGGGAGGTCGAACACGTCATTGCAGCATTCGCGGGTGGCCTCCAACAAGATGGGGAAGCTCGGATGCTTGGCGGCAACCGCCAACAGGTCTGCCGCCTTCTGCCGCTGCTGCCACAGCGGCGTCCGCCGATCTGGTCGGCGGCGAGGCAGCAGCAACGCTCGGGCCGCCGCCTCACGGAAGCGGGCGGCAAACATGGCGGTGCTCGGAAGCTGGCCGATAATGATCTCGTCGATCTCATCAGGGTCGATGAGCAATTCTTCGATGGGGAGCTGATCGACCGCCTCCGGGAGCCGGAGCACGATCCCGTCGTCGCTCCACATGAGCTCCACGTCCAGCCCCCAACGCTCCGCCAGCCGAGCCCGCAAGGCCATGGCCCATGGCGCGTGGACCTGCGCGCCAAACGGGCTAAGCACACAGATCCGCCAGTCTCCAATCTCGTCCCGGAACCGCTCCACCACGATCGTCCGGTCGTCGGGAACGGCTCCCGTTGCTTCCGCCTGCTCGGCCAGATACCCGAGCAAGTTGGTGGCCGCCCAGTCGTCCAGATCGTGGCGGGTGGCTAGGCGTTCCCGTGCCGCCGCCTCCGGCATTGCTCGAATTTCTCGCACGAACTCGCCAAGGGCTGCGCCCAACTCCAGTGGCCGACCGGGACCATCGCCATGCCAGAACGGCATCTTCCCGGGCTGGCCCGGCGCCGGGGTGACGATGACGCGTTCATGAGTGATGTCTTGGATCCGCCAGGTTGAAGCCCCAAGCAGAAACGTCTCGCCCGTTCGGGACTCGTAGACCATCTCCTCGTCCAGCTCGCCCACCCGGGTGCCGTCGGGCAGGAACACGCCGTAGAGCCCACGGTCCGGAATGGTCCCGCCACTGGTGACCGCCAGCCGCTGGGCACCGGCTCGGCCGCGCACCGTCCCGGCCACCCGGTCCCACACGATGCGCGGCCGAAGCTCCGCGAACTCGTCCGACGGGTAGCGCCCGGCCAAGAGGTCCAGCACGGCCTCCCACACGTCCTGGCTGAGCTCCACGAACGGGGCCGCCCGCCGCATCATGGCGGCCAGGTCCTCGACCGCCCACTCGTCCAACGCGCAGGCGGCCACCACCTGCTGGGCCAAGACATCCAGCGGGTTGCGCGGGTAAGTGGTGTGCTCGATCAACCCGTCGTGCATGCGCTGAGTCACGACCGCAACCTCCACCAGGTCTGCCCGGTGCTTAGGGAATAGCTTCCCTCGGCTGGGCTCCCCCACTTGGTGCCCGGCCCGGCCAATGCGTTGCAAACCGCGCGACACTGCGCCCGGTGATTCGACCTGGATGACGAGATCCACCGCGCCCATGTCGATCCCGAGCTCGAGCGACGAAGTGGCCACCAAACCCCTCAGTTTCCCGGACTTCAGCTCGTCCTCGATGATCAGCCGACGCTCACGCGACAGCGAACCGTGGTGGGCCTTCACCAGTTCCTCCGCCGGGGGCAACCCAATGGACTCTGCTCCTGAGAAACGGACCGCGTCGCTCGTCCCAGGCAGTGCCCCCGCAGCCACTGCGGCTTGCTCAGCGGCCAACTCGTTGAGGCGGGTGGCCAACCGCTCCGCCAACCGTCGGGCATTGACAAAGATGAGCGTTGAGTTGTGTTCCTGCACCAACTCCAAGAGCTTGGGGTGCATGGCGGGCCAGATCGAGCGGCGCTGGGGCCCAGCCGCCGCCGGTCCGCCAACCGGGTCTTCGACGATCGTGCCAAGGGCGCCGAGGTCCTCCACGGGGACCACCACCTCTATCTCCAACACCTTGCGCATGCCTGCGTCGACAACCGTGACCGGCCGCCGCGTTGGTACCGCGCCTTGCTCTGGAGTCCGGAAGCCGCCCAGGAACGTGGCGATCTCCTCCAGCGGGCGTTGGGTGGCCGAGAGCCCGATGCGTTGTGGTGGCTTGTTGCAGATCTGTTCCAACCGCTCAAGGGTGAGGGTGAGATGCGAGCCGCGCTTGGTTGCCGCCAACGCGTGGATCTCGTCGATGATCACCGCTTCCACGTTGACGAGCGTTTCGCGGGCGGCCGAGGTGAGCATCAGGTAGAGCGATTCAGGCGTAGTGATGAGGAGGTCTGGCGGGTTTCGCACCAACTTCCGGCGTTCGTCCGCGGGGGTATCGCCCGTGCGCATGCCGACCGTTGGGTTCTGCGCGGCCAGGCCCAGCCGCTCAGCCGCATGGCCAATACCGGTGAGCGGGGCCCGCAAGTTCTTCTCCACGTCCACCGCCAGGGCCCGCAGCGGCGAAATGTATAGGAGCCGGGTGCGGGCTTTGCCCGCCGGTGGCGGCGTGGTGAGTAGGCGGTCTATCCCCCAGAGAAATGCGGTGAGGGTTTTGCCAGAACCAGTGGGCGCCAGGATCAGCGCGTGGTCGCCGGCGGCAATGGCGGGCCAGCCCTCTTCCTGAGCCAGCGTGGGCGCGGGGAACGACGACGCGAACCATGCCCGTACGGGCTCGGAGAACAAGTCGAGTGAGCTGACCCCGTCACCTTACGGACCACCTCGGACATCTCGCCGGGCCGCAGCTGCGGCCGGGTTTGCCGCGTCAGCCGCCGGAGGTGGGTGATCCCGGCGATAGGCGACAGGTTGTATCGATCTTGTCGAGGGTGGACGACAGGTCCGCCGAGGTCGCGTTTGAGACCAGGGTTGCCGCCAGGAACTGACGGGTCACCTCGTCGGTCAGGTTGGCCCGGAGGCAAGCCGTCTGGGTGGCGTCGAGACCCTCGGCCAGCACCGCAGTGAACTGCTCGAAAATGTTGACGTGACAGGTGCTGTAAACGTCAACCATCTTCAAGCCCTGATCGAGGGACAGACCGAGTTTTGGGAAGGCAAAGTCCGGATTTTCGAGGTCGGCGGGGGCAACCTTCTTATCGGCCAATACCGCCGCGCCCATCACCGCCACCCAGACCTCTGCCACACAGCCAGCCTCGGTCTTCGATAATTGCAACTCTTGCTTGCCGCTCGTTCGGGTGAGGCCCACCGTGAGCGAGGCGGCGTAGTCGGCGGCCGTTCCCCCCGGTTTGGTGGACCCTAAGAGCGTGGTCGAGGTGGTTTTCGCCGGTCCCGTCGTTGACCCGGTCCGGCCACCGTCGCCACTGCTGCAGGAGGCCAGCGCCGAAAGGAGCGCGGCGACCACGAGGGCCGCAAGAAACTTCCGCATGTGAGGTGCCTTCGACGTGAGCAGGGGAGACAACGCTAACGAGTAGCGGGCTCCGGCGTCGCAGGCACCGGAGACGACTCCACCGAGGCGACGACCGGAACGACCTTCTTCCGGCCCTCGTGGAAGAAGAAGACCATGGCTGGCACGAGGTAGCCCCAATAGCCGAGGAACTGCAGGGCCGAAGGGGCCGGGTCCCAGCCGAAGATGCCGGACAAGAACTTGCCCACCTCGCTCCCGCCCGTGAGCCAGTGGATGCCGCTCACGTTGTAGACGAC
>JANXNS010000160.1 GCA_025353965.1 Aquihabitans sp.
CCATCGCCCAGGTTTGCGAGGTCACCTGGCAGCTACGAGGCCAGGCCACCGGCCGTCAGGTAGAAGGGGCAACGTCGGGCATCACCGCAAACCAAGGGCTCTTCGGCCACGGCTCGTCGGTCCTGCTCACCCGCTAGGTCCGCTAGTAGCGGCGCTCGGGAACCTCACGGTCCGGGTGGTCGAGCTGAATGTGGAATTTCAATTCCGCCAGGCTGATGAATCGCAGCTCGCAGAAGGGGCACTGATGCACGTCGCTCATGCCCACAAGTCTCGCGTCATCGAAGCGCGGCGTACCGGCGCTTGGCCTGGTTGAGGTCCCGGCGTCGCTCCTCGAACGTTGCCCCAAGCGCAACCAACACGGCACCAGCCGCTCCGAGGATGATCCACCGGGGCACGTCAGCCGCATAGGGCAGGAGGGCCTGGAGCCCCAAAACCACGACCGTGGCGGCCCCAATGTCGAGCGGAGCCCGCCGACGAAGCGCCGCGCCTACCGCCAACATGATTGCCCCAAGGCTCAGCCCAATCACCTGGCGGGTAAGGCCCGGATCCCCAAGGGCAACGAGCGCAGTGGGCCCCGCCGCCATGGCCAAAGCTGGGCCCTCAAGTGACCACGACGACCGCAAGCGCATGACGGCCCAAGACCGGCCAGCGGTAGCCCATGCCCCCAGCACGGTTGCGCCAGCGAGCGCCACGGCAACGGGGACGGTGTAGGCCTCCGCCATCGAGACGTCCGATTGCCACAGCCGCAGCCACACCAGAACCACCGCCTCGACCCCGGCCGCAACCGCCCAGAGCCACCAGGACCGAACCAACCGAACCAGCGAGGCAGCCACTGTCGCCAGCGCGACCACACCGACCGCCAACGCCGTCGCAGCCGCGGCTTCCCGCGGACCTGAGCCGGATGTGCTTATGGACGCCAGGGCGCCGACATGGACCAGCACCAACACCGCCGCACCGGCCGACGCGGCCGCGCCCTCGGCACCGCCTTGCGCCGCCACTTGAAGCCGACGGCCAACCGTCACCAGCCCCACGCCAACCACTGCAGCGGCAATCGATGCAACCGCCCACGACCAGGCTGGCCCCGTCCCCAACGCCCACGCCGCCCATCCCACTTCGGCAGGGAGCGCAAACGCCGCTAGCAGCGCCCCGCCGACGGCCAAGGACACATCGCCAGCCCCCACGCCACGAGCGGCAGCGGCCAGGCCGAGCACCACCGCCGCGGCGCCGACCACGAGCACCAAGCCGGCATTGCCAGCCGCCCAGACCAGCGCAAATGCCAAGACCGCCAGCGAAACCGCCGCCAGCAACCGCCGGTCCTTGGGCTGCCATGCGGCGGCACCGAGCCCGACGGCGGCGGCCAGGGTGACCAACGCGACGACGGCGACCGAGCCACCCGCCAGTGCCGGAACGACAAGGACCGACAGCATGACCAGCGCTACCAACGCCCTGGCGGCCATCGGGCGGCCGACGCGGCGTTGCTCGGCCACCGCCGCCGCGAGGGCGCCAATCCCAGCGAGGGACGAAGCCCAAGCCGGGGCCAGCCCAAACCCGGTGTCGGTCACGACCGCCGCTGATGCAACGTGCCGCCAAGGAGCGCCCGCCACGCCCGCAGCGCCCATGACCGCGATCGTGCCATCAGCCACGGGCGCGGCCGCCACCGATGCCGCCAGCCAACACACGGTTCGAATGGACGCGGCCCGAGCACCACCAAAGCGGTTGGCCAGGGCCAAGCCGAGCGCGGCGCCGAATCCCAAGATCGGCCAACAGGTCACGTCCGGCGCCCAGCCCACCAGGAGCCTGCCACTGGCCAGGAGCAGCGCGGCAGTGGCCCCGAACGCAGCCGGGTCGGCCAAGGTTGGCCTAGCCCGCCACCGCCAGGCCACCGACGCGGCCGATACGGCCGCCAAAGCCAAGGCGACGGTTGACCACACGTGTTCAGCAGTTCCAAGGTTGAGCTGCAGGGCTGACCCCACGGCCAACAGCAGGCCCAATCCCCACGCCACGACGGAACCGAGGGCCCAAGTCCCTGCCGTCGGGTGGGTTCGCTGCCAGACCAGCGGACCAAGGGCCACCAAGGCTGCCTGACCGACCAAAACTCCAGCCATCGCGGTCACCGGTACCGGAGCCAGCGCCACCCAAACCGGTAGGCCCACTTGGACCAGCACCACGCCAAGGTGCTGCGCGCTCCGCACACCAACCCGTCGCCCAAAGGCAATGGCCGCCACGCCAATCACCGTGAGGGCGAACGGCCACCAAGACCAATTGATGGCATTGGCCCACGTTCGGTCATTCGTGGCCGGGAGGTTCACCGTGATCCGAACCGCTTGTGCAACCAACGGTCCGAGTACCACCGTCAACACGCCCAGTGCCTCCGCGGTCCCCGTGAGGCGGCGGCGCGCGGCGCGGTCGGTCGCGAATCCGACGACCAGGGTGAGTCCCACCAACAACGCCCCTTGGCCCACCGCCCCGAGGTGATCCCATGACACCACGGCAAACACCAGCGCGGCTACCACCAAAAGGGTGACCCCAAGAGCCAGCAGGATTGAGGACACCTCGGGGCCGGGAGCCGGTGCCACCGCGAGCGACGGGCCACCCGGCGCCATCATCGGCGGGAGCGGCCGAACCGAGGGCGGATGGGAACCAGCCGGTGGTGCGGCCCACGCCGGTGGCGGCGGCCTCACAGCCAAACCTTCAGCCAGCGCCCGACGCCGCAGCGAAAGTTGGTAGAGCTGATTGTCGACAGCCCACAGTTCCTCGCCACCCGGTCCGGCCAGTTCGGCGCCGCAAGAATTGCACTGCGAGGTCGTCAACACCGCGCCGCACAATGGGCATCGATGCCGGTCGGGAGCGGGAAACGGGCTCGTCACGGACCCAACCCTGCCCTACGCACCGCCTGCGCACACGTGATCCATCTAGGCGAGGTAGCGGCTTAGGCTCTCCACCACGCAGACTGGTTTGTCGGCCCCTTCGCGTTCGACCGTGATCACCATGTTGGTGTCGATCCCGCCGGCCACGTCGGCCACCGACGCCAGCACCACGCCAGCACGGAGCCGGGAGCCGACGGGTACCGGGGCCGGAAAGCGGATCTTGCCTGTGCCGCGGTTGACGCCGAGCGAAATCCCACGGACTTCCACGACCTGCGGGAGGAACAAATTGGTGAGCGCCAGGGTCAGGTACCCGTGGGCGATCGGCCCGCCGAACGGGGACTCCGCGTTGGCCCGCTCCACGTCGACGTGGATCCATTGATGGTCACCGGTCGCCTCAGCAAAGGTGTCGACCTGTTCCTGGGTGATGGTCGTCCAGTCGCTGAAACCGAGGTGGTTGCCCACCGCGGCCCGCACTGCGTCGATTCCTTCGAACACTGTCTCGGCCATCGTGTCATCCTTGCTCGTGGTCGGTGTCAGGCTCGTTGGGAACTGACGGGGACTACCTCGCCGGTCATGTAACTGGAGTAATCGCTGGCCAGGAAGACCATGACGTTGGCGATTTCCCAGGGCTCGGCGTAGCGGCCAAAGGCCTCTCGCTCGGTGAGCTCGGCCAACAGTTCGTCGGTGGTGACTTTGGCCAGGAACGGGTGCATGGCCAGGCTGGGCGCCACTGCGTTGACCCGGACGCCGAACGGCGCCGCTTCCACTGCGGCACAACGGGTGAGCGCCATGACCCCGGCCTTGGCCGCGGCGTAGTGCGCCTGTTCCGCCTGGGCCCGCCAACCGAGCACGGATGCGTTGTTCACGATCACGCCACTCCCCCGCCCGGTCATGTGGCGCAGGACCGCCCGCGTGCAGCGGAAGGTGCCGGTGAGGGTGACATCGAGGACGGTCGACCATTGCTCGTCGGTCATGTCCACCAGCAGGGCAGAACCACCCAGCCCGGCGTTGTTGATCATCACATCGATCCCACCGAGGCGCTCGACCGCGGTGTCCACCAGACCCTGCACCTCGGCCTCTACCGTGACATTGCAGACCCGCGTGTCCGGCCTGGTGCCAGTCTCCTCGGCCAAACGATCTGCGGTTTCGCCGAGCCGGCGCTCGTGGAAGTCCGAGATGAGCACCGTCGCTCCCTCTTCGATGGCCTTGCGGGCAACAGCCGAGCCAATCCCGGTGCCGGCGGCGGCGGTGATCACCACGGTTTTGCCGGTGAGCAGGCCGTGGCCGGGGACGTAGTCAGGAGTAGGAGCGGGCACGAATCACCTTCAGGTTGGAGCGGAGGTAGGAGCCTTGGGGACGACCTTGGGTTCGGCCGGTAAGCCAAGCGCCCGCTCGCCGATGATGTTGCGTTGGATCTGGTTGGACCCGGCGTAGATCGTGTCCGACCGGGTGAAGAGAAAGAGCCGCTGCAATGCCGTGAGTTCATAGCCATGGCCAGGGGTCACCGCTTGATCGGCCAGCGTGGCGACAGGACCGAGCACGTCCATGGCCAATTCGCCGAGGCTTCGGTGCCAACTGGCCCAATAGAGCTTGGTGATCATGGCGGCGGGCGGGGGTACCGATCCGTCGGGCCCCGACAGCACCCGCAAGGTGTTCCAGCGCATGATCTCCAGCCCAGCATGGGCCTGGGCCAGACGCTGACGGATGACCGGATCATCGATACGACCGTTGTCTCGGGCGACGGTGAGGACGTCGTCCAGTTCGTTGCGGAACGCCATCTGCTGGCCGAGGGTGGAGGCACCGCGCTCGAAGGCCAGCGTGCCCATGGCCACCTTCCAGCCGTTGTTCACTCCGCCCACGAGGTCTACCCCCGAGGCTCGGGCACCCTCAAAGAAAACCTCGTTGAATTCGCTGGTTCCGGTGACCTGGCGGATCGGCCGGATCTCTACGCCGGCTTGGCGCAAGGGAACCAGGAAGTAAGAGATCCCCCGGTGCTTGGGCACCGCGTTGCGGTCCGTGCGGGCCAGCACGAAAACCCAATCCGACAAATGCGCTAGCGAGGTCCAGACCTTCTGCCCGGTGATCAACCAATCGTCACCATCGGGCTCGGCCCGCGTGGAGATATTGGCCAGATCCGAACCCGCGTTGGGTTCGCTGTAGCCCTGCGCCCAGAGCTCTGTGCCCGCCACAATGCCCGGCAAAAAACGTTGCTGCTGATCTTCATTTCCGAAGGCAATGATCGTGGGTCCGACCAGGCCCTCGCCGATGTGACCGAGGCGACCCGGGCCGCCCGCCCGGGCGTATTCCTCAAACCAGATCACTTGCTGGTGCAGGCCCAGCCCGCGACCGCCGTGTTCGGTGGGCCAACCAACGCAGTTCCATCCGCTGGCGCCGAGGTGTTTTTCCCAGACCAAGCGTTCGTCAAACAAGACGTGTTCGTCACCGGGGCCACCACGGCCGCGCACATTGGCAAAGACCCCGCTGAGCTGAGTGGTGAGCCAGTCCCGGGCGTCGGCCCGAAATGCCTCGTCCTCGTCCGAGAACCGCAGATCCATGCCGGGAGCGTACAGGTATCTGACGATCCGTCAGAAACCCGCTGGGCGCCAGAAGCAGCGGGCCTGTGCCCTGCGTTCTGTGTCGTAGCCAAGCCACTTCGCCGGGGGCAGGCGATCGGAGTCGACTTCAAGAAAGTCCTTGCGGGCAAAGAACGCGGCGGCCTCGGCCGACACGGTCACGGCGAAGATGGCCTCCAACCCCAGTTGTCCTGCCCGCTCGACCAGGCCGTCCACCAGCAGGCCCCCAGCCCCCGCCCCGGAGAACCGGCTGACCGTGTAGAGGCAGGCAACTTCGCCCAAGCGCTCGGCCTCATACGGTGCGCGGTCCAGACTTACGAGACCGGCCAAGTGACCGCTGCTCTTCACCCGAGCTCCCAGGCCAGTGACAGCCAGCCGCGCCACTTCCAAGCGCGTGCGGGGCCGCAGTAGCCCGTCGGCGGTGCCCTGGGCAACGAGTCCTTCAACTGCCGGGAGATCGTCGACCCTGATCGGATCAAGCTGTAGATAGTCGCCACTGGTGAAGAGGGAACCGACGCCATCGAAGGTGAAGAGTTCCTGATCGATGGCCTCTGGCGGGCAGAGATTGACGCTCGTGACCCCACCGGCCAGCGCGGTGCGAACCGCGGCCACAATGGCGCCGCCCTGGCGGTCCGCCAGTGCGGCCTCAAAACCTCGGGCGGGATCGTGCACGTCCACAAAGCTCTTGGCTGGGCTTCCCCACCCGCCGCCAGGGTCGGTCAAGACCAGCTTGAGGGCTCGAAGGTCCGCGGCGAGATCCGCGGCCACCAAAGACTCGGTGCCAGCCGGAACCTCGACCACGACCTCGCTCTGGTCGGTGATCGCCAGCCAGAGGCGGGCCATCCAGTCCGAGCTGCGGGTCCCCACCCGGTCGGCCGATCCGGTGAGCACCACCGGAGCCGACGGAAGCGCAGCCGCCAACCCGGCCCGATCCCCGCCGATCGTGTCGGCCGCGGTTCCGACCACCAGAACGAGCCGGGAACCGCCACCGGCCAACGCGGTGGCCGCTCGGCTGATCGAGCCAACGGTGGCGGGGCCAGGCTCGGCCAGGGCTACAACAACCGTTGCCCCCGCGAATTCGTCGACATAGAACGCTCGCTCCTCAGACGGCACCGTCTCGGCGCTGCCAGGGATGAAATCAGGGTGTTGGTCTTGGTCGCTCACAACGCCGTCAAACTTAGGGCCGACGAGCACCTACCATCCGGCGATGCCTGTTCGGGGAGTCACCGCCATCGTTACCACCGTCCTCATCGTCGGCTTGCTCGGGGGGTGCGGTAGCGATCCGGACATAGGCAGGGACGGCACCGCCACCGCCGATCCGAGCTCCCCGATCGGGTTCGATCTGTCCAAGGTTGCCTTTGTCGACCTCTCCAAGAACAAGACCCCCAAGGTCGATGCACTGGACAACGTGTTCAAGGCAAAGTTCGTCACGGTCAAGGCAGGATCAACTATCACCTTTCGCAACAACGGCCGGAACATCCACGACATCATCCCGGCGGTAGACTTGGCGTTCAAGCCCGTTGAGGCTGGCGCGTTCGATGCCGGAACCGTGGCCAAGATCACGTTCGACAAGCCCGGCGACTACCCGTATTACTGCTCGCTCCACGGCACCACCACCAAAGGCATGATCGGCGCAGTGCGGGTCCTGAAGGGCTGACTCAAGGTCAGCTCCCGTAGGAGAACAACGCCTCTTCTTCGCGGTTGGATGCCAGGTCACACACGGCCCCGCGGTGAATGCAGCCAGTGATCTCACGCGCCAGCCCGGAAGGGTCCCAGGCGTTCCAGAAGTCCCCGTGGGCGGAATAGATGTTGCCGGAAGCGAGCCGTAGGTCGTGGCCAGAGTCCCAAATCGGGAAGTCCACCGACACCGTAATTTGGGGAATCGACACCGGGCGCGAGGCGGGGCAACGGCCACCGGTGGAGTAGGCGGCGTGGGACGTGTGGTCCACGCTGTCGAGGTGGACCCCGTCCCAGCAGTCCGGAAAGGTCAGCACCAGATGGAGCGGTGCATCGACCGTGCAGGTGGGTGGGTGGTCGCTCAACACGGTGTTGCTCCCACACGTCCAGCCGGTTGCCTCGCCCCCCTGGGGTGTCGTGGCCGTCTGATCTCCGGCGATCAACGCCAGCCCAGCGGGCATGGTGTTGACCGATTCCTTGGGTACCCCCGGCGCAGCCCGGTAATAGGCATGGGCCTCGATGGGGACCACAACCCGATCGTGGTCATACAGGGTTGGTTGCCAGTAGGCCGCCGTGTCGACGGACTTGTCGCACGTCGTGGTGGCCGCTTGGAGGTCCCCGATGGTCGAGGTGGAATTGGTGGCGGCCGAACCGTAGAAGTCGTGGCGATGCGAGCGGCCCGCGTGGCCGAAGTGGACGATCGGGTCGTGCGGCCCGGAGTGGCTGTACGGGCAACGAACCACGAATTGACCAACGCGACCCTGGGGTCCGGTGTAGCGCGCTGGAGTGGCCGTCGGCGGGGTTCGATCGGCCGGGGCCAGCCCAACCGTGGCGGGCGGGGCAACTGCCGTCGACGAATTGTCGTTCGCCTGCATAACCAGGAGGCCTGCGATCACCACGACCACCGCGCTGGTTGCTACACCAACGCGGAGCTTGAGCCGCCTGTGAGGGGTTGGGGTCATGCGCCCTTCGGCTTCGCGGGCACCTTGATGGCGGCCACGTCGACCTTCTCGGGGTGGCTGAACCTCTTGGCGGGGGCAGTATCAGCGTTGGGCATGGTGGGCTGGTCGCCCGGCTCGGGCGTCTTGCGGTAGGTGTCCTTGGGCGGCGCTGGGGCCTGGTCGGCTATCAACGGGATGAGGTCGAAGGCACCCTTGGACCAATCACCGGTAGTGGGGCCACCGCAAGGAGACAACGTCTCAAGGTCCGTCGGTGCGGTGGAGGTGAACGTGTTCCCCGAGAAGCAGTTCCCCAGACTCTCGACGGTGACCGTCTTGGACGGCAGGGTGGCGGAAACAAGATCCGCCAGGCCGGAGCCGGACACAACGTTGTCTTGAATCGAGTTGTCGTAGGGATGCCACAAGATGGTGCCGGGGCTGGCGTCCTTGGCGGGGATCTTGTCGTTCCGGGTGGAGGCGCAGGTGCGATCCCACTCGCTCTTGGGCGGGGCGACATCGTTGGCGTCGTCCTCAGGGAACGGCACGGCGGCTATGCCGGTTCGGTCGTGGTCGAAGACCAGGTTGCGTTCCACGATGTTGTCCACCGAGCCCGCTATCAGGATGCCGTTGCCCTGGGCCAGCAAGGCCACGTCTATTGCCGGGGCTTCGTTGTTGTTGTTGTCGTAGACGGTGTTGCCCACGATGGTGTTGCGGCGACCGGGGTAGCAAAGCTCGTAGGAGCCAGCATTCGGAACGATGCCAGCTCGGTTTTTCCGGAAGATCGAATTGACGATGAAGAGGTCTCCGCCAGAGTTGGTGCCGGAGTATCCCAGACCATTGTGCTCGGAGATCACGGTGTCGATCACGGCGTCGCACTTGTAACACTCGCCGATGTAGAAACCGGCGTCTGGGCTGCCCGAGCCGAGGCTGTGATCGAGCTGGCCGTGGTAGGCGTCGAAGGCGTAGATGCCGTAGTCACCGTTGTGGGTGGCGGTCAGGTACGAGCCGCGGTACCGGTCCGAGCCCGTCCAGAAAAACCCGTTGGAGAGGTAACTGGTTGCCGTCATGTTCTCGACCTGGACACCGTCCGTGTCGAGCACTCGGATGCCGTTCTCCAACTTGAACTGACCATCCAGAATCACCTTGTTGCGGTTGACACCGCGAATGGTGATGTCCGCCGTGGTCACGTCCACTGCCTCGTGGTAGGTGCCCTCGTCTACCAGGATCAGGTCGCCAGCCTTGGCGGCGTCGACCGCTTTTTGGATGGTGTTGTAGTCCTGGGGAACACGGAGGGCGCCCTTGACTGTGCCTGCGTCCGCGCTAGTGGCGGCGCCGTCTGAGCCGGTCGCGCTACCACCGTCGCCGCAGCCGGCGAGCAGAAACGTGAGGGCGGCAAGAACGAGCAAGGCACGCGGAGCAGCATGGAGTTTCGACGTCATGAACAAGTCCCCCAGAGATATGACCGACTTCGAGAAGCCTGCCACATGACCGGAGCGATCACTCGGAATCGGTGCCCCAGTGGGCTAGTAGCGCAAGCCAGGAGCCCGGGTGTGGAAGACATCGGTAGCGAGCTGGTTGCCGAGCTTGGTGGCATCCCAGCGCTTGCCGCCGTTACTCAAGGTGGCGCCGTTGGTCCAGCCCTCCATGAGCATGATGTCCTCCGCCACGGCCCGAATGATCTGGCCGGTCACGTGCTGGGACTCGTCCGATGCCAACCAAGCCACCAGCGGCGACGACACTGACGGGTCCATGCGGTTCCATTCACCATCCGGCACGTCATCGGCCTCGATGACTTCGGGCGCACCAGGCATGGTGCCGGTGATGCGGGTGGCGGCGGCGGGGCCGACACAGTTGACGGTGACGCCCAGCTTGTAGAGCTCAAGGCTGAGGGTCAGGGTCATGCCCGCAATCCCGGCTTTGGCGGTGGCGTAATTGGTCTGGCCAAAGTTGCCGACCAGACCAGCGCCGGACGTGGTGTTGATGACCCGACCGGCAAAGGGCCCGCTCTTGGCCCGGTCACGCCAGTACTTGGCGGCGTGATGGCACGGTGCCCAGGTGCCCTTCACATGGACCCGCAGCACGGCGTCGAAATCAGACTCGCTCATGTTCCAGATGGCGCCGTCTCGGACGATGCCTGCGTTGTTCACGAGTACATCGAGCGAGCCGAAGGTGTCGATGGCCTGGGCCACCATGCGGCCGGCCCCGTCGAAATCGGCCACGTCTTCATAGTTGGACACGGCTTCGCCACCGCGAGCCTTGATGATGTCGACCGTGAGATCTGCGTCGCGGCCGGTGCCCTCGCCTTTGACCGAGCCGCCAAGGTCGTTGACGACCACCTTGGCGCCATGCTTGGCCAGCTCGAGGGCGTGCCCCCGGCCAATGCCGTGGCCGGCCCCCGTGACGATCGCAACCTTGCCATCGAGCATGCCCATGGGTCTTTGTGCCTCCGCGGAATCGAGTTTCTGACTAACCGTCAGATCCTAGAAGACGGCCCTGACACCAGCGCCATCCGCGGCGGGTCAGCAACTCGGTCTGCGTGCGTTGACGGCGCTTCGGATACGAGGAGGAAGTGGTTGGCGGTTTCGGCCGGCGAGGCCGTCCGGTCATCGACTTGGCTCGCGAGCTTGAGTGTGATTGGCACACAATCAATGACACCGTGATCGCCTATGGGACCCCGCTGGTCGAGGACCCAGCCCGTGTTGGTGACGTCGAAGCATTGGGTCTTGACGAGGTGCTTTTCGCCCGGGTCGGCCGCTGGCGGACTCTGGTCTGGTCGACATCGCTCGTTGAGGTGAACGCCGGGCAGCTCCTTGATCTGATCGAGGGCCGCAGCTCGACCGGGGCTTGCGCCTGGTTGGCGGACCGTGACCAGGACTGGCTTGACGCCATAGTTTGGGCCGTTTTGGACCTGTCGGGGCCGTGGCGCCTGGCGTTCAACACGATGCTCCCCAGTGCGGTCCAGGTCGCTGATCCGTTTCATCTGGTGAAGCTGGCCAACACCCGTCTCGACGAGGTCCGCCGCCGAGTCCAAAACGAGACTATGGGCCATCGTGGCCGTGGCGGTGACCCTCTGTATCGATCGAGGCGCCTGCTCACCACCATCACACCAACAACTCCCCCCGTGAAATCCGAAGCGCCCCTTTCACCCAGAGAAACGACCCCAACTCGGAGGTAAGCACCGCCCCGACCTACCTCACGCTGAGCCGTCCCACTCATACCCCAGAGCGACAGCGCATTCCACTATATCTGAGAACATATCGTACCCTTCAGCCTGGCAACACGCGACCAGAAGGAGGGCGCCGTCTGCATACGGTGCGAACAAGACCTCCGAGCCATCCCCGGATCCGAACTCGAACATCACATCCCCGAGCCACCATTCATCCGAACTCGTGTACCGAACAAGGCCGTCAGCGGACACTGGCCTTCGTTCAGCGGCATCTACAAAATAGATCTGAAGCGACACCAGCTCGGCGAGAAGCGCGCGAATGTCGGACTCAAGCTCGGTCGGATCATCCGGAACTTGAAGCGACACCAGCCTCACGGGATTGTTGCATGAAGTCCGCCGAAGCACTTTCTGACTAACGGAGAGCCGGACCTCGGCCGAACCCTCCTCGAAGATGAGTCGTTGCCTCACAGCCGTCTCCAAGGCCGGAAGACCGCGCTCGCTGTTCGACTTGCCCCCGTGTGCCAATGCCATCTCCCGACATGCGCAGCCGCTCGAGTTCCGTAGCGCTTGGCGAGGTTGTGCGGCGCGTGTAGCGCCAGGCGATTGGCGCCCACGCCAATACCTCGTCCACCGATCCGTGCGGCGCGAAGCCCCCGGTTGGCGAGGCTGGCAAATCGAGCAAACCGAGTGGCACCGACGGCGAATCCGGCCCCGGGCACGAACATCGCGGCGGTAAGGGCGATGTCGTACTTGTACTTCCATGCGACCTTGACCCCCCGCTTTGCGATTCTGCCGACCTTCTTGAAGAACTTCTTTAAGCTCCAGGTACCTGCTAGGTCGAAGTCGTTGACCGGGTCAGCGTTGGTGTAGTCGTAGTCGTTGGCGGAGCCGCCTTCGACCGGGTCGGTTTGGAGGAATCTCGACCCCCCGACACGCATCCGTAGTTCAGGTGCCCTGACCTGGGGTGATGCCCGATCGTGACTACGACACAACCCCGATCGCCTAGACGCGTGTTTCGGCCTCGAAGCGCAACACGTCCCCTGACACGCGCTCCGGGCCGTCATGGTCGTGCTCACGCAGACAAGCGTGCCAGACCGACGACCGGCCGTTGGTTCAGACCTTTCGATGATCGACGCTGGGGAGAATCCGCGATCGCCGGCAGAATCAGCTTCGACGGGACGGGTCGCTAAGTCACTAGCCCGACCGCAAAGAGAGCGACGCCGACCAGAAGGCACACGCCAGCAAAGAAGATCCGACTCCAGCGAGCCGCAGTCGCCAGGCGCTCAACCCTGCGGAATCTCTCCGGATGAAGGGCTCGTTGACGCTCCCCCTCAAGTCCGGGAATAACGAAGAGGAACAAGCCCGAGATCCGCAGGATCCGGCTTCGGTGCCAGGTCTCAGGCGCAAAGTACCCGTCCCTCTTGCGCCAGACGAGTCCGCCAAGGAGAAGCAGGGCGATTCCTGCTATCAGTGGACCGGAGTTCATCAAGCGAAGCTTAGGAGAAACTTGAGCACGTTCCAGATGCCGCTGAAACGTCCAATCGACTGGTTCCGCCAGCCCGTGCGGATGAACTTGCCGCCGCTGTAGGAGGACGCGCCGACGGTGAGCAAAGCGCGCTCCTCCCGTGACGAACGTCGCCAGACTGGCGGCCTCCACATTGCCGAAAGTCCAGGTACCTGCACCCTTGGGCACGTAGCGGGAGTTGTAGACGCACCTCATCTTCATGCCTCGGCCGCACCGATGGCTGCGGCCCTGCGCCCAACCCATGACCCGGCCAAACTTCGACCCCGACGGGCCGCTATTGCACCTCGAACGCAGCGGTTGTGGAGTGCTCGCTTAAAGAACTTCTTGAAGCTCCAAGTCCCCATCAGGTCGAAGTCGTTGACCGGGTCAGCGTTGACGTAGTCCTCCGTGGCTGAGCCGCCTTCGACAGGGTCGACTTCGAGGAATCTTCCAAGGACCGGGTCGTATTGGCGGGCGCCCATTTCCATGGTTTGGGCGAGGCCGGTTTCGTGTTCGGTCATGCGCTGGTGCTGACCCAGCCACGCTGCGTCCATGGGGCCGGCGGAGTTGTCGATGAACGGCTGGCTGGTGGTGCGACCGAACGGGTCGTAGGTGCGGGCAACGCCGGCCACGACACCGGCACCGTCAGTGGTCACCACGGTGTCGCGGTGCAGGTTCGGAAGCGACCAGGTGTCGCCCCCGGACCGCTTGGTCAACAGCGCACCGCCCGGTAGCGCCACCTCACGCTCGATCACCGCACTCGCCCCATCCAGGACGAGGTCAGGTGAGTCCCCATCGCCGGTGAAGCTGTAACGCTGAGCGTTCGCGGTGGGCCCAGTAGTAGTGCGGGCACCCCACCCCGGACTAGCCGACGTCGGTGCCCCTCCGAAAAATCCGACGGCCCATAACGGTTCCTGAACGCATTTATCCACCCTCTGCACAGGCCCTCTGGCCGCCGCTCCAGGCAACACTCTGCCAAAAACGGGTGGCTAGCGCGTTAGGGGGCGCCCGTAGAGTCGTCGCCAATGCCCGATGCTCCCGCTAGTGCCATCCCGCTCTCCACCACGCCGCCGCTTCGTGAGCTGTGGGGCTATGCCCGCCCTCATCGACGCCGGGTGATCTTTGCCGGGTCATTTTCACTGGCCAACAAGTTGTGCGACGTTGCCCCGGAACTTCTCATTGGCGCCGCGGTAGACGTGGTGGCCAAGGGTTCGGACTCGTTCGTGGGCGGCTTGTTTGGGGTGGAGGACAAGTTCAAGCAGCTCACCATCCTGGTGATCATCACGGTCCTGATCTGGTTTGCGGAGAGTGCGACCGAATACGTCGCCATCGTGATCTGGCGGAACCTGGCCCAGACGGTGGAGCACGAGGCCCGTATGGATGCCTACGCCCACGTGCAGACCTTGGAGATGTCGTACTTCGAAGACCGCACCTCCGGCGGGTTGATGACGGTCCTCAACGACGACGTCAACCAACTGGAACGGTTCCTCGATCTCGGCCCCCACAAGCTGATCATCACCGCAGCCAACGTGGTATTCGTCGGCCTCGTATTCCTGGTGGTCTCGCCCCTCTTGGCCCTCTTGGCCTTCCTGCCGATCCCGATCATTGTGGCCGGGTCTCTCTGGTATCAGACCCGCCTTGAACCCCGCTACGCCAAGGTCCGAGCATCCGCCGGGGAGATCAGCGACACGCTCACCAACGGCATCGGTGGTATGGCCACGATCAAGGCGTTCAGCGGCGAGGACCGTGAGGTCAAGCGGGTCGACGGTGACAGCCAGGCCTACCGAGAAGCCAACCGCGAGGCCATTCAGTTCTCCACCGCCTTCAACCCGCTGATCCGCATGGCGGTGCTGGCCGGGTTCACCATGACCTTGCTCATGGGTGGCCGCGCCGCCCTACGCGGAGACCTGGCCATCGGCGTTTTCTCCATGCTCGTGTACATGACGCAGCGGTTGCTCTGGCCGCTCACCGCCTTGGGCGAGACGCTGGACCTCTACCAACGGGCCATGGCCTCGTGCCGTCGCATTTTCGGTCTCCTGGCGGTACAGCCCAAGATCCTGCCGGGCACGCAAGATCTGGCCCTCCCCGTGAAGGGCGCCGTGCGTTTCGACAACGTCCGCTTCGCCTACTCCGCCTCCGGCAACGAGGTGCTCAAGGGCCTGTCGCTCGACGTGCCCGCCGGCGAGACCCACGCCATTGTCGGGGCAACCGGTTCCGGCAAGTCCACCGTGGTCAAGCTCCTGCTGCGGCTCTACGAGCCAACCGCAGGCCACATCACCCTGGATGGCCAGCCCATTGGGGACCTCACGTTCTCGTCGCTGCGCGGGGCAACGGGGTTTGTTGCCCAGGACGTGTTCCTGTTCCACGGCACCGTGCGCGAGAACCTCACCTACGGCAGGCCGGGCGCCACCGACGATGAGGTGCGCCGAGCCACCACGCTGGCGGAGGCAGCAGAGTTCGTAGACGCCATGCCCGACGGCTACGACAGCGTGGTGGGCGAACGAGGCCAGAAGCTCTCGGGCGGCCAACGCCAACGCCTCACCCTTGCCCGCGCCATCCTCCGGGACCCTGCTGTGCTGGTGTTGGACGAAGCCACGTCCGCGGTGGACAACGAAACCGAGGCGGCCATCCAACGTTCATTGGCCAAAGTGTCGGCCGGGCGGACGGCCATCGTGATCGCCCATCGGCTCTCCACCGTCCGCCACGCCCACCGTATCCACGTGATGGAAGCGGGCCAGGTGACCGAGGCAGGCACCCACGAGGAACTGGTGGACCTGGGCGGCCTCTATGCCGCGTTGTGGCGGGTCCAGACCGGCGAGGGAACCATCAGCTAACGAAACTCGACAAAAGAGGTCAGTCGGCGAAGTTCAGGACGGCCCGATTGAGGCCACCACCGTGCATGGCATCGAGCGCGTCTTGCACCTGTTCGGGCTGATAGGTGGCTGACACGAGCTCATCCAGCTTGAGCTTTCCGGCCTTGTACAGCTCAATGAACAGCGGGATGTCGTGGTGCGGGCGGGCGCTGCCGTAGCGGCAACCCATGATCGACTTATCGTTGTAAAGCGTGTTGACCTGGAAGCTGGCCTCGCTGCCGAATTTGGGCACGCCCAACAAGATGGCGCTGCCGCCCCAATCGAGCAGGTCTACCGACTGGCGGATCAGCGCCGGGTGGCCCACGCATTCAAAGGCGTAGTCGACACCGTTCGGGCTGATGGCCTTGACCGCTTCTGCGGTGTCCACGTCGGGCCCGGCCGCAATGAAATGGGTAGCCCCGAATTGGCGGGCTGCTGCTTCCTTGGACGGGTTGGCGTCGACCGCGATGATCGGTCCGCAGTTGGACAGGGCCAGGCCCTGCAACACGTTGAGCCCGATCCCGCCGATCCCAATGACCAGCGCGGACTGGCCGTGCTGCGGCTTGGCCCGGTTGAGCACGGCGCCGGTGCCGGTGAGGACCGCACAGCCAATGAGTGAGGCGGAGGCCAGTGGCACGTCCTTGTCGATCACCACTGCCTGGGTCTCGGTGACCACGGTGTATTCAGCGAACACGCCCGCGTTGGCGAACTGGAACGCCTTCTCCCCGCCGACGGTGAATGGTGCCTTGAGCTTGCCCGCAGTGTCTCGACAATGAGTGGGCTGGCCCCGGTCGCAGGCATCGCACATACCGCAGTTGCCGAGGGTCGTGAGCACAACGTGGTCCCCCACCTTGACCTTGCGCACGGCGTCGCCGATCTGCTCGACCACGCCGGCGCCTTCGTGGCCCATGACGACCGGCGTGGGAAACGGGATGGTCCCGTTGACCACGCTCACGTCGCTATGGCAGAGCCCGGCGGCGTGGATGCGAACCCGCACCTCATTGGGGCGGAGGTCCCGCACCTCAACGTCGGTGCGAACCTCGATTTGCCCGGTCCAAACAATGGCCTTCATGGCGCTATCCCTTCCACATGATGGATTGCATTTCGCTGTACGCGTGGAGGCCCCACGACCCACCGTCACGGCCAACGCCGCTGTACTTGAAGCCACCGAAGGCGGCTTCATGGTTGCGCTGAAGCGTGTTGATACCGATGTTCCCGGCACGAAGCAGCTTGGCTACGGCCATGGCCCGGCCGCTATCGCCGGAGAAGACGTAGTCGTAGAGGCCATAGGGACTGTCGTTGGCGATCTCGATCGCTTCGTCCTCGGTATCAAAGGGGATCACCGTGATCACCGGCCCGAACGCCTCTTCCCGGGCCATCGTCATCTGGTTAGTTGCATCCACCACCAGTGTGGGCGCGACGTAGAAGCCCGTATCGATCTCGGGCCGCTTGCCGCCGGCGGCAAGGGTCGCCCCTTCGTCGGTTGCGGTGCGGATGAGCGCTTCTATCCGGTCTCGGTGCGCCTCGGTTATGACGGGGCCAACCACGGTGTCACGCTCGAGCGGGTCCCCAACTTTGAGGTGCGGGGCCATAGCCGCCAGCTTTCCAACCAA
>JANXNS010000174.1 GCA_025353965.1 Aquihabitans sp.
GGCAGTGATCTCCGCTTTCACCGTTGCTACTGGGATCGTGCTTGTCGTCGTGGGCGCCTCGGTTGTTGAGGTCGTCGTCGCGGGCGCCGTCGTGGTGGTCACCTTCGCTTCGGTCTGGACATCGTCCTTCTTGTTTCCACCGGCGGCGACCCCGGCCACGACGAGAATAAAAATGACAGCGGTGACGATCGCCCACCTCCGCTTCCACAGCGGCTTCGAGCCGTCTGGGGGTTGTGGAGGACTACCGGCCGACCACGCCGGTGGTGGACCACCTGCGGGAGGAGGCGGAAATCCCCCACCGGGGGGCGGTGGAGCCACGGGAGGCGGGGGTGGAAATGCGCCAACCGGAGGCGGCGGATAGGCACCAGGTGGCGGCGGAGCCGCTTCACCAGGAGATGGCGGCGCACCACCGAATGGAGGCTGCTGCGGCCCAGGCTGATCGCTCATGTTCGTCCCCCGCCGGCTCACCGCCCCTCGGCCCACCCCGGCCCGGTAAAGCTAGTTGGGACATCTCAGGCGATCGCGGATCCCGAGGGCGAGACGAGAAATGCGCCAGAGGTTGGGTCCCGCACGAGGAGGCCGATCACCCCTGTCCCTTATCACGGTCGGGGTACGACGTCGGCGAGGTCTGGCGCGCAAAGAGCAGGAGATTCGACCCATGACGCTCGACCGTCCCCATGCTGTCGCAAGGGTTTGCGGTCGCTAGCACAACGTTCGTGGGGACCGGGTTATGAGTCCCCTGCTCTAACCATTGAGCTACGGCCCCAGGCGGGTCGATGCTACATGGGGCAACTTCTGGCGATGGGCCCTGCGCATTGACGCCTGTTGCATCGGCCGCCGATCAATCTCATAGGATTACAGCGACCTAAACATCGGAAGGGCCCACCCCACTCATGAACGTCATCGGCAAACTGGCACAGACTGCAGCGGCACTCTGGATCCTGAACGTCTGGTTCAACCGGTTCAACAAGGACACCGGCTATCGAGGCGGCGATGCCACGAACATGAAAGAGGAGTTCCAGGAATACGGGCTGTCAGAGAACACGATGTATGCGGTTGGTGCCGTAAAGGTGAGCCTGGCCGGCCTGCTCTTGGCGGGCCACGCTGCGCCAAAACTCGTCCGCCCGGCTTCGATCGGCCTCGCAGTAGCCATGCTCGGCGCCATCGGCATGCACATCAAGGTCGGAGATCCGGTGAAACGCTACCTTCCCGCGCTGACGGTTTTCTCCCTGTCGACGGTCTCCGCAATCCTGAACGGCAAACCAGCCCAGGCCGAAATTGCTAAGAGCTGAGAAAAAGCACCACCAGCACGGCGTTCAGAGCGCCGAACCCCGCGGCGGGCACCATGAGACGAGGTGCATCGTGAATGTTGACGCGGACGATCAGCCCGAGAATCATCATCAGGGTGAGACCGGCAGCACCGAAGGCTCCCAACGGTGCGACCGCAAGCCCTAGCAAGACCGCGGCGCCTCCAAGCATTTCCATCACACCGACGAAGTTGCGAATCCCCGGGATCCCGTACCGTGTGAACTCCTCCCTCAGCCGGATCCGAAACAAAATCTCGAATCCGTAGCGCAGGAACGCGAGTCCCGAGATGAGCGCCAGTACCGAGAGGACCATAGGCGGCGAACCATAGCGGCCCTAGACGCGGGCGCAGCTTCTCGAGTCAGCGAGTCCGCTACGTGACCATTTTGGCCTCTTCGGATCTGAGGGGGCGGAGGTTTCGAGTGAGTCAATGCCAGAACGAAGAAATGCAACTAAACCTTGCTAAGATGCGGCACGGCACCCATGCCGGGGTCCACAATGAAAGGGAGGTGGGATCGTGATCGGTCTCATTCAACTGAGTTCGGGTCAGTATCAGCTCGTCTACAACCTGTTCTCGCTCGTCATCGCGGGCATGTTCGCCAGCGCAGTGTTCTTCATCCTGATGCGACAGCAAGTTGCTCCCGCCTATCAGACGGCGCTGGCCATCGCCACGGTGGTCGTGCTCATTGCCGGCTACCACTACCTGCGCATCTTTGATTCGTGGACCAACTCGTTCGAGGTCGTCAACGGATCTCTCGCTCAGGTGGGACTGGGCTTCAACGAGGGCTACCGCTATGTGGATTGGCTCCTGACCGTGCCGCTTCTTCTGGCGGAATTGGTGCTCGTCCTGCGGCTCGGCTGGGAGCGGAGCCGGACGTTGCTCACCAAGCTCGTCCCCGCCGCGATGGCCATGATCCTGCTCGGCTGGCCCGGCGAGCTCAGCCCCCCCGACAGCTCGGCCCGCATCGTCTGGGGCGTGCTGGCAACCATCCCGTTCGTTTACCTCGTTTGGGTCCTCTTCACCCAGCTCGGCAAATCCCTGGGCCGTCAGCCCGCCGGTGTCGACAAGATCGTCAGCGGCATGCGCTGGCTCCTGCTGATCACCTGGAGTGCCTACCCGCTGGCCTACATCGCGCCATCGGTGTTCGACAACCAAGCCACTGCTGAGGTGGTTCGCCAGGCCGGTTACTCCGTGGCCGATCTTCTGGCCAAGCCCCTGTTTGGCCTACTCGTCTTGGCCATTGCCATCGTCAAGACCAGGGCGGACGCTGACCCGGGGACCGCGACCGACGTCGCTAAGGTCACGGCCAGCGCCAACTGACCACGAGCCAGCAGGCCATGCTGGCGACAACCTCGGCTTCGAGCTCCACCCTCCGAGAACACCCGATAATCATGAGAGCCGGGCCTTTCGGCCCGGCTCTCGCTTGTTACCTATGGCTCGGAGGGTGGGGCTCGAACCCACGACCCGCTGATTAACAGTCAGCTGCTCTGCCAGCTGAGCTACCTCCGAAGGCGAGGGGTCAACCTAGCAGCGGGGCCTCACCGTCACGAACCGAGAACCCAATGCCGTGTTGGGCCTGGTGCCACCATGATCAGTCGCCGTCGAGGTAGTCGCGGAGCTTCTGGCTGCGGTGTGGGTTGCGCAACTTGGCCAGGGTCTTGGCCTCGATCTGACGGATCCGTTCGCGGGTGACGCCGAATTCCTTGCCTACTTCTTCCAGCGTGCGGGCCTGGCCATCGTCGAGGCCAAAGCGCAGCCGCACGACCTGCTTCTCGCGGTCGCTCAGCTCGGACAGGGCTTCGATCACGGCATCGCCGAGCATCTTGCGAGCCGCCATCTCCGCCGGTGCGTCGGCCTGCGTGTCCTCAATGAAATCGGACAGGTTTGAATCGTCTGTTTCACCGACCGGTGAATCGAGCGAGAGCGGGTCTTGACTGATCCGCATGATTTCGCGAACGCGTTCCGCCGTCATGTCGACCTTGTCCGCAAGCTCATCCACCGTGGGTTCGCGTTCGAGGTCCTGCATCATCTGGCGCTGAATGCGATGGACCTTGTTGATGCTTTCCACCATGTGGACCGGGATCCGAATGGTTCGGGCCTGGTCTGCGATCGCCCGGGTGATGGCCTGGCGGATCCACCAAGTGGCATACGTGGAGAACTTGAAACCCTTGGTGTAGTCGAACTTTTCGACCGCTCGCATGAGCCCGAGGTTGCCCTCTTGGATGAGGTCCAACAACTGCATGCCGCGACCCACGTACCGCTTGGCAATCGAGACCACCAAGCGAAGGTTGGCCTGGATGAGATCGCTCTTGGCCCGCTCGCCATCTCGGGCGGTGCGCTCCAAGCGCTTCCTGTCCACCAACGCCAATTCCTCGACACGGCCAGCAGCTTCCAGCTCGGCCAGACGTACCGCGGCTTGACCACCCGCTTCGATGCGGCGAGCGAGCGAGACTTCTTCTGGCCCGGTGAGCAGGGCCACCCGTCCGATTTCCTTGAGATACACCCGCACGGGGTCTGCCGTCCCGCCGGCATTGGCGGCCGCGCTGCCAGCACCCTTGCCCGCGTTGACGAGCCGGAGACGACGACGGGGGCCGTCCTCACTGTCGTCTTGGGCAAGATCTATGCCGCCCAGCGGATCGGCCAGAACCGCCGCTAGGTGAAGGGCGCTATCGGCCTCGGCCTGCTCCTCGTCGGTCAGCGGGTCCGGCCCGCCCAACTCCACCAGCGGCACGGTCTCATCGAGGGTGATGTTGTGACGGGCCAACTCGCCACGAAGCCACTCGAGATCTGCATCGAAGCGCTCAACGTCAAGCGCCAGCACCTCGCAGACCTCTTCTTGTGTGACCGTCCCCTGGTCTCGGCCTCGGACTAACAGCTGTTCCCATGCGTTTGGATCGAGGCGAGGGGAGGTGGCTCCATCATTCATGAGGGTCCTCCACCCGTTGAGACAACCACAGTAGCAACTCATCTTCTCGAACCCTGTCTGGATGGGCGTTCGGGCCGACCGCTTCTATCTCGGCGTGGAGCCAACCAATGGCCGCCGCGTAGCCAGCGAAGTCGTCCGCGGTACGCGACTCCCGTTCGAGCTCACTGAGAACCCGCAGCCCTGCCTCCCGCAGGAGCAGCCGGCGTACGTCGTCGGGCTCAGCGGTCGTCTCCTCCACCGCCAACCGCGCCAAGTGATCAGCCAGGAACGGGTCAGCCGCCTCCGTCGCCACGTGGAGATCTCCGTCCGCCTCCAACAGCGCCTCCAACACGATCCGGTGCCGAGGATCGAGAAACAGGACCGGGTTCAGGAGCGGCAGCATTTCCTCAGGTTTGGCCACGGCGAGTCGCAGTGCCTCTGTCTCAGGCGTGTCGGCCCGTTGACGCCGTCGCGGCGCGGGCGCAACCCGTACCACCGGGCGGATGCCGCCAGATCGAAGCGCGGAGCGCAGCCGGTCAGGATCAAGCTGGCAACGGTCAGCCACGGCCATGACGTATTGATCACGTACGAACTCGCTGGGATGCTCGACAATGGCGGTGAGCGCCACCTCGGCGGCCTTCCCCCGTCCCTCCGGCGTGCGAAGGTTGGCGGCGCTCAAGATCCGCTCGACCCGAAAACCCAGGAACGGGGTCGCCTTTTCAATGGCCTGCTTCAGACGCTCGGGGTCTGAGCGGGCCAGATCTGCCGGGTCTGCCCCCGCGGGCAGGGCCGCCACCGCCACCTCGACTTCATGCTTCTTCTCCCACTCATAGACCCGGTCGGCCGCGGCTTGGCCGGCGGAATCTGGATCGAAGGCCAGTACCAACTTGGGGGCAAAGCGTTGGAGCGTCCGGACGTGGTCGTCGGTGAGGGCGGTACCGCAGGTGGCCACGGCCCTGTTCAGGCCGACGTTGGCGAAGCCGATCACGTCGGTGTAGCCCTCGCAGATGATGACCTCGTTGGTCCTGACCGCCTCATCCTTGGCCCAGTTCAAGCCGTAGAGAACCTTGCTCTTGCGATAGAGGGTGGTCTCCGGGGTGTTCTGGTACTTGGCTGGCTTCCGACCGTCACGCAGGGGGGCTGCGTCCGGGAGGATGCGCCCGCCAAAGCCCAGGGCATCGCCTTGCGGATCGAAGATCGGGAAAAGGATCCGGGCCCGGAAGAAATCGTTGGTACCCCCGGCCTTGCTCTCACGGCCCAGCCCCGCATCGCGCAGGACCTTCGGTGGGAACTTCAGCCCTCGAACCAACTGGTTCCAATCGTCGGGCGCCCAGCCAATCCGGTATTTGCGCACGGTTTCGCTGTCGAAACCTCGCTCACGAAGGTAGTGACGGGCCGCTCCCGCGTCGGCCGAAGTGAGAAGCCGGTCGTGGTACCAGTCAACCGCTGCTTCCATGGCGTCACGGAGCTTGCCGCGGGCCTCCCGACGATCGCCCTCGTTCTTGTCGGTGTAACGCAGCGCAATGCCGAACTTGCCCGCGAGTTGCTCCACGGCACCTTGGAAATCCAGGTGCTCCATGTCCCGGACGAAGGAGATCACGTCTCCCTTGGCCTGACAGCCAAAGCAGTAGTAGACGCCTTTCTCCGGGTTGACCGAGAACGATGGCGACTTCTCGCCGTGAAATGGGCACAGCCCGCTCCAGTTGGACCCGACCTTCTTCAGCTGGGTGTGGGCCGTGATGACCTGGATGATGTCTGCGCTCTCCCGAACCCGGGAAACGTCTTCGTCGAGTATTCCCATCAGGCCACGACGACCGCACGCGGGCCGAGACGATGATCGAGAGCGGGCACCAACATGGGCCGGACGGTACCAGCGCACAGACCAAGCCTGATCAGCCACCGCCTTTCGAGGTGGCGGAATCCCGTTTATCAGCAATGAGCGAGGCGACGACGGTGATGAGGAGAATCCCGAAGATGATTCCCAGCGAAAGGAATGTGGGGAAGTGGAAATCTGCTGACGGCAACTCGAACTGCTCGGCCGAGAAGGTCAGCAGCATCTTGACGCCAACGAACGCCAGAATGCCGCCCAGGCCGAAGTGCAAATAGCGGAACTTGTCCTGCATCCCGCCCAGCAGGAAGTACAGCGCTCGCAGCCCGAGAATGGCGAACGCGTTCGAGCTGAACACAATGAATGGATCTCGCGACACGCCGAAGATGGCGGGCACGGAATCCACGGCGAAGACCACATCAGTGGTCTCCACCATCACCAGCACGGCGAAGAGCGGCGTGGCCAAGCGCTTGCCATTTACCATCGTGAACAACTTTTGACCGTCGAGCTGGTCCGTGGACGGCACGATCTTTCGAACGGCCCGCAGCACGATGCTCTTGTCTGGATTTACCTCGGTCTGCTCTTGGAAGGCCAGCTTGTAGGCCGTGTAGAGAAGAATGACGCCGAATACGGCGAGGGTGACGGTGAAGCTTTCGATGAGCGCCGAGCCAGCGAAGATGAAGACCGCACGGAGTACAAGGGCGCCAAAAATGCCCCAGAACAGCACCCGGAACTGGTACTTCTTCGGAATGGCGAAGTAGCTGAAGATCACTGCCCACACAAAGACGTTGTCGACCGACAGGCTCTTCTCGAGCAGGAACCCGGAGATGTACTCGCCGGCGGCCTTGCCACCTTGGGCGTCCCCGCCAATCAGATAAATCACGCCGGTGAACGCCACGCCAATGCTGATCCAAATGGCCGACTCAATGCCCGCCTCTTTGTACGAAATGTCGTGGGGCTTGCGGTGCACCAGCAGCAAGTCAACCACGAGCAACGTCACAATGAAGGCAATGAGCGCCCCCCACTCCCACAGGTGGATATCGAGGTCGACGAACTTGTCTGTGGCCGGCGAGGCTGCGGCAAGAAGGACAGGGAACATGAGAAAGAAGTCTCCGGCTGAGTCAGAAAACGTGACATTCAGCCGGGAGTCTCTCCGCTCCTCTGAGTGAGAAGCCTGCCGCCCCGGGCCACCTGAGCGACCGTGCTGACGATGCGGCTGTTAGGGATACTCCCCCCCGGTCTAGGCAAGCCTAGGGGGCGGGCACCGCAAACCCACGACTTATGCGCCCGCTGGGTCCGCCTGGGCATCGTCACGCTTGTCGGCCAGCAGCGAGGCCGTGATCGTGACAGTCAGGACGACCACGATCACCACCAGCGACAGCCACGTAGGCGGGTGCCAGCCGAGGAAGTAGCCGGCCAGCATCTTGGTACCCACGAAGGCCAAGATCGCCCCAAGCCCAACGTTCAAATAGCGGAACTTGTCCTGCATACCGCCGAGCAAGAAATAGAGCGACCGCAGCCCAAGAATGGCGAAGGCATTTGAGCTGAACACGATGAACTGTTCGTGAGATACGGCGAGTACCGCAGGAACGGAATCCACCGCGAACACCACATCAGTAGTTTCCACGATGATCAACACCGCAAAGAGCGGCGTGGCGAGACGCTTGCCATTTTCGATCGTGAAGAGTTTCTGGCCGTCGTATTCGGTGGTGGACGGCAAGACCTTGCGGACGAGGCGCAGCACCGGGTTGGACTCTGGATGCACCTCCTGCTCGTCGTGGAACGCGATCTTCCAGGCCGAATAGAGCAAGACCAGCCCAAAGATCACGAGCACGGCCTCGAAGCGCTCGATCAATGCGATACCGGCAAAAATGAAGATGGCCCGGAGAACCAGCGCTCCAAAAATGCCCCAGAAAAGTGTGCGGAACTGATACCTGGCGGGAACCGCGAAGTAATTGAAAATCACCGCCCACACAAACACGTTGTCGATCGACAACGACTTCTCCAGCAAGAACCCGGAGATGTACTCCCCGGCGGGCTGCGCCCCGTGCCACGCAAACACCACCCCGGTGAAGGCCACCCCAATGGAGATCCAAATAGCGGACTCGATCGCCGCTTCCTTGAACGTAATCACGTGCGCGTCTCGGTGAACCAGCAGCAGGTCTGCCACCAGCAGCACCACAATCAGCGTGAGGAATGCCGCCCACTGCCAGGGACGCACGTCGAACGAGGCGAAGTTGCCTGCCCGTTCCGTTGCGGCAACGATCATCTGCTGCTGACCTAGAGCCCAAGCTTGGTGCGGATGTGCTCCACGATGCCTTCCAACGGCACCCGTTCTTGCTCCATGGAATCGCGCTCGCGGATGGTGACCGCGTGGTCGTCGACGGACTCAAAATCGAACGTGATACACAACGGAGTTCCCAACTCATCTTGGCGGCGATACCGCTTACCGATGTTTTGGGTCTCGTCGTAATCGCACATGAAGTGAGGCTGCAGGGTGGCCAACAATTCTTGCGCAGGGCCCGTGAGCTCCGGCTTCTTCGATAGCGGGAGCACGGCAAGTTTGTAGGGCGCCAAACGGGGGTGAAGCCGCAGCACCGTTCTGGTCTCACCCCGCACTTCCTCTTCGTC
Organism: Aquihabitans sp.; assembly: GCA_025353965.1. Taxonomy (GTDB): domain Bacteria; phylum Actinomycetota; class Acidimicrobiia; order Acidimicrobiales; family Iamiaceae; genus Aquihabitans. The sequence goes on from JANXNS010000174.1 coordinate 8,671, forward strand.
ATAAGCAGCCAGCAGGAACGCCATCATCGTGCGAGTGGCCCCGGCCGCCGGCTCGATCACGTGGGGTGTGTAACGACTGTTGGTGGCCGGGTCGAAGTAGTCCAGCTTCTCGCCCGATGCGGCGGCGTGAGCCTTGAGGTCAAAATCTCCCCGGTTGGCAATGCCCTCGAGTTCATCCCAACCCCACGGGAACAGGAACTCCACATCTGCGGTGGCAGAGGAGTAGTGGCTGAGCTCATCCTCGGCGTGATCACGAAGACGAATCAGCTCCGTTGGCATCCCCAGATCGAGATACCACTGGAAGCGCTCAGCCCGCCAGTAGTCGTACCAATGGTCTGCCTCGTGAGGCGGAACGAAGAATTCCATTTCCATTTGCTCGAACTCGCGGGTGCGGAAGACGAAGTTGCCGGGGGTGATCTCGTTCCGGAAGGACTTACCGATTTGAGCCAAACCGAACGGCGGCTTCTTGCGGCTCGTCTGGAGCACGTTGAGGAAGTTGGTGAACATGCCCTGCGCCGTCTCGGGCCGCAGGAATACGTCGTGACCAGCACCCTCCACCGGGCCGGCGTGGGTCTTGAACATGAGGTTGAAGTTGCGGGCCTCGGTGAACGAGTCCTTGGCTCCACAGTTGGGGCACGTGTGCGGGTCGTCCAGTTTGTCCAGCCGAAATCGCTCGTTACAGGACTTGCAATCCACCAGCGGATCGGTGAAGTTGGCTAGGTGGCCGGAGGCTTCCCACACGGCGGGCGGCGAAAGGATGGCGGCGTCGAGGCCCAACACATCGTGGCGAAGCTGCACCATGGAGCGCCACCACGCGTCCTTCACGTTGCGCAGGAGCAGGACACCAATGGGCCCGTAGTCATACGTGGACCGGAAGCCGCCGTAGATCTCCGACGACGGGAAGACGAAGCCGCGGCGCTTCGTGAGGTTGACGACCCTGTCGAACAGGGTGGGATCGGCAGTCGGCGCTGGCATGGGTGAGCAGCCTAGAGGCCGAGGTCCTAACTCCGATCCGGGTCGCCATCGCATGAGGGGTCCTCGCGTAGTGTGCCGCCGTGGCCTACGCACAAACCATGACCGACCCGACCGCAGTGATGGGCCGTCGCATTTTTGCGTACTTCATCGACGGGCTCATTGGCTTGATCGTTCTGCTGGCGCTGCTCATTCCGCTGGCTCGGTCCAAGGCCGACACGCGGACATTCGCCAGCGACGCATCGGCCACGGCCTTTTGTAACGACATCAACGACAACACCTTCGGGACCGACGGTTCCAGCGGAACGTTCGAGAACAATCGCGGCACCGGTTCGGGGCAGATCTTCTCCAGTGACTCAAGTTTCTGCATCGCGGTCGGAACCACCGCCTACAGCTTCACCGGCGCCGACGGCAACTCACTCTTTGGACAACTTCAGTTACTCAGCGTGTTGAGCACCTCGCCCAACCTCTTGGTGCTTCAAGGGCTCACCGGCGCATCCATCGGCAAGTACCTGATCGGCCTTCGGGTGGTCAGGGAAAACGGCGATCGTGTGGGCTTCGGCTGGAACTTGCTCCGCTGGCTCCTACTCTTTGTCGACTCGTTCTGCTTCGCCCTCGTCGGGCTGATCACGGCGTTCTCCTCCAAGGGCCACCGCCGGGTGGGCGACATGGCGGCTTCCACCTTTGTGGTCCGCAAATCGGCCATGGGCTCGCCCATCCAAGTCCCCGGCATGACCACGGACCTCCCCGGAGCCGGCTGGCCGCAGGGCCCCGGACCGGGTGGATACCCAGCGCAGCAGGGGTACCCGGGCCAAGCCCCAGACAGCCCCACCTGGGACAGCGCCCGCAACACCTACATCCAGTACGACCGCGAAGTCGGGGCCTGGGTCCAGTGGGACGACAACGCCAAGTCCTGGCGTCCCATCGACCAATAGCCAACCGAGCAGGGAGCCAGCATGGCGGCGACGGGCCGCAGCTCCGTGGCGGTAGCCGGGCAGCTTGAGGACTATTCGAGCAGGCCGACCGAGCGGAGGCGACGTTCTAGGTGATGCTCCATGACCCGGTTGGCCAGGTTGTCGACCTCATGGGTGGCCGATGACGGCTCGGCCTCCAGCGCTTGAGCTAGGCGCCCGCCCAGGATCTGTTGAAGGAGCTCGATCGCCTCCGGAGAAACCCGGGTACCTCGTCGGTGCTCGGCGCAGAGGAGCCCGCCTTCGGTTGGGTCGAAGGCCACCAGACCATCGGGGGTGTTGCACACAACGCAGGCGTCGACCATTGGCGCGAAGCCCTCGAGCGCCAGCACTTTCCAGTGAAAACCCGCCACCACCAGGGCGCTGTTCTTGGCCGCCACCGTCCGCAATCCGCCCAACAACATTCGGTAGAGGTCCGGGTTGGGCTCGCGCTCCAAGCTGAGCTGATCCACCGCCTCCAACATGGTCACCGCTCGGGTGAGGCGATCGAGGTCCTCGCGAATGGCCTTGAAATGGTCGATCGACTCCGCCTGGGTGACGATGTCTAGCTCGCGACCCTCGTAGAGCTGCAGGGCAACGTGACTGATTGGCTCCAAGCGGGCACCGAACTTGGACTTGGTCTTGCGCACCCCTTTGGCCACCGCTCGAACCTTGCCGTGGCGCTCGGTCATGAGCGTGATGATTCGGTCTGCCTCACCCAACTTGTGGGTGCGCAACACAATCCCTTGGTCCCGGTAGAGCGCCATATCGCCTTAGCCGGACTGCACGCCGCCGAAGCGGCGATCGCGGGCCTGGTACTCGCGAATGGCATCGGCCAGGTCCTGCTGGCGGAAATCCGGCCACAATAAATCGGTAAAAACCAGTTCGCTGTAGGCAAGTTCCCAGAGCAAGTAGTTGGAGATTCGGAACTCGCCCGATGTTCGCACCATGAGCTCGGGATCGGGCATCGACGGGTCATACATCCGGCTGCGGATGGCCTTCTCGTCGATCTTGTCAGGCTTCACACCGTCAATCACGAGCTGCTTCACCGCATCAATAATTTCGGCGCGGCCGCCGTAGTTGAACGCAATGGTGAAGGTGAGCCCGGTGTTGTTTTTGGTGAGGTCGGTGGCCCAGTCGATCCGCCCGCCCACACCTCTCGGTACCCGCCAGTCACGGCGCCCAATGAACTGAATCCGAACATTGCGAGCGTGCAGGTCTTCCGCGTGGCGATCAAGAATGCCCTTGTTGAAGCCCATGAGATAGCGGACTTCATCGGCCGGGCGCTTCCAGTTTTCCGTGCTGAACGCGTAGACCGTGAACCAATCCAGGCCCAGTTCAATGGCTCCGTCGAGCGTGTCGAACAGCGCTTCCTCGCCCGCAGCATGGCCTTCTGTGCGTTTGAGCCCCCTCTGAGTGGCCCACCGACCGTTGCCATCCATGACCGCGGCTACGTGGCGCGGGATCCGGGAAGGGTCAATACCGGTGAGATCCACGGGTGGCAACCTACCGCCCACTCATTGCGCCAAACGGCCATGGCCGGTGCAGGATGAAACACCCCGAACTGAAGGACCAGAACGTATGAAGGAGAAGCTACGGACGTGGGCAGCACGCTGGCCCTGGCTTGCTCGGGCATTGGCTGTGCAGGAACGGGTGAGCGAGATCAACGGTGGCATCGTTGCATCAGGAATCACCCTGTCGGTCTTCATCGCCGTGTTTCCCCTAGTGCTGGTGGCCATCGCCGTGGTCGGCTTTCTGGCCGCCGGGAATAGCAACTTGCCCGCGGAAATCATCAAACACCTGGGGCTCACCGGCGGGGCCGCGAACACCATGGAACGAGCCATTGAAACGGCCTCCAACAACCGCCAGGCCGCGTCGATCATTGGTTTGGTGGGGCTGGCATGGTCTGGCTCTGGGGTGGCGGTCGCGCTCCGCCATGGGGTCCGGGCGCCTTGGCATGAACATGCCGCGGGCATCAAGGACCGGCTTCTTGGCCTGGCCTGGCTGGTGGTTGCGGCTGTTGGCTTTGCCGCAGTCATCAGCCTGGGTGGCGCGCTGAACTACCTCCCCGATCAAGTACCGATTGTGCTCATAACCGGTGCGGCCATCGCCGTTGGTCTGTTGGCCGAGGTGGGGTTGTTCTGGTGGATGTTTTGGGGCCTCGGCACGCGCCGCGTCTCGCCTCAGGACCTGCTCCCAGGCGCCATCGCTGCGGGTATCGGCTTTGAGATCCTCAAGTTGGTGGGCACGGTGTACCTCCCGCACCTGGTGGCCAGAACCTCAGCGCTTTACGGGCCGCTCGGGACGGTGTTTGCGATCATCACCTGGCTGGCGTTGTTTGCCAGGCTCATCGTGTACAGCTCGAGCCTCAATGCCGTGAGTTTCGAGGCCCGAGGCGGAACCATGGTGGATGACCCTGGTCACCAATGGTGACCGGGGTGACCGGTACCCTCGACAGGTGCTTGTTGCCGATCGTGCCGTTGCTGCCCTCGGGCGCTTGGCCGACGCGTCCCCCGGCGGTGAGCGGCGTAAGCCACAAGATGAAATGACCGCCGCGGTAGCCAGCGCGTTCAGCAATCGCCGCCACCTGCTAGCCCAGGCGGGCACCGGAACGGGCAAGAGTTGGGCCTACCTCGTGCCCGCCATTCTCTCGGGGCAGCGGACCGTCGTGGCCACGGCCACCAAGGCACTACAAGATCAGCTGGCCGGCAAGGACCTGCCGTTCCTGCAGGAACATCTGGGCCGCGACTTCAGCTTTGCGGTCCTCAAGGGACGCTCCAACTACATCTGCCAACAGCGCATCGCCGAGATTTCCGGCGCCGGTCAGATGGCGCTGGATGGCTTGGCCGATCGGGCCTCCCCCACCGAACTCAGCGCCCTGAAGCTGTGGTCCACCCAGACCCGCACCGGAGACCGGGCCGAGCTTGCCGCCGAGCCCACTCATCAGGCCTGGTCTGCGGTCAGCGTGTCCGCGCAGGAATGCCCGGGAGCCCGCAAGTGCCCCAAGGGAGACGTGTGCTTCGCCGAGATGGCCCGCAAGGAGGCCGCAGAGGCGGACATTGTCGTGGTCAACCTTCACCTGCTCGGCCTCGACCTTGCCACCGATGGCGCGGTGCTCCCCGAGCACGACGTGGTGGTGGTGGACGAAGCCCACCAGCTCGAAGACATCGTGTCGGACACCTGCGGCTTTGAAATCTCGGCGGGCCGGTTCCAAAACCTGGCCCGCTCGGTGCGGGCCATCCTCGAAGATCCGGGCCTGGTGGACGACGTGGAGACCTCGGCCACCATGCTTTCCGCCGTGTTGAGCCAACACGTCGGGCGGCGCCTCCGCGGCGCGCTCGATGCAGACATTGCCGACGCGTTGACCCTTACTCGCTCCCGTCTCGACCGAGTGGCCAATGGGCTTCGAGCCGTGCCCGACGACGCTGGCGACGACGTGGGCACCCGCAAGACGCGGGCCATGCAGCTCACCACCGGGCTCATGGTCGACGTGGCCGCCGCCCTTGAAGTACCGCAAACGTCGGTGGCGTGGGTGGAGGGGCCCGACCACAACGCCAAGATGCGGGTTGCCCCTATTGATGTGGCGGACCTCCTCCGGACCGGTCTGTGGGAGCGCCGCCCCACGGTGCTGACCAGTGCGACCCTCCCCGAGGGGATGGCCCAGCGCTTGGGCCTAGAGGCAAATGACCACGACGAGATAGATGTCGGCAGCCCATTCGACTACGAGACCAACGGCCTGCTGTATTGCGCCGCCCACCTGGCAGACCCACGGGAGCCCTCCTTCGAGCCCGCCATGCACGACGAGCTTGCCGCCCTCATCGCCGCCGCGGGCGGGCGCACCCTCGCCCTGTTCACGTCGTACCGGGCCATGGATGCAGCCATAGACGCATTACGCCCCCGGCTGTCGACGCCCATCTTCGGCCAGCGAGATCTGCCCAAGCCCGCGCTGGTGGCCGCGTTTACCGCCGACGAATCCGCCTCGTTGTTCGCCACCATGGGCTTTTGGCAGGGCATTGATGTGCCAGGCCGGACCCTCTCGTTGGTCACGATCGACCGGCTGCCGTTCCCCCGGCCCGATGAGCCTTTGCTTCAAGCGCGCCGAGAACGGGCCAAGGCAGACGCCTTCCGCACGATCGACCTACCGCGAACCGCGATGATGTTGGCCCAAGGAGCGGGACGACTGATTCGCAGCGCAACCGACGAAGGTGTTGTGGCCGTCTTCGACCCGCGCCTCGCCAAAGCCAAGAGCTACCGCTGGGCGCTGCTGAACGCGCTGCCGCCCCTCCCCCGCACCAAGGACCGCGCCGACGCGGAAGCGTTCTTGCGCCGCATCACCACCCCCGCCTTACCTCAGTAGCCGAGGCGCTCAAGGGCCTTCGGGCGTCGCTGCCAGTCTTTGTCGACCTTCACGAAGAGTTCGATGAATGCCCCCGGCGGAAGCTGGGACCGCACGGCGATTCCCACGGCCTTGAGCACGGAGCCTTTTTTGCCGATCACAATGCCCTTCTGGGAATCTCGCTCAACCAAAATCTCCACGCGTATCCGGGGCCAATCCCATTCGGTCACCCGG
>JANXNS010000115.1 GCA_025353965.1 Aquihabitans sp.
ACCCGCCCAAACCATCGCGTTCCGCCACTATCAAACCAGTCACCGCCACCGAAACATCGTCAACTGCGGCCACAACATCCATGCCCTGATCGTACACCTGTTCGGTCACCACAACAACCAAAACACCCAGAAAAACACTTATACAAGACAAACAACTACTCTCAACCCCTTCCAAACCCCAAACGCGTCAAACTCCGATAGATCTCACCGGGGCCAAGGTCCCCACGGTCGACGCCGCAGGTCGGATCAGCCGAGCGCCTGCGCACCAACGAAGCGAAGTGGAGCCCGAGAGGAGAATCGAACTCCTGACCTGCTCATTACGAGTGAGCTGCTCTACCGTCTGAGCTACCCGGGCATGGGAACGGTCACCGTAACCGACGAGGCTCCGTCAAGAGAAGCTGCTAGATCGACGACGGCAGCTTCAGGGCGAGGGAGAGGAGGAGAAGTTCCTCGTTGGGGTTGAACGTGAGCGCCTCGGCTGCCGCCTGCACCGCGGCGAGCGCGCCCAGCGCGGCGGTTGGGTCCGCCGCCACCACGAGGTGATCGCGGTAGGCCGCGGCCAACGACCCGAGACCCATGCGCAACTCGTCGGCCCGGAACCGGCGGGCCTCACGCTTCAGGCGCTTGTCCAGATCTGCGGCGCCGGACCCCCGCTGGCCGTACCGCTCGACCTTGGCCGCCATCTCGGCCGCCTCTGCGGTTTGACGGGCCTTCAGGGGCGCCTCGGCATCGTCGATCGCCGCTCGCAATTCGTCGATCGCCACCGCTGCGGTTGCCCCGCTGCCATCGAGGCGCCCAGGCAAACCTCGCCACGCCGCCAAGCGCAGCGCCAGGCGATCGTCGGTGGCCAGCAACCGGGCCCGCTCCAGATCCCCTCCCGCGAAGGAGGCCGCCTCAGCGGCGCGGTCCGGGGCGATGCCTTCTGCTTCGAGCCGGGCCGCCAGCACTTCGGGGCGGACCGGCGAGAAGTCGACCCGAATACAGCGCGACGCGATGGTCACCAGGTCTGGGGTGATCTCCTCGGCCAACACAACGAAGAACCGGCCCGGCGGGGGTTCCTCGATGGTCTTCAGAAGCTTGGGGCCGACGTTCGGGGCGACAAGGTGGAACTCGTCCAGCACCATGACCTTGCGGTGCCCCTCCACCGCTGAACGGCTGGCCTCGATCACGACGTCGTTGGCCTGATCGGCCAGGATCGACGCGCCGAACCGCTCAACCACGATCAGGTCGGGATGCTGCCCCGCTCTAGCCAGGGCTCGGGCCCGGGCCGCGCCCTCGGCGTCGCCCGCAGCCTCGGCTTCTTGACCCAGTAGGTCGCCCGCAAAGGCCCGCGCTGCAGCCCGCTTGCTGGACCCGCGCGGGCCCAGAAACAACCAAGCGTGAACGACCTCTGGCCCCGCCGCACCTCGGAGCAACGCAACCGCCACGTCCTGGCCCACCACGTCGCTCCACGCGTCACCGGCGCGAAGTTCAAGGGCGCTCACGGCCGGGAGGCCGAACTGGGGAGACGAGCATCGATCGCTTCGACCACGCGAACGGCCACGTCATCGATACTGCCCGTGCCACTCACGATCACCCACCGGTCAGGATCGGCGGCGGCTTGGGCCAGGTAGCCCTCGCCCACCTGGCGGTGGAATTCATCGCCCGCCGCCTCCAACCGATCCGGTACGCCCGCGGCCGCAAGGCGCTCACCGGCCACGTCGGCGGGCACGCTCAACAAGACGACCAGGTCTGGGGTGAGCCCGCCGGTGGCGAAAGCCGAGAGGGCGGCCACCGGCTCGGCCCCCAGGCCACGGCCGTAGCCCTGGTAAGCGATCGACGAGCCCACGAAGCGGTCGCACACCACGTCCCGGCCCCGGTTGAGCGCTGGCCGGATCCGGGTAGCCACGTGGTGAGCCCGATCCGCGGCCATGAGTAGCGCCTCGGCCCGGGGGTCCAGGTCGCCGGTTGCGGGGTCCAGCAAGAGGGCCCGCAAGCGAGCACCCACTTCGGTGTCGCCTGGCTCGAAGGTGAGTTCCGCCCCCCAGCGCTCGGCCAGGAGCCGGGCCTGGGTCGATTTCCCGGACCCCTCGCCCCCCTCGAACACCACGAATCGGCCCATCAGAACGGGGCGTCGTCGTCATCGTCGGGAACAACCGCCGTCTGCTTCGCGGCCGCAACCTTTTTGGCCGCAGGTGCCTTCTTGGCGGCCGCCTTCTTCTTTGCTGGCGTCTTCTTGGCCGCAGCTTTCTTCTTGGCGGGGGCCTTCTTCCTGGCCGCCTTCTTCTTGGCTGGCCCGGCATCACGGCGGATCTGCAACAGCTCGGAGGCCCGCTCGTCCGTGATGGTCTCGACCTCGTCTCCCTTGCGCAGCGATGCGTTGGTCTCGCCATCGGTCACGTACGGGCCGAACCGGCCGTCCTTCAGGACCATCGGCTTCTCCGAGACAGGGTCTACCCCGAGCTCGCGAAGCGGAGCAGCGGCGGTCTGGCCTCGGCGTTGCTTGGGGGTGGCCAGGATGGCGAGCGCCGCTTCGAGGGTCACGTCAAAGATTTGCTCCTCGTTTTCGAGGGACCGTGTCTCGGACTTGGCGGCGCCGGTCTCGTCGACGTAGTCCTTCTTGATGTACGGCCCGTACCGGCCATTCATGGCTTGGATGGCACCGCCATCGCCCGGGTCCAGGCCCACGGTGCGGGGGAGCGAGAGCAGCTGCATTGCGTCTTCGAACGTGATGCGCTCGACCGTCATGGTTTTGAAGAGCGAGGCCGTCTTGGGCTTGTCCTCGGGCTTGATCTTGCCTTTGCCTTCGGGCATCTCGCCCACCTGGACGTAGGGTCCGAAGCGTCCGGCCTTGGCCACAACATCGAGGCCCGATTCGGGGTCCGTGCCGAGTACCCGATCCCCGGTGCCCGCCGAGAGCAACTCTATGGCCTTGAACACATCGAGCTCATCGGGGGCGAGATCATCGGGAATGGAGGCGGACTCGTCGCCCTTCTTCAGGTACGGACCGAACTTCCCGGGCTTGACCAGAATCTCTTCGCCGTCAGGCGTAAGGAACCGGCCCACCACATTGATCTCGGCGGGGTCGATGCCTTCTTTGCCTCGCTCCACCAGCACCTTGAGGCCAGGGGCGCCGGGGTTCACGTCGGCCAAATCATCGGTCAGCTCACCGGCCGCGTCGCCGAACCAGAACTTGTTCAGCCAGGGCTCACGGTCCACCAGGCCGTGCGCAATGCCGTCGAGCTCATCTTCCATTCGGGCGGTGAACGCATAGTCGACCAAGTCCCCGAAATGCTGCTCCAGCAGGTTGATCACCGCGAATGCAGTCCACGTGGGGACCAGCGCGGTGCCCTTCTTCCAGACGTAGCCGCGGTCCTGGATGGTCTGCATAATCGATGCATAGGTCGAAGGCCGACCGATGCCGAGCTCCTCCAGGCGCTTGACCAACGAGGCCTCGGTAAAGCGAGCCGGCGGCGACGTGGTGTGGCCCTTGGCCTCCAGTTCAGGGCGGGGCAGGTTCTGGCCGACAGTGAGGACCGGCAGGAGGGTCTCGCGGTCGTCCAGCGCGCCATCGGGATCGTCGCTGCCTTCCACGTAGGCCCGCAGGTAACCGGGGAACGTGATCGACCGGCCCGAGGCACCGAACTCTGCGTCACGACCATCCGAGGAGGTCGCGCCGATGCGCACCGAGACCGACTGACCCCGGGCGTCCACCATCTGCGAAGCAACCGTGCGCTTCCAGATCAACTCATAGAGGCGCAGCGCGTCCGAGCGCAGCTCGTTGCGGAGCGACTCTGGGGTACGGAACGCCTCCCCCGCCGGGCGAATGGCCTCGTGGGCCTCCTGCGCGTTCTTGACCTTGCGGTCATAGGTGCGCGGCTTGTCCGGCACGTACTCCGTGCCGTACAGCTGGCGGGCCTGGGTGCGGGCCGCGTTGAGGGCCGTCTCCGACAGCGTGGTGCTGTCGGTACGCATGTAGGT